>JBEGOB010000122.1:0-11948 GCA_041182265.1 Verrucomicrobiota bacterium | reverse complement strand
ATGCCATTCTGGCGGTTCCTGCGTTGGATGGTTTTCAGATCCACTTCATCCGCCGGGGTGAACGAGGTGAAATAGGCGGGATCTCGGACGCCGTCGCGGGTGGCCTTAGCGAAGCGCAGTCGGTAACTTGCCCCGCCAGAGGTCAGGGTGAGCGAGCGATTCCAGAGCGAGCCCTTTTCTGCGGCCCGCAGCAGCACGGTGAGATCGGCAGCGGATTTGTTATAAATCGAGCGGGCCTCGTCACGATCTAGCAGTTTTACTGACTCTCTGGCAGCGTCTAAATACAAAACCGCGCGTTGCTCCATGGTGAGACTGACAGATTCCGCCTGCTCCAGACGAGCGCGGGCCAGGTTATGATCCGGCGTAACGGAGGGGGCGCAAGCGGCCGTGAGAAGGGCGGCCAGAAGCGAAATCGTGAAAAGCGCGGAATTCATCGGGAAAAGTTAGCCGCGAAGTGATCGCAGGCACGGTTTTGTGATATGACGTCGATGACCAATGATCAAAATTTCGCCCCATCTGTTGTCAATAGGCGTAAAGCGTCGGCGGCCATCGATTCGCTGCTAACGGCCTTCAGAACTTGTATTCGAGTCCGAGAAGCAAGCCGTGGCTGATGACATCATAAGCGAAGCCGCCACTTTCATAGTCGGTGCCGATGCCACGGTAGCCGAGCAGCACCGATGCGGCGTCATGGATGTGATAACCGACGCCGACCATTGCCTGCCAGGTGAGGTCCGAAGAAACACTGAATCCGCCGATATCTCCAATAGCTCGGATAAAATAATGGTTGGAAAAATTTTGCTGAAAACGCGCGCCGATGATGGGGTCGATCCATGTTTTGCTGTTCGATCCGTTAAAGGTTCCGACGCGGTTGGTTAGGATTTCGAGGTCTGCATCCAGCGAGTTGACGCGCGCACCGGCATAGACATCGGAGCGTGTGTCTGGAAGGTCGATGATGTTGTAGGCGATCACGAAGTTGCCAATGAATTGGTCGAGTTCGGAATTGAATTCGAGATTGCGCCTGGTGTTGCTAGTGCTCAGCTCCGCATAGAACAAATCCGCGAGTAAACTCCATTTGCCGTTGCCGATTTCCACCGCGCCCATGAAGGCGAAGTCGAGGTTTTCAAAAATATCTTCAAAGGCGGCATCAACTGGCAGGGTGTTGCCGCGCAGAGTGACATCGCCATCGAGTGAGGTTCCCCAAGCGTAGAGGGCGGTGCGAAGTTGCCAACCGGATCCGGTGGTGGCGACAGCTTGGGTGTTTGTCAGTTCCGGGAGGGTGGTGCCGGCGCTGGCCGGGATGGCGGCGAAGAGGAAGATGGCTGCGATGATGATTTTCATGGGTGCTGTGTGCTAGGATTGGATGATTTTCTAACGACGAATTCTTCCGCTACCGCCGCCACGCGAGCTGCCTTGGAATGACTGGGCACGCTGGGTCTGGGCATTGCCGCGCTGGCGGGAGCGTGACATCGAGTCGAGCGACTGGCGGTCGGTGAACTGCGGTCGGGTGGCCGGGCGTTGGGGTGTGGTTGCCGACTGCGGGCGGGCAGGTGTGCGTTGGGCTTGCGTGCTGGGGCGCTGGGGCTGGGTGGTGCGACTTTGCGATTGGCCACCGGCAGGGGATCCCTGGGGTTCAGCTACGGGTTTCCAAGTGCCACCGGCGTTGGTGCTCCAATTGCCATCCGCGTCCTTTTTGTAAACATTGCCGTTGCGGGCGGCGTAAACGTTGTCGTTTTTCGTCTTGGCGACGGCACCTTGGCCAGAACGAGTGTCCCATGCGGCAGCGCCAGTGCCCTCGCTGGTGCGGATGCCTGCGGCGCTGCCACGGGCACCGGATACACCACCTGCGACGGCGGCTTTCCCGGTGACCGGGTTGTAGGCGGCAGCGCGGCCTGCGGAGCCGTAAGCGGTGCTGACGCGGCCTCCGGCGGCGCGTGCTCCAGTGTAAGGATTGTAGGTGCGGCCTGCAGTAGCGGTGCCGTAGGGAGTGGCGCGGTAGCCTTTGGCGGCGTAGGTGCTGGTGTAGGGGTTGTAGGCGGCGCGGTATCCGGCGCTACCGTAGGGTCCGTAGGCATAAGCACCGCGTGAGTAGATGCCGGTGGCGGGATTGTAGGCAGCGACGTATCCAGCTCCACCGTAGGGGCCGTAAACGCGGCCAGCGGATCCGTAATAACCTCCATAGCCGTAGTGATAGCGCGCAGCGCAGCCGTAGGAATACCAGGCGGCGGCGGGGTAGCAGTGGTGGTCGTGGTAATCGTTGAGCAGCGCGCCGACGATGATTCCGGCCCCGAACATGAGCACACCGTTGGCGGCGACGTATTCGCCGCTGTAGCCTGCGGTTTGAGTGTAAACGATGGTGTCCGGTTTGGTTTCCTGGACGGTGACATAGGTGACGTTGTGCGCCGGACTTGTCGGGGGGATGGTGTAGATTGCATCCGGCACGGAAGTGGCCCATGTCCAAGGACCGACGGCGGATTTGGCGGAGAACCAGACACCTTGGTCGCAGCAGTGGTAGTTGTCACCGACGAGAAACACCGAATCGGGCGAGTTCACCGCGTATTTCACGGTGGTGCCGGGGATGGGTTTGAAATTCGGTTCGCCCTTGTAGGTCACTTCGAGAGTTGGCGCTTGGGTGGCATCGACGAAGGTCGATTGCGGCACAGAAGCTAACAGCACAGCGTCCGCCGCCTCATCGGTGCCGGGAACGGTGGCCTTGACGAAGGAGAGCGGGTGGTCGTCGGGGATTTTTGTAAAATCCTCCGGCAGATCCGTGCTGGCGGCGCTCCACGGGCCGTCGAGTTTTGGCGAGCGGAACCAACGTCCGGCAGCCTGATAGTAAAATTTTCCACCGGAGGAATCTAGCAGTAGGAGGCTTTCGGTGTTGGTGACTTCGAGCAGTTTGGTTTGTGGGATCGGTTTGTATTCGGGTTTGCCGTTGGTGAGCACGAGTTCGGCAGGCTCCTTACTGGCGAAGACATGCTCGGCGATTTCGGATTTCTTGGCGGGGACGTGTTTGCGGACTTCCGCCCAGTTGTCATCGGCTGGCAGCTTGTTCAGTCTTGCGGGCAACTCGGTGGCCACGGACCAGGGGCCTTCGGCGGAGGTGGAGGTGAGCCAGTGGTCTTCGTTAAGGAGGTAATAGCGCTTGCTGGAGGGTTCGTAGAAGACGTCCCAGTTGGTGTTGAGTGCGAACATGAGATCCGGTTCGTCGGCGACGACCGGTTGAAATTGAGGCTCGCCGAGAAAGATCACCAACACGGCGGGTTTCTCGCTGTAGAAGATTTTCGGCGGGTTGAGATTCACATCCACCTGCTTCTGGACAGCGGCGGATTCGGCATCGAGGTAGGTGAGCACGCGGTCGAGCGAGACGGTGATGAGACGCTCGGGCGGGCTGAGCACATCCATCGCCTTGAGCAAGGCTTTCTCGTCATCACCTGAGACACCGGCGAAGCGGTAGTCACGCTTCGTGGTGAAAAGTTTCACGATGCGGGTTTCCTGATCGACGAGAGTCTTTGCCTCGATCTCGGCAACGCCGAAGGTGGGTTCTTTGAGCACGCCCTCGACCTCGATGGCGCAGCGGAAATGCAAGGTGGTGTAGTCTTTCCATTCATCGACCTGCGGCTGATAGACGGTGAGTTTTTTGTTTTCAGAGACATGCTCGCGAGGCCAGCCGGGATCGGCGGGTGGAGCTGTTTCGTCGGCGGCATAACCGAGCGAGGTGATGCACATGCTTGCCGCAAGCGACAGCAGTGCGGTGATGCCAGGAACAATTGTTTTCATAGATCTATGGCGAGAACCGGGATTTGAGTCGCTTGTTCTATTTCGGGAACAGAAAGGTGAGGCCGAAACGGATTCCCCACTCGGGTCCATTGTCGGGTTTTTCAGGATAATAGCGGGAACCGACGAAGGCTTGCATGGGCTGGTCGCCGATTTTTAACATTTGACTGACGATGAAATTGAGCGGCACGGTCCACTCCTCATTCTGCCAGTCGTAGGTGGTCTCAGTGTTGAGGGTGAGCGTGGTTTTGGTGGGTAGGATGTAAGCTAGGAACGGCTGGAGGAAGGTGGCGTTGACGTCATCGCGCTTGCTGTCGCCCGCGACGTCCCAGATGTGGTTAGCGAGCGCGCCATAGGTCCATGGGCCGTCCTGTTTGAGAACGACGGCTGTTGGGCCGAGGCCAAATTTCTCGGTGCCGAGGATTGAGTCGGTGGCGGTGGGAATGAGAAACACCGGGCCAACACCCCAGATAGGTGAGCTTTCCTTGGGCGAGAAGAAGAAGCTTTGCAGCGTATCACCAAGGCCAAACTCATCGAGCGAATCGCCTGCTGCGGCGAGGCCTTCTTGATCGACGACGGGCAGAATGGTGCGGGAGATGAGGTTCCAGTCATCGCTGATGGCAAAGGGAATGACCGGCTGGATGTTAGTCGTCCACTTGGTGCCGTCACCGGAGCCGATGCCGAAATCATAGTTGCTTTGAATCGGTACGCTGATGAGGTCGGAGATCGGGTTGGCGAGTTTTTTCGCGAGATCCGCTTCTTGGGCAACGAGGACTGGTGAGGACATCGCAATCGTCAACAAGGTTAGTTTTAATTTCATGCCTGTTAGAATGATTTGGAGATTTGGATAGCGGGTGGAGCCCAGGTGCCTTTGCCGGGCGGCAGGATGGAAGGAGCCTCTGTTTCAGGCCAGTAGAGGCGCATGACCAGATAGACAGGGCCGTTGGGCGCAGGCAGCCAGTTGCTTTCCTGATCCGCGCCGGGGCTGACTTTCTGGATGTGGATCGTCAGCGATCCGTCTGGGTTCTTTTTCATGCTGGGCAGCATCGGCGAGTTGATAAGATAGCGGTTAATGGAGTTTTTGATGAGGAGTTGGCTCTGGCCATCATACATCGTGACCGACCAGAACGACTTGGCGGGAGGGAGCTGACCGGCGGGGAAAGTGAGGGTGTAATTGTGCTTTCCGGTGTCGATGATTTCACCATCGGGCAGCCAGCGGGTCATCGGATAGACGGCTTCCTCGGCGTTGTTGCCAAAGATGCCTGCTTGGGCGGCGGCGGCGCGGAGCAGCCAGTCGCCTTTGTAAAAATCGCGGTTGCCGAACACGGAGCCGACCTGCCAACCGTTGACGCGGGTTCCGATCGTGGTGGTGCGCTCCTGCACTTTCGCCATGCCTGCTTTCACGCCTTCGGCGGCGGCCGCCTTGTGGGTGGGCGGGAGATTTTTGAAGTCAAATTTCTTGCCGGAGCCGAGGCCGATGCTGGCGAGCTTGGTGCGGATTTCCGTTTCCTCGGGACCGGGTGGGGACACCTGCAGGACGAATTCCAGCAGATCGAAGAAGTTTGTCTTGGCGAGCTGGGCATTGCTCTTGGGGAAATCAAGGTTCGGCGCGGCGGGCGGCGCGGGTTGTTTGAGAAACGCGGAGAGCGGTATTACCTGATAGCCGTCCTGCACTTTGGCGACGTTCGGCATGTCGTCCGGGCCGAAAAGTTGGGTGCGGAAAATCGCGAGGCTGAACTGCGAGGTCGCGCGCAGCACACCTTTAATTCCAGCGGGAAGTTCGCCCTTCCAGTCCGGGCCAACGACGAGGTAATCACCGCTTTCATTTCCCGTAGCACGACTGCCGACGTAGCCGTAGTTGAATGTGTTCCAATCGACGAACTGGATCGAATAGTAGCGTTCCTTTTCGACGGCTGGCACGGATACCACATAGGGCTCGGCGCGCAGGTCGAGGCAGACAAAAGAGTAAGGCGTGTCGCTGTTCGGCACGATGACCGCCGTGTCCTCATGAGTGAAAACCCGGCGGCTGTGCACCAACACACCCATCGGGCTCTTGTATTGCGACGATGATTTGTCCAACCAGAATTCGTAACTGGCCGTGTAGGCCATGACGAGCGGCAGCCCGTAGATATAGGCTTGTTCCGCGATCACCTTCACTTCTTCTACGGCTGGCGCATCGGCTCGGGCGGCGCAGGGCTGCATCGTGGCGGTAAATGCGGTGATGAATGCCGCGAGGATATGAGAAAGATGATTCATGCTAAAATTTGGTTAGTTTTTAGGATTATTCATGTCCGGACCGGTCTTGTCGTCCATGTTGAAGAACTCGTCGGGCATGATGATGGCACCGTCGCCGTCGCAAAGCACTGCGAGTTCCGCAGCGGTGGTGGTTAGGGCTTGGGTGGGCGCCATCGCCGCCATCAGAAGGGCGGCGACCGCGCAGACCGACTGAGTGGTTTTCATCGTGTTTGTTTTGGTGGTGGTTTGATGGGGCAGATTTTTTGCGCAGAGGTCCGGCGATCGATTCATTTCACCTTCACGGTGATGGATGGGATGCGGCCGTTGAATTTGGATTTCCGCTCGGCACCGATGGCCTCGACGACGGGGGTGGCGAGGTCGATGCCGACATCCGCGGTTTCATCGGCGGAGAAGATCATCGGCTGGGTGCGCTCGATGCGGCCTTCGCCGACTTTTTGATCGTTGATGAAGAGGGTGCCGGTGCCGCCCTTACCAAGGCCGCCGCCGTCGTAGGCGAACTCGAAACGGACGGTGGATTTTCCGGTGGGAAGTTTTTCCGTGCTGACGACCGCGAATTGTTTAAGTCCGAGGAAATTGTAGTGATAGCCTGGGACGCCGTCCTTCACATAAAGCGACCAGCCGCCGAAGCGTCCGCCTTGGGCGATGAGCGTGCCGTTGGCAATGGTGCCCTCGGCCACTTCGATCTCGGCGGTGACGGTCTTCGACTTGTTCTTGATGTTGAGGAAGACGTTTTCGGACATGCCGTGCATGCCTTCTGCGAGAGTTAGGGACGTGCGGCCGGCCATGAGGTCGGGGCGACCGACGAGTTCAGCGTTGATGCGCTCGAAGACGCGGTCGTCGATGGGCAGCGCGAAGTTTTTCGAGGCTTCGGCGAGGAAGAGTTTCTTCAATTCGGCGAGTTTTTCCGGTTGCTCGGCGGCGAGGTTGTTGGTGAGGGCGAAATCCTTGGTGGTGTCGAAGAGTTCCCAAGCTGAGTCGTCATCGAGCGCGCGGCGGGGTTTAGCCTCCCAAGGCGCCTTATGGATGACGCGGGCGAACCAGCCTTCGTGATAGATCGCGCGGTTGCCGAACATTTCGAAATACTGGGTGGTGCGCGTGCCCTTGGCGGCGGCGTCCTCGAAGCTGTATGCCATGCTGACGCCGTCCATCGGGCGCTGCTTCACGCCGTTGACGGTGGTGGGTTCGGGCAGCTTGGCCGCGGCGAGGATGGTGGGTGCGACGTCGATGACGTGATGGAACTGGGTGCGCAGCTCGCCCTTGGCCGTGATTCCCTTGGGCCATTGAATAGCCATGCCGACCTTGGTGCCACCGTGGTCGGAGGCGACTTGCTTGGTCCAGGTGTAGGGCGTGTCCAGCATCACGGCCCAGCCTGCGGACATGTGCGGATAGGTTTCCGGGCCGCCCCATTTATCGACGAACTTGAGCATGTCCGGCACGGTTTCCTTGACTCCGTTGAAGTAGGTCATCTCGCTGAACATGCCGTCGCGCCCGCCTTCGGCACTGGTGCCGTTGTCGCCGTAAACGAGGATGACGAGGGTGTTATCGAGTTGGCCGGTGGTTTCGATGGCGTCGATGACACGTCCGACCGAATGGTCGGTCATGTCGAGGAAGGCGGCGAAGGTTTCCGCCTGGCGCGTGAAGAGTCTTTTTTCGTCGGCGCTGAGAGTGCTCCAGTCGGGGATGGCGTCGGGTTTGGGGGCGAGTTTGGTGCCTTTCGGGACGACGCCGAGTTCGATCTGGCGGGCGAGGATTTGCTCGCGCATGGAATCCCAGCCGCTGTCGAATTTGCCTTTCCACTTGGCGATCCAATCGGCGGGCACGTGGTGCGGCGCGTGCACGGCGCCGGGGGCGTAGTAGATGAAGAACGGTTTGTCTGGGGTTAGGGCTTTCTGATAGCGCAGCCAGGCAACCGTCTGATCGGTCATATCGGTTAGGAAATGGTAATTCGGGTCTTCCGGCAGTTCGACCACGTGAGTGCCATCGTAGATAAAGGGTGCCCAGTGGTTGGTCTCGCCGCCGAGGAAGCCGAAGAACTTGTCGAAGCCCTGACGGGTCGGCCAGCGGTCGAAAGCCCCTGCGGTGCTGGCCTCCCATGCGGCGGTTTCGTGCCATTTGCCGAAGGCGGCGGTGGCGAAACCATTGAGCCGGAGCATTTCCGCGAGCGGTGCGACTTCGTTGGGGATTTGGCCTGTGTTGCCGGGGAACTGGGTGCCGGTTTCGATGATGGCCCCCATGTTGTTCACATGGTGGTTGCGGCCGCTTTTCAGCGCGCTACGGGTGGGCGAGCAGACGGCGGTGGTATGGAAGTTGTTGTATTTTAGGCCGCCGGCCGCAAGGCGGTCGAAGTTGGGCGTGGCGATTGGGCCACCAAAGGCGCTTGTGCCTGCGAAGCCGAGGTCGTCTAGCAGCACGAGCAGGACGTTGGGCGCTCCTTCAGGGGCTTTGACCTCGAAACGGGGCGGTGGAGTGGCCTTGCGGACATCGAGCGTGCTGGTGGTTTCCCGGAGTGGTTCTGTGATCGGCAGGACGCTGCGGTCAGGCGTGGCGGCATGAACAATGCCGACTGGACTGAAGCACGCGGTCATGGCGAAAATGGCGGATAGATGCGACGAAGTTTTCATAACGGAATTTTGATCCGGATGCTATTATACAACATCAATGGGGAATTGATTCGGATGCTATGGTATAATATCAACGGGAAATGAGCTGGATACTATTGTATAACATCGACGACGAATAGCGAACATGCAAGGTTGAACTGTATCCCGTGGGGTGTGTTCGCAGATTTACCTAGATGATGACGACATGGGCTTTTTCCTGTCGGGCGGGTTGGTGGGTGCCTATATGCCGGAAGCTTACACGAATGCGACGTTAATTTTGCTCGACTCTTTATTTCTAGCTGCGGTGGAGAAAAGTTTCCCTGAATTTCGCGCAGCGTCCTGAAACGTGGAGCGGGCGTTCGCATTGGCGAACTTGAACTCATACACTTGTGCGGATTGTTGGCCGACGTTGTGGCGGGCATTCAGGATCCGGCCGGCTCACTTGCCAATGAGATGCTGCGGAAACACCTGGAATCCGAACGGCTCGATGGATTTTTGATGGCACGATCCAAGGAGGCTTTCCTATCGGTCCGCATCTCGTTACGGTCTGACTTGCTGCCGCAGGTGATGCATAACTTTTGAACCCCGAAATTACATCTTCTGTCACACCCTGCGCTCTCGCGGGCTAGCCGTCGATCATGAGAAAATGGCGAGAAGACGAGGTTCCAAGGCGAACCACTCCGAGGCGGAAAAGTCCGTTATCTTCGGGATTTGGAAGTTCAGCGAGCAGCTTTGCGGCCTGTAAGCTTTCGATAAGCGGGGTTGGTTCGAAGCCGATACCGTCAGGAAAAAAAGGAGGTGCTTGGCATGTGGTCGAGCGAAAACGAAGGCGCACGCTTTTGGCTTGGAGTCGCCACTGAGCTTAAGAACCGGGGACTCAAAGACATCTTCATCTGCTGCGTGGACGGCCTAGCAGATTTGGGTCAAGCACTGGAAGCGATCGATCCCAAATGCCGAGTCCAGCGCTGCATTTTCCACCACCTGCGCAGTAGCCTTAAATACGTCAAATGGAAAGACCGCAAACGGATCTCTGTGGACCTCAAAACTTATTTGCAGCGCGTCCACTGAGGAAGCCGGGAGGATTACCCTGGAAGCCTTCTGCGCCAAGCACGACGCCAATCACCCCGCTATCGGTAGGAGTTGGGCGGCGCATTGCCACGCGCTTCCGCCCTTCTTTCACTTCTCCCGAGAGATTAGAAAAATCATCCACACCACCCATGCGATCGAATCTCTCAATAGCTCATTTCGCAAGAGCAGTCGCCATCGCAACGTGTTTCCCAGCATCGAGTCGCTCTTCAAACTTTTCGCCCTGAGCCACTCCGCCATTGAGGTCGAAGATCGCATGCCAACAATAAGTGATCAGTGAAAATCATTTTTTAGAAATTAGTGGCACTCTTAAAAATCTCTTCGGGACCACTCTGAAATGAACTATCCACGAATCGAAGCAATTTGCGTAAATGGCTAATTTTAGCCATTTATTTTCCGTTTTGTCTTGGCATATCCTTCGAAAGTTCACGTTGTGGAGATTCGATGCTGCATGACTGAAGAAATTGAAATTCCGGCTAAAATAAATCTTCGTGCAGCACCCAATCCGCATGTCGATCTATCGAGATAGCGATCCAAATAGAAAATTCAGTGTCATTTACCATCTATCTTCAAGACACAAATGCATGCACGACTCGTGAATCATCTGACGAAACATTTCATTACGGGCACTGCGGTGTTTATGGCTTTCCTAGCAAGTTCCTTTGCCCAGTATTCAGGCTGGCGGTATTCCGGATCGGTCCACTTGCTCACCACACTTGAAGGTGCGAATCTGCAGAGTTCGGCATCGGTGGACGGATTTCCCATACTGCTGCGCCTGCACAAGGATTCGTTTCCTTTCAGCCAGGCGAAACCGCAGGGCGAGGATCTGCGTTTCTCGAGTGCCACCGGCAAGCCGCTCGCCTATCAGGTCGAACAATGGGAACCATCCGCCGGGATCGCCAGCATCTGGGTGCGCTTGCCGACGATCCAGGGCAACGCGCGTCAAGCGATCCGGGTCCATTGGGGCATGGCGGACGCCGCCAGCGAGTCGAACCCGAAGGCGGTGTTCAACGAATCGAACGGCTACGCGAGCGTGTGGCACATGACTGATCCGGTGGTGGACGACGCGGGCGGGACCGATACGAAGGACCAGGGGACCACGTCGTCGCAGGGGGTCATCGGGCAGGCGCGGCATCTCGCTGGTAAACAAGGGATCTTCGGTGGAGACAAGATTACGACCTATCCCACGGGCACGGGGCCGATGACGACTGAGGCGTGGTTTCGCGCCGGGCAGACGAATGGCACGGTGCTGGCATGGGGTGAGGAAAAGCGGCCCAGCAAGGTGATGTTCAACTTTCTCAGCCCGCCGCGCATGGCGATCCAGTGTTACTTCGCCGATGTCGAGGCGAATACCCCGCTGGCGACCAACCAGTGGTATCATGTCGTGCACACCTACTCGGACAAGGACTCGCGTGTCTATGTGAACGGCGTGCTCGACGGCACCTCGACGCCGGTGCTCGACATGCCCGCGACCTCGCGGCTGTGGATCGGCGGCTGGTATAACAATTATAACTTCGTCGGCGACATCGACGAGGTTCGGATTTCCAAAGTCGTGCGCTCAGCCGACTGGGTGAAGCTGCAATACGAGAACCAGAAGCCCATGCAAACCCTGGTCGGTCCGCTCGTGCAGCAGGGCGATGCATTCGCGGTTTCGCCCGCGGCGGCGACCGTGCCGGAAGGAAAGAGCGTGACCTTCACCGCGAAGGCCGGCGGCGCGCAGAAGATCTATTGGATCCTCAAGCGCGATGGCGGCGAATCGGTCGTAGCGACCGACCGCTTCGCATTCACCCTGGATGCGGGCCGGGTGACCGGCGACGAGTCGGCGACGCTCGTTTTCAAGGCTGTCTATCCGAACGAGGTGAAGACGAGGGAGATTCCCATCAAGATCAACGAAGACATCCCGGAACCGGTATTCACGCTGAAATCCCCATCCGCGTGGGATGGTCGCTCGACGATTGCAGTGGTGCCGCAGTTGACAAATCTCGCCGCGATTCAGGCGAAAGGAGCGGGAGATGTGAAGATCGATTGGAAGATTTCCGGGATGGCGGTGATCAAGGAAACGGTGCCGGGAAAAATGATTCTAACACGCGCGCAGAATAGCGGGAAACTCAGTGTGACGGCGACCTTGAGCAACGGCGGAAAGGCCGTCACGCAAGGCGCTGTGATCGCGGTGACCGAGCCCGCGAGCGATCCATGGGTCGTGCGCATGCCCGACAAGGACGAGCAGCCGGT
>JBEGOB010000121.1:0-10227 GCA_041182265.1 Verrucomicrobiota bacterium | reverse complement strand
GATATGATGCGAATGAAATTCCCCCTCCTTGTTGTTGCTGCGTTTGCGTTTGGCGTTTCGCAAAGTGGTGCAGCAGATTCCTTGTCCCGGGTTGATGCTGTTGAAGTTGGTGAATCTGGAGCGGCGGCGGCGCAGGTCGCTGCGGCTCCAGAACCCGATCTCGCGGTGCTGTTTGGTGCTGTCGGAGTGATGAGAATTCTCCGCCGCCGTCGTTAAATCGAGGATTTCCCCCCTGAGTGAAAAAGCCCGGCCACTGAGTTGAGTGGCCGGGCTTTTTCATGTGTGGGTTGATTCTTCCTCGCCGCGCAGAATTTTCTGCCCTGGGCGAATGTAAGCGATGCCCGAGGCGATGGTGAAAATTCCGGCAAGAGCGCAGGGATAAACGGGTGAAATCTCGGTGAAACGCAGCATCACCCAGCCAAGGGCGAACATTTGGGTGACAGTGCAGGCTTTTCCCGTCCAGTGAGGGATGATTTTGACGCTGCGGTGGTGGCGGTAGAGAATTTTGATGCCGCCGAGAATGATGCAGTCGCGGGCGACGACGATGGCGGTGAACCACAGGGGCAAGCGCCAACCGGGCGCGCCCCAGTCCACAAAACTGAGAGTGAGCACGCCGGTGAGAAGCAAGGCCTTGTCCGCGATGGGGTCGATGAAGGCACCAAATTCCGAACATTGGTCGAAACGGCGGGCGATCCAGCCGTCGATGCCGTCCGAGGAGGCTGCGGCGATGAAAACACCAAGCGCCCAGCCGCGAAGTGGCTCAATGGGTGCGCCGTTTGCGACGCTGCGACCGTAAGCAATGGCCAAGATCGCGTAAACCGGAACGAGGCAGATCCGGGCGATGGTGATTTTGCTGGCCAAGGTCACAGCTTAAGGAAAGCAGACTGCCGCGCTTAGGGAAACCCGAATCTTTCATCCGGGGCGCGCGTCGCCTCGGGAGAGGGGCCCGATTTTCTGAAAACTTCAGTAAACTGGCGCGTCGTAGGCGTCGCTGTAGCCGGAGTTTCCTTGAATTTTGTTTTTCGACCAGATGAAGCCTTCTTTGGTGTCACGGCCGACGCCGATCAAGGTGTTGCAGGAATTCAGGGCGAGGACGGCCACGATGAGGCAAATCGTTTTCATGCGTCGCTCTTAGCGTGAAGAAATCGGCACTCAAAGCCAAAAGTAAGGAAATCTTAATCATTTTTCACCGTGGGCGGGTGAGTTGCGCGGGGAAATTTTGAAAAAACGACCAAAAATGGCTTTACACCGGAGGGTGGGTGGCTAGCTTTCGCGCCCCGGTGGTCAGCGCCACTTTTCATTTTTCAACCAATTTAAGCCATGAAAGTTCTCTCATCCCTCGCCTCCGCCAAACGCCGTCATGCTGATTGCCAAGTTGTGAAGCGCAAAGGAACGGTTTACGTCATTTGCAAGTCGAACCCGAAGTTCAAGGCTCGCCAAGGCGCGACCGCTGGCACACGCCTCTCGAAGAAGGGTCTGTGATTCGGTGATTCGCTGATTTGTTGACACTTCAGCACCGGATTAGATTCCGAGTTTATGATTTTTGAGAAGAGCGACCTTCGGGTCGCTTTTTTCGTGTTTAGACGGAGGCTTCGCGTGAGGCGATGTTCTCAAGAACGCGGCCAGCGGCGATGAGGCCGAAGCTTGCGATGAGGTGGGTGGCGCTGCCAAAGCCGGATGCGCAATTTAGGCGCAGCGAAATCTCGTCCGGTTTGTTTTTCGAGACGGTGCCGTCGCAGCTTGAGTAATACGGGGCCTCGTCCGAATAGACGGCGTCGATGCCGAAGAGGACAGGATCTTGGTTGCGCGGGGTTTTCGGGAATCCGTAGTCGTTGCGCAGGCCGCGGCGGAGTTGGAGGAGGAGTGGGTCCATGCCGCTGTAGGCCAGGTCCGTCACGCGGATGCGTGTGGGATCGCGCCGACCGCCAGCGCCGCCACAGGTGACGGCGTAGATTTTCCTGCGGTGGCATTCTGCGACGAGCAGGGATTTGTGGCGCGCGTAGTCGATGGCGTCGATGACGGCGTCGAAGCCGGCGTCGAGGATTTCGGTGGCGGATTTTTCGTTAAAGAAGCGGGGGACGATCTTGATTTGGCAAGTTGGGTGGATGGCGAGTGCGCGCTCGGCCATGGCTTCGGTTTTTTGGCGGCCGATTTGGCCATCCATGGCGTGGAGTTGGCGATTTACGTTGGTGACGCAGATTTCGTCCAGATCGACGAGTGTGATGTGGCCGATGCCGGATCTGGCGAGGGATTCCACGGCCCATGAGCCGACGCCGCCGACGCCGATCACGGCGACGCGAGCCTTGAGGAAACGGTCCAGTCCGTCTTGGCCGTAGAGCCGAGCGATGCCGCCGAAGCGGTGTTGGATGGATGATGCGGAGTCGGGCACGCGGCGGATTTACTGAGGCCGGGCGGGTGAGTCACGAGCAGAATGGTGCGCGTGGTGGGAAATTTACCGGAGGGTGAGCGAGGATTATCCGCAGATGCCTGCAAGCCAGAGCGCGGCGTGGATTTTGAAATCGACGGCTTTTCCGGCGGCTTCTTGTGCGGCGAGCCATGTCCGGAGTTCTGAGATTGGGACGTGGTGGACGGTGATATTTTCGCCCCCTACGCCGCCGCCGTCGGCAGCGCGGACGATGTCCTTGGCGTGGAAGAAGTGGGTGGTTTCCGAGGTCATGCCGGCGGAGGTCGGGCTGGCGATGAGTTGAGTCATGCTGCCGGCGGTGTATCCGGTTTCTTCGAGCAATTCGCGGCGAGCGGTTGAGGCGAGTGATTCGCCGACGTGTTCCGCCTCGTCGCCGACGAGGCCGGCGGGGATCTCGATGACGGTGCGTTGGACGGGCACGCGGAATTGCTCGACGAGGACAATTTCCTGCGCCGGGGTGATGGCGAGGATGCCGACGCAGGCTTCTGAGTTCGGGCGGCGGGCAAAATCCCAGTCGCCGATGCGGTAGAGTCCGAGCCAGCGGCTTTCAAAAAGTGTTTTCACGGGAGGCATGGTGAGAATTGGAGGCAAGAATCCTTGGCATGCAAGCGTATAGCGGGCTACTGCTCTCGCGCACTGATGTCTCGCCACGATTTTCAAATTCCCGTCACCTTCAAGCACCGCGTTGTTTTCACACGAGATGCGTTTGCATGTGAGAATCAAGCGTTGGCGGAGATTCTCGCGGAAAATGGTGGGCGGCGTGCGATGGTTTTTCTTGAGGAGGCGGTGGCTTTGGCTTGGCCGGGCCTCGTCGATGCCATTCAAGGGTATTTCGCGGAGCTGGACTTGGGTTTTTTGGGAACGTCGATTTTCCCGGGCGGTGAGGCGGCAAAGGCGGATGATCACTTGGTCAGGCAGATTTGGGCCGCGATCGATGCCGCGCATTTGGACCGTCATTCCTACGCCTTGGTCATCGGTGGAGGTGCATTTTTGGATGCTGTGGGCTATGCTGCGGCCACGGCGCATCGTGGTGTGCGTTTGATCCGTTTTCCGACGACGACTTTGTCTCAGGATGACAGCGGGGTGGGCGTGAAATGCGCGATCAATGCGTTTGGGAAGAAAAACTGGGTGGGCTCCTTCGCCGTGCCGTATGCGGTGATCAATGATTTCAATTTTCTCCACACCCAGTCTGAGCCGACGCGGCGTGCGGGGCTGATTGAGGCGGTGAAAGTCGCGTTGGTGCGGGATCGTGAGTTTTTTGAATGGATTGAGGAAAATTGCGATGCCTTGTCCGAGTTGGAGCCGGCGGCCTTGGAGGCGTGTGTGGAAAAGTCCGCCTTGTTGCATGCCGAGCATATTGCGTCCGGTGGAGACCCGTTTGAGGCGGGGTCGAGCCGGCCTTTGGATTTCGGGCACTGGGCGGCGCATAAGTTGGAGGCGATGACGTCGTATCAGCTTTTTCATGCGCCGGCGGTGGCGGTGGGTCTTGCCTTGGACACGCTGTATTCGGCGCGTGCGGGCTTGATGGATTTTTCCGTGGCGGAGCGGATTTTCCGGGTTTTGGATGTTTTGAAGTTGGGCGCGTATCACCCAGCGCTCGATTGGCTCGATGAGGCGGGGCGGCGGCGTGTGATCGAGGGCTTGGATGAATTTCGCGAGCATTTGGGCGGAGAACTCACCGTGCTCTTGCTGCAGGATGTGGGACAGGGCGTGGATGTGCACCATCTGGACGAGGCGCTACTCGGGCAGTGCATTGATGAGCTGCGTGCCCGTTGGGAGAGTCTGGGATGAGGTGATTTCATCGGGCTTGCATTTTCCGGCGGCTCTTACGTAGTTTTCGGAATGCGATTCCGTCCACTCACTCGGGTTTTTCTATTTTCCGCCCTGACTTGTTCACTTCATGCGGCGGTTTCCTTGCCGTCAGACAGTTCCGCCGCAGTGCCGACCGCGGTGGAAGGGCCTGCAAAAGAAGCGATGGATGCCTTTCAAGCGGGACGTCACGCGAAGGCTGTCGAGCTTGCGGCACCTTTGGCTGAGGCGGGAAATGCCGAGGCTTTGTATTTGATGGGATTTGCGCACGAGTCCGGCCAAGGCGCAGAAGCGTCTAAGGATAAGGCGCTTGAGTTCTATCGCAAGGCAGCAGCGCTGAAGCACAAGGATGCGGTTTACCGGATGTCGTTCATTTTGCTGGGTTCGGAGAAAGAGGACGAGCGGGATCAAGCGCGCGAAGCCTTGGAAACTGCGGCGAAGGACGATCCTGCTGTGGCGGCCCGGATTTTGGGCGAAGCGTATTTGCGCGGGCGTCTCACACCGGCACCTGACCCGGATAAGGCGGTTTTCTGGTGGAAGCGCGCGGCGGATGCGGGGGATATCCCGTCATTGCTGTTGATTGCGCGTTTTTATGAAGGTCAATTTGGTTTTCCTAAATTGAAGGACGCCAAGGAGGCACACGCCAACTACGCAAAGGCGGCTGGTTTCGGCGATGCCGGGGCGATGGCGGCGCTGGGATCGCGCTTGCTGAGTGGCGAGGAAGCCTTGCGCGATGAGAAAAAAGGCCGGGAATGGCTGAAAAAGGCGATCGAGGCCAAAGAATACAGCGCGTATCTCGCGTTGGGAGACTTCGAGGAAAACGTCAAAAAGGACCTGAAAGCCGCGCTCGCGGAGTATGAGCGGGGCAAAGATGTCGAGCAAATGGACTGCACGCTGCGCACGGCGGATTTCTACATCGAGGGCAAGGGCGTTGAGAAAGACGAGGCGCGTGGTTTCGCCCTGCTGAAAAAAGCAGCGGAAGCTGGGAATCCGATTGCGAGTTTCCGCCTCGCCGTCAAGGCGCTGTCCGGGGAGACTCCGGATTTGTTGGCGGGTTACGGCCACTTGCTCGCCGCGGCGAATGGAAATTTAGTCGAAGCGCAAAACGAGCTCGGGCTCTTGTATATCTCCGGCAAGCTCGCAGTGGCGGACTCCGCGGCTGGCACGGCTTGGCTCACTCGCGCTGCCCAAAACGGCTACGCGCAGGCGCAGAATAACCTCGCCACGCTGTATGAGCGCGGCGCGGGCGTGACTCAGAATATCGAAAACGCTGGCCAGCTTTACTCGCTCGCCGCCAACCAAGGTCACGGGCCTGCGACTTTGGCGCTCGCGCGTCTCATCCGCGATGGCATCGGCACCAAGCCGGATCCACTCAAAGCGTGGGCGCTTGCGACGCTGGCCGATGAGCGCGGCGAGAAGGAAGCGCGCAAAATGATCACGGAAATTTCCTCCACTTTGGATGACAAGCAGATGGCTGCGGCGAAAAAAGAGCTCGATAACCTGAAATCTGGAAAATCGGGCGACGCCGCACCTGCCGCCGCACCGGCACCTGCCGCGCCTGCCAAGCAAGATTGATCATCCGCACTTGCCGAGGCACGCCGGATTGCTCACCTTCCCGGCGTGAAAGTCCTTGTCACCGCTGGCCCGACTCGTGAACCGATCGATCCGGTGCGTTTCCTGACGAATCGCTCGTCCGGGAAGATGGGCTATGCCTTGGCGGATGCGCTCGTTCATGAGGGGCATTCCGTGCTGCTGATTTCCGGCCCGACTGCGCTGGACGTGCCCGCGGGTTTGGATTTTTTGCAGGTGGAGACGGCGGCGGAAATGTACGACGCCGTTTCCCGTTACATCGGGCGCATGGAGATTGCGATCTTCGCCGCGGCGGTCGCGGATTACACTCCAGCACAGGTTCCGCAGCAGAAAATCAAGAAATCTGGAGACACGCTCACGCTCGAGCTCGTCCGCACGGCGGACATTTTGGGGTCCGCGCGGCGTGAATTCGGCTTCGGCGGGACTCTCGTCGGATTTGCGGCGGAAACCGAGCATCTCGAGGCAAGCGCGCGTGAAAAACTGCATCGCAAAGCCTGTGATCTCGTCATCGCCAACGATGTTTCCCAGCCGGGCATCGGCTTCGATTCGGACGTCAACGAGGTTCTCCTTGTCTATCCGGCGCACACGGAAGCCCTGCCGCCAGCCAGCAAGCACGACTTAGCGCACCAATTGGTTGCGGCGATACAACAGCTTCATTTCGAAAAAATTACAAAAATAAACACAGCTCCATGACCGACCTCGCCCTTGCCACTCACGCCGCCCTTGAGGCGGGAAAGCTCCTTCGCAAACACTTTGGCACCGATGCCGTTGTGGATGAAAGCTCCGCGCATGACATCAAGCTGGCGCTCGACAAAGAATCCCAAGATTTGATCACGCGGATTCTGCTCGATGCCCGCCCGGGAGACGCGCTTTACGGCGAGGAGGGGATTGCGGGGAACCAGGCCTCGGACCGGCATTGGATCGTTGATCCCATCGACGGGACGGTGAATTATTACTATGGGATTCCGCATTTTTGCGTATCGATCGCCCTGCGTGTGGGGGAGGAAATCGTGGTGGGCGTGATCCATGACCCGATGGTTGGCGAGACGTGGACGGTCGAGAAAGGTGGAGTGCCGCAGCTCAATGGGCAGCCGATCCAGACGAGCAAGCGGACGGACTTGGCGGAAAGCATCTTGTTTGTGGGCTGTGGCAAGGACGACGCTGCGCTGCGGACGGGGATGGAGCGCTTCCAGCGCGCCTCGTTGCGTGCGCGTAAGATGCGGATGATGGGATCCGCCGCGCTTGGCATGGCCTACATCGCATGCGGTCGGCTCGACGCTTACATTGAGTCGCGCATTTCCTTGTGGGACATTGCCGCGGGGAAATTGTTGGTCGAGGCGGCGGGTGGTTCGGTGGAATTGACGGAAGTTTCGGGTTACGCCGATGCTTGGTCCATCGTTGCCAGCAATGGTAAAATCCCCGTGCAAGAGATCCTTTAATCCAAACTGTGTGCGGATTTGAGGGAAATTTCCTCCGGCGCACCGATCACAGATATGACGGGTATTGGCTATGATGTGCACCAGTTTGCGGAGGGGCGTCCGCTGGTGCTGGGTGGGGTGACGATTCCGCACAGCCATGGCTTGGCGGGGCACTCGGACGCGGATGTGCTGTGCCATGCCATCGCCGATGCGATTTTGGGGGCGATGGGTGAGCCGGACATCGGGCATTTTTTTCCGCCGGGTGATCCCGCATGCAAAGACATCTGCTCCTTAAGGATTTTGGAAAAATGCCGGGATTTGGCGGCCGCGGGTGGATTTTCCATCGTCAATGTGGATTCCACGCTCATTGCGGAGGCGCCTAAAGTCCTGCCGCACCGGGATGCCATGCGGCAAAACATCGGCGCTGCCTTGGGGATTCCGCCGGAGCGCGTGGGAATCAAGGCCACGACCAACGAGACCATGGGTTTCGTTGGTCGGAAGGAAGGCATTGCTGCTTTGGCAGTTGCGCAAGTTGATTTAGCGTCCTGAGCCGACGGTTTCGAGGACGCGCCCGGCGATGATGTCCGCGCGCGAGTCTTCGCCCTCGCTGCGGAGGAAGTCGCAATAATTGGCGGCGACGGCCTCCAAGTCTTCCGTGTATTCCTTGCCGAGCGCTTCGAAGCCGGCGAGTGCGCGCTCGAAGTGGCGTCGTGCCCATGAGCGATCGCCGGTGTCGAGCAGGGCGAGTGCGAGATTGTTGTGGGATTGCGCGGTGTCCGGGTGTTCCTCGCCGAGGAGTTTGCGGCGAGTTTCCAGGGCGATCATGTGCATTTCCCGGGCTTGTTCGAAGAAGCCGGCGCTTTGGTAAAGTGCGCCAAGATTGCTGGAGACCGTGGCGGTTTTCTCGTGTTCTTGGCCGAGTTGGGAGTGGAGAATTTCCAGGGCGCGGAGGAAGTGGGCTTCTGCGGTTTCCAAGTCGCCGGCGGCCTTGGCGAGGAATCCGAGATTGTTCGCCATGGCGGCGATGTCGAGCATGAGTGGGGGTTCGTGGCGCTCGAAGAACTCGATGGCGAGTTGCCAATTCCGGCGTGCGTCCTCGGCGCGGTCCACGGCGTCGTGGGCAGCTCCGAGGCCGGCGTGGAGGCGGCCGATCTGATCGAAGCGGTCTGGGCGGTCTTCGAGTTGGTCGATGGCTTGCCGGTAGTCTTCGCGGGCGAGTTCGTAGTTCCCGAGTTCGCGGTGGATGTCGCCGCGGATTTCCAAGGCGGAGGCGAAGGCGTCGATGCTATCGAGGTCGGTGCCGAGGCTTTGTTGACATTTTTCCACGGCGGCGGTGGCGGCGTGGAGGGCTTCGTTCAAATTTCCGGCAGCGCGGAGAGACTCCACGCGGTCTTGGAGAATGCCAATGAGTGTTGCGGTTGGTGAGTCCATAATTTGTGGGATTTAGATCACTATCGGCGGTTTCCAGCATCTGACGAGCTGAAATCTTGTTTCGGGGAAAGTCTTTCGATCAACTCGGAGCGGGTGGTGGGGAGTTTTCCTAGGGCGTCGCGGAGGGAATCGTGTGCCCGGGTGGCTGGGTGTGAGACGCCGAGAAGCCGCGCAAGTTCCGTTTCAAAGTGCTGTAAAGCGCGCAGGCTCGCGGGTGCGGCGTCCAGGTGGTTGAGCGCGCGGCCGAGCAGATCATGGAGTTCTGGCTCCGGGTGTTCCGGCTCCACGGCGGCTTCCAGCAGTTGGCAAAAATACGCGGCGAGCAGGGTGGATACGTAGTTCCGCCGCAGTCCTTCGCGCCACTCGCGGATGGAAACTTCGCGCAGCGTGTGGAGTTCTCCGTGGCGGGTCCGCGTGAGTGCGATCTCTCCGGCGAAGAATAAGTCGAGCTGGCCGGCGAACGGGTTTTTCGGGCGGCGCGCACCCTTGGCCACGGTTTTCACAAGCCCATGCTCCGCGGTGAACCAGTGGACGATGAGGCTCGTCTCGGTCAGGCGGGTGAGGCGGATCACGATGGCTTCCGTGGTTTGCACGGCAGCAGGCTAATTCATATTTCCGTCACTGGCGATGCGATTGATTCATCGGGCGAGAGTGAATTTCACGGGCGTGCGTGCGGATTTGTGGGACGCTGCGCGCACAGATTTTTGTCGGTAAATTGCCTGAATTTGTGCCGAAAAGGTACATTGACCAGACTCCTCAAAATCTAGCAGAGTGGGGGTTCTGCGCTTCCTTATTAGAAAAAAATTTCCTTGAGAATCATTCGGTCAAATCAGACGTGGCGTGTAGTCGATTCATTCTCGGGTGCGAGTCACTGTTTGGAGCGGCTCGCCTATCAGAAAGGCTATCGGGTTGCGGATGTTTGCAGTGCGTTAGGGTGCAGTAATCGATATTTGCACACCTTGTTTATGAGGGATATCGGGCTTGCGCCGAAGCATTGGATGAAGCTTGAGCGGATGGTTGTGGCACGGCGCAAGCTGGCTGGGGGGCAAAGTCCGGAGGAAGTTGCCTCGGATTTAGGGTTTATGTCTGCGCCGAGCTTTGCGCGGCAATTTCAGGAATTTTACAAGATTTCCCCGGCGCGCTATCAAGCGGACCGCGGGACTTTGGGGCATTGAAGGCGCGCTGCGGGTGAGGATGAGCGGCGGCGCGGGGGCTGGCCTCAGCGGCGTGGGATGCTGAGGACCTTGCCAGGGTGGATGAGCGTGCCTTTGATGCCGTTGGCGCGTTGGATGGCGGAGACGGAGGAGCCGTTGCGGCTGGCGATGGAAGATAGTGAGTCACCCTTTTTGATGACGTAGCGGGTGGAGGACGGCTTGGCCTTGACGGGCGCGGGTTTGGCAGAGGTTATCGAGACGCTGCGGTTGGTGCTTGTTGTCGAGCGTGTGGCAAGTGGAACGGAATTTTGCGGCGGTTGATCGTTCAGAGCGATTTCCGGGAGTTGGTCCGAGCCGATTTCATGGGGCGATGGAGATCCACCGCTGCGGCGCCATTTGG
>JBEGOB010000120.1:0-9213 GCA_041182265.1 Verrucomicrobiota bacterium | reverse complement strand
AGACATCCGCTGCACCGGATGCGAAGTCGATGGGCAGCTTGTCTTCGGATAGAATCATTTCAAACGATTTTCCGGTGATGACCCGTCCCTTTCCGGCGCGGCGTTCGCCGGGACCGGGCGTTGGTGGCCATAGCTCTCCGGCGAGCTGTTGGATGCGGGCATCTGCGGTCTTGTGGTCCGCAAGCGACGGCGACCGTGAAGGTTTGGGGCCGATGACAGTCGCGCCAGCCATCACCAGTTCATGGACTTTTTCCAATGCGGCGGGTGTGTAGCGCGCATGCTCCGGCAGGACGAGGTAAGAGTAGCGCATGCCACTCGGCAGCGCGACCTTGCCATCCTCCACCCACATCGTGTCGAAGCTTGTCCGGTCGCAAACATCGTAGTCATAACCTTTCGGCAGGACCGGTTTCATCTTCTCACGCGGATCCAGCGCATTCGGTGCAAAATACCACGCGCTACCCGGAACATCTTCGCCGTAGTAATAACATACATCGGCAAAGAAACGGCCTTGCCGCAACATATACTGGCAGCGGCGGAGATAGGTGATCCATTCACGGCCCGGCTCCCACCATGTGGTGGTGCGTTCGAGGTTGAGCCCGAACTGGCCCAGCCCCATTCCGGGCACGCGGTTATCGGGTTGGTGCACATAGCGGTGAAACACGATCTCGTTCATTCCCTTGCAGAATTGACGATCCCCGACCGGTTTCAAAATGAACGGGTATTGGGTGAATCCATCATGATGTCCGAATGAGGTGAACGCCTCACAGGAAATGACCTTCTTGCCATAAACGTGCCCGGCAACGGCTGCCTCCTTGGTGTTGTCCTGGCCGCCTGGCCAATCCGGGAATTTTGAATTGGGTGTGCCGCCGAGCCAAAATTCACCCTGCGGAATATCCATCATGCCTAGCAACTGGATCTGGTCGGACTGAATGGGGATGCCGATTCCGGGAGCCTCAGCTGATACTTTCACACCTCTCTCGTGGGCATAGTCGCGGAATGCACCGTAGAAATTATGCGCGATCAAGTCGCCGATGGTGCGGCGGTAATCCCAGAGGAAGCGCTCGGTTTCATCCACACTCCCGACAAAGCGGCCAGTTAGGGCGATCAGCCACTTGCGAAGGTCATAGCCGCGACGTCCCTTGAATTCTTCCGGAAATTTCTGTGTCCATGTCTGGCAGCCCGACTCCCAGCTATCGATGTTCATCTCCACCATCACTTTTCCGACCAATGGACCCAAACGCTCGAAGGTGGGTTTTACGATGCCTTCTTCCATGTGGAATCGAAGTGCCGCGACGCTCATTTTGTCCGACTCCAATCCGCCGGCGCGCTCCGATGCCGGGTGGATTTCGTCCCCATTGGAGGTGTGTCCGAAGCGGAGGATCGTCCACTGCCCGGCGGGAAGATTGCAGTTCAATGTGCCATCCGGCTGCAAAGAATCTGTTAGATCGAGGATTTGATCCATCCGCACGAGTTGTTCTTGTGGGACGACCTGTGTGGATGGATTGGAAACTGGCGGTTGCGTGCGTTGGCGGCCCGCTTTCGTGTGGAGTTGATTGAGGCGAGCGGATTGGAAATTCAGTTCATACAACTTCATGCCGATTCCGGGAGATGGAGATGTGAATTCCAGCTTCACAAATCGTGTCGATCGATCCGCAAAACCCTCGATGATTTCCTCGCGGCCCGGCATAAAATGGTTGCGCCAGCGGTGATTGGTAAACAGCACATCCCATTTTATTCCATCATTGCTGGCATGGAGGCGGGTAATTTGACTCCTGCTATCTTCCTGCATTTGCATGGTGAGCGAGCGGATCGTTGTGGGCTCTGCAAATTCAAAAATCACGGAGCGGCTCTTCTCGCCGGGTTTCCATGCGGGCAGCTCCACAAAGGTTTCCGCATCCCCGTCGATGGCCGCCGACCAATCGATACCTAGCAGCTCCGAGCTGATTTTTGGCTTGAGCGATGCCATCGCTTCCGCTTCGCCCGGAAGAGTCGGATAGGCCAGCACGGCAATGTCGCGGTAGTATCCGTGGTTTTTCGTCGGCTGAGGCAAGGACAGGGCGCCATTCACGGGTCCTTTGACAAAAGCATGTCGCCAGACGATTTCCTGCATGGATAACTCGGGAGTGATCCATGGGCCACCAGACACCCAACCGGCGCAGCTTCCCATGCTTAATTCGAGTCCTAGGCGCTCGCATTCCTGAGTTGCATGCACCATTTTATCCATCCAGGCAGGAGTCCCGACCACATCATCCCCGGTCGGAAAACTGGGGCCACCCTGGGGTAGATTCACCACGTGCGCCCCCTTGTAGCCAATATTTTTCATGGCTTCCAAGTCCTTGGTGATTCCTTCCTTGCTGACGATTTCATTGATCCAATGCCACCAGGTCCGCGGTCCGTATTCAGCCGTTGGATTGAGAAATCCGGAATCCAGAGGTGCCTCTGCCTCCTGCGCAAGGGCGATGCCGCCGGAAACACTTGCCATGACAAGCAGACCGCACAGCGCCGTGATAGAGGTTATTTTATCGTTTTTCATATTATCGTTAGATTGATCATTGCGTGCTCAGCATGCTCCTGATCTCGAGCATATCTGCTCGAAACCCATTCCACGTTTTCAGCGAGGAAACGATCCCCTCCGGCAAGCTGCGACCAGTGGGTGTCGATTCCATTGCCGAAGAGGCTGACTTTCAAATTACGGGGTTGACGAGGTGATTTCTAGGCAACTCGAAGGTCCTGAAGGGAAACTGGTTCAGATTCACGTGATTGGGTATCCTCATTTCTTAGGAGATCCGTTGGATGGCATTTCTCACCGAATCCGTGTGGAAATCTCGATAAAATCCTATGAAATGAGGATACCCATCTTCTGAAATGCAGCTACTATGTCCATCCACGCCTGAAGACAGCATCAAATCCTTAGACTGGTGTTGGGCAAAACCCTTTTAAACCCATTCCCTGAACAAAAACTTGAAAAATCCGACGATGCCCGGGCGTCTGTTGCGGGTCAATCCATCCGCTAAGGCTAGCAAGCACAGCGGATTTGCCCTCGTGGTGACGCTCAGCCTGATGATCCTGCTCACGGTGATCGCTGTCGGCTTGCTGACCTTATCCAGCATCTCGCTGCGGACGTCCTCCCAAGGTCAGGCGATGGCGCAGGCGCAGGCAAATGCCCGTTTGGCTCTGATCTTGGCGATCGGCGAATTGCAAAAAACCGCCGGGTCCGACCAGCGGATCACTGCGGCGGCGGAGATTCTTCCATCGACCAAGCCTGCCGCCCCGGGCCGCGCCCACTGGACGGGCGTCTGGAACACCAGCACATTCAGCCCGGCCGCGCCAGACACCAAGGCCTTCGTGCGCTGGCTGGTTTCCGATAGCCCCTCCGCCGTCGCCGATGCCACGGCCGCCGCGGGCTCGGATGACGTGCTCATTTTTCAAGGAAAAGATGCCGCCTCCTCGGTGAGGGTGCCCAAGGTGAAAGTGAGCGGCGGAACCTACGCCTATTGGGTCGAGGATGAGGGACTCAAAGCGGATCTGGGGTGGAGCGAGGGAAAATTCACGGGCAACGAGCGGAAACAAGCCGCCCGGCTCAGTGCTGCACCGGGTCCGGACCACGGCAGCTTCGTAGGTCCATTCGCGGGGAAAACCAACTACCCTGCCACGACAACATCTGGAAATCCCTGGCTTGGGAACCTCGATAAGGCACTCAGCGTAGCGGATATGCCTCTGGTGATGAGTGAAAACGCCCTTCAGGACGTCTGGCTCCGGGATGGCCGCCACGACATGGCAATGGGCAGTCGCGGTGTGTTAGCCGATGTGAAACTTGGGGGCCTGCGCCGGGATCTCAGCCTCGCCTTCGAGATGGATGGAAATTCGGATATCACCGCAACGGAGAGACCAACCCGATTTAACAAGCAGGTCGGCGAGTTCGTCGGAGGCTCGGACCGCTTGGCAGCCCCCAAGGCCGCACTCGGCATGGGAGGAGTCAAGGAACGCTATCTCTACCGCGACATGAAAGGGGCCGGTACACCATTTTCCGGCGACATGGTCACGCAAAACTCCGTTGTCAGAGGCCCGAACTGGTGGGCGCTCCGAGACTATGCCAATCTCTACAAAAGACTGAAGGGAAGCGGTGGAAATTACCTCCTGAACGCCCGCAGTTACTATCCGAATGTCAGCGCGGCCAATCACCCGGGTTATCATTGGGGGAGCATGAGCGGCGCAAATTCCGGCGCTAACACTTGGGACACCGAAACACTGCCAGCGAACGGATTCACCGGAACTTTGCCTGACCGGCATCTTTTCAAGCCAGCCCGCGCGAACTATGCGCCGGTTCTCCTTGGTTCGGTGATTCTTTACAGTGTTTTAGCCACCAACTCGGATGGGATAATGGCCGATCTGGCGGTGGGAATCGATCCCCTGTTTTATCTCTGGAACCCCTACAACCGGACATTAAAAGTCGATCGATACGCGCTGAGGATGACCGGCTTCGGCGGACACATCACGCTGTGGGTGAATCGGCCCGGCGGAAGCACCCAGCACGGGCCCGCAATCATCACAAAATACGCTCAAAACCATAGCAATACCACCGGGTGGGTGGACCGCATGACCTACCTTGCTTCGGATCTAACGATCGCACCCGGCGAAGTCATGGTTTTGTCGTCGCGCTCGAATCGTGGTGCTGACGCGACCGTTCTCCGTGACGCGCTGTTTCCCGGAACGAACACGGACAACGCGTCGGGTGCCATCCTGACCTCCATCCCAGACAACACCGGCAAAAACTGGAAGAAAATCCGCCTGAACTTGGCGACGGATTCCGTCGGATTCCTTTACTCGCACATCTATCAGGCAAGGGATGCCACAGGCAACATCACTGGTGACCAAAGCATGGCGGAACATGTCTGGATGGACGCAAGCCTGCCTGCTGCAAGCATCAAACCACTGGATCTGGCCAATGAATCCAAGGTCGGCGAACACCTCCAACAGATTGGTAATAACACCCAAGGCACCCTCGAGTTGCCGGAATATTTCTCGCCTCCCAGACAGGCACCGGGCGCTAACATCAACGCCCTGCGGACTGGAATCACGCCCGCAAACACGCTCGTCAACACGAAGCGGTTCTTCGGCATCAGCGCCTACTTGACAAAACCCGCCGCGCATCAGGGAGAAACGCCCAATCCGGTGGAGGTTTTCACTCAGTTCAATCCGTTTCCGATGGGTGGCTACCACGACATGTGGCGTCCATGTCTGTTGAGCCAGACCTACGGCGCAATCGCCGATCCCGGTGATGTGGATACGCTGCTGCAGCGCGCTGGAATCAATTTCCCGGCAACCCAACTCAACAACGGCTACTGGGGCGGAAGTTATGCCGATGGTTCAACGGCCGTGCCCCTGATCAACATTCCATCCAGTCCGCTTCTGTCATTGGCCGCTTTTTCGGATGCAAACCTCACCGTGGGTGCCATGCAACCGTTGCGCGCCGTCGGGAATTCTTGGTCCAGTCTCCTCGTCTCGCCAGTGTCTCCCTATGGTCCGGTTACCGGCATGCCCTGGATGTCAGCCACGGCTTCAGACAGTTCATGGTTGCTCAATGATGCCTTGTTTGACCGTTATTGGCTCTCAGGAATCGCGCCGGCCTTCACGATCGGTTCCGCTGGCTACTCGACCTCTGGCAGCATCCCGGATACGCTGACCAAGTTTTTCAGTCCGGACTATACCAGCGCTCAGGCCAGTCCGTTGCTGCGCCCGTATCTTCCACCCGGAGCAGTGACTGCCGATGTGATATCCGCTCTTGCTGCCGATGATGGCTACAAAAAGATGGGGGCATACAGCTTGGTGGCGGGTGCCTTTAATGTGAATTCGACCTCGGTCTCCGCATGGACGGCTTTCCTGAGGGGAAATCGCAATCTGGCGGTTGACTATGCGCAGGGTGCCGGAACGAACACCGCTTCTGGAACTCCGTTTCCCCGCAGCACGGCTCCCGCGTTCAGTCCGGATGCCGTCGCTCATTGGTCCGGATTTTCGCGTTTGAGCGACAGCCAGGTCGAAAGCCTTGCCACCCAGATCGTGAAACAGGTCAAACTTCGTGGTCCGTTCATGAGCCTATCTGATTTCGTCAATCATCGCGTGGGAACCCCGAAAAAGAGCGAAACCCACTACATGGGAGCCTTGCAGGCGGCGATCGAAGATGCCGGGATCAATGGCTCGGTGAGAAGTGGTGCCGGTGGAATCGCCCCCATCTATTCGGGTGCCGCCTCAAGATATTTTCCCGATCCGCCGCCGGTTGGAAGCCGTAAAACCACCACGGGCATCCCCGGAGACATCACGCAGGCAGACCTCTTGCTGCCGCTGGCCCCACGTTTGGCGGCACGATCAGACACCTTCCGCATCCGGGCTTACGGCGAGGCGCGCTCGGCGAATGGGGTGACGGTTCTAGCAAAAGCCGTGTGTGAAGCCGTGGTCCAGCGGGTTCCCGAATATCTGGATCCGGTCACGGATGCGAATAACAACGAGCCATGGGACGAGGCGAAGGGCTCCGGTTCGCCATCCGTTAGCGAGCTCAATCCAATCAATCAAAAGTTCGGACGGCGATTCAAGCTGGTGCAATTCCGCTGGTTGAGACAGCCTGAAGTGTAGTCGTCACCCTTGCTATGCATCTCAAACGAATATCAGTTACACTTATCGCGATCCTGTGGGCCTTGTGCCCGGTGGTGACTTTGGCTCAGCCAGCCGATGAGAAGTCAGGAGTGCAGTTCTCCTGCGTGGTTTGGAAGGATTTGCCATATTCAGCCTTATTTTTCCGCCAAGGGACCGAATTCCTGCCGCTGACGCTACTGCCCCGCCAGCGCTCGCAAATGTATTCGCTTCAAGGGCAAGAAGCGCTCGAACTTTACATCGCCAAAGACCAAGCAAGTGGCAAACCCACGCATGAACTCGTCGGTAGGGCAGCGCTGCCGCAACAGGCCAAACAGATGCTGTTCATGATTCAGGAATCCACGAACGGAGGGAAACTCCCGCTGACGGTTTTTGGCATGGACGATTCATTAGACGCCTTTCCGGTGGGTTCCTTTCGGTTTCTAAATTTCACCAATCTGCCGCTTCAGGTGGAGTTTGGTGGCGCAACCAACAAGCTGTCTCCGCAGGCAATCCAGGTGGTGCAGCCGGAAATTCCGAAGTTGGGTGGCTTTCTTCCTTTTATGATCAAAGATTCGGAAGGCCGCATCGGCTTTCAAACCCGCCTCTTTGGGCAGCCCATGGGCCGAAAAATGGTTCTGATTGTGCCACCCACGAAGGCGGGTGAGAAGCTGGCGGTTCTGTTTCTTCCGCAGATCATTCCGCCGCCTCCCCCAGAATCCAATCCTTAGGCCGGACTGACGGGGGGAAGTCTTCCGCGCTGAGTGAATCTCAGACGACATTATGATGGTTGAGATGATCGAACGTCGCCGCTTCCTCCGCTTTTGCAGGATGGCCCGCACTTTGTTGCCCATGGACTTCGGGTTTTTTGCGCGCTCAGTTTTGATGAGTGTCATCGAGTGAATATCCTTATTTCCTAGGATCTTTCGATGTCACAATTTCCCTTGATGCGCGGCCGACGATCCTGATAAATAACGTTGTTCACGTTCGTAAGTTTCCGTCAGTTTTCCGGCAACGGGCAAGACAGCGAAAAAGTCGCAGCGACCCGGGAATTCTCCGAAACATAGCCCATCCAATCCAATTCATCAAATTCATCACCCCATGAGTGCTTCGCAACAACCGACCCGTCGCCAGTTTATCAAGTCATCCTTTGGCGCAGCAGGCGCGATGCTTGCTCCGCAGATTGTCAAATCTGAAACGCTGGGCAACGCGACCAAGGCCGCCGCGAATTCCCGGATTGGCATGGGGTTCATCGGCATGGGGCTGATTTCCGACGGTCATGTGCGGTCATTTCCCGGCATGAAAGACGTGCAGCCGATTGCGGTGTGTGATGTGAGGGACTCACACCTGAAGAGAGCCGTGGGCGTGCTGAAGGAAAAGGGCTACGAGGGCATTCTGGCGACTTCGCGTTTCGAGGAAGTGCTCGCCCATCCCGACATTCAGGCGGTGTGCGTGACCACGCCGGACCACTGGCATGCGGCGATCGCGCTGGCTGCGATGAAGGCGGGCAAGGATGTTTATGTGGAAAAGCCGATGACCCTAACGATCGAGGAAGGCAAGGCGATGGTGGCGGCGGAGAAAAAATACGGCCGCATCGTGCAAGTCGGTAGCCAACAACGCTCGGAGATCTATTTCCGAATCGCTGCGAATCTGGTCCGCAATGGAATGATCGGGGACATTAAGGAAATTTACTGCCAGCTCGGCGAGTTTCCGCAAGTGCCGGAAAAAGAGGTTCACGCGCCCGTGCCTGAGGGTTTTGACTATGACCGCTGGCTAGGCCCGACACCGTTCTTCGAGCATTCGGAAAACCGGGTTCTGGGAGCCTACGGCGGCGGCTGGCGTTGCTACTGGGAATATGGTAGCCGCAAGTGTGGCGACTGGGGCGCGCACCATTTCGACATCGTGCAGTGGGCGCTTGATCGCGACCAAACGGGGCCTGTCGAATTCATCCCAAAAGGTTACCAAGGTGCCGAGCATCATCACTATCGCTATGCCGACGGCGTCACGGTGTGGCGGGACAAGGGGCCGGACAAGGGCCACATGATCCGGTTTATTGGAACCAAGGGAGAGGTGCTTGTCAGCCGCGGCAAGATCGAGACATCGCCTGCGGAACTCGTGCGCCACAAGTTCGGACCGAACGATATCCAGGTTTACGAGTCAAAGAACCACCGGATGAATTTCATCGAATCCATACTCAGCCGCCAGCCAACCATTTGCCCAGCGGGTGTCGGCCATCGTTCCGGCACGATTTGCCAGCTTGTCGGGATCGCGGAACGCCTTGTGCGACCGCTCAAGTGGGACCCGCAAACCGAGCAACTCGTCGGCGACAAGGATGCAGCGGCCATGCAAGACCGCGTGCGCCGAAAAGGTTTTGAGCTGCCTGCGTAACTCGTTCCGGCGCGCAAGTGGGACCGATTCTCACGTGTCGCCATTTTGCAATTCAACGGCGAGGCGTGGACCGGGCTGAGCACAACCGGCCCGAGAAGGCCGGATGGCTTGGGCTCGCCGTGTCGATTGGCCAGCGTGTTCGTCACGTGGACGCAAATGGTATTGATGCCGGATTTGAGATTCTGGGTCAGGTCCTGTTGG
>JBEGOB010000119.1:0-6804 GCA_041182265.1 Verrucomicrobiota bacterium | reverse complement strand
AAGCCGTCGCAGTAGTCGATGTGCTCGCCGATGAGATTGACGCGGCCGGGTGCGGCGGCGGTGATGGTGGCCGTGGCGTTGAATTTTTCCATGAGGCCGGTGGCGGCATCAGAGACGAGATCGGCGAGGTCGGGATTGAGTTGGAGCATGATTTTGGGCTTAGCTGGGTTCAAGTTGGGTGGCTTGGTCGAGACGGCGGCGATAGCTTTCGACAGCCTGAGTCCAGACGCTGTGGATGCTTTCGGAGGGGCGCAACCACACGGCGCGGTGCATCATGAGCATGGCTGGTGCAAGGTAAAGCAGTTCTGAAAGTTCTTCTTTGGAGAGACCGGCGGGGCCTTCGGTGAGGCAGCGTTCGGCGAGGGCCTCCTCGCTTTCGCGGAGTTCGGAGATTTCGAGAATAGAGACGTGCACGCTGTTGACGTAGGGGTCAACGACGGCGGCGATGACGCCGCGGCGAGCGTCTTGTGAGGCGTCGAGCGCCGGATCCACGGCGGCGCTTGCTGCGTCAGCGAGCTGGATCACGCTTGGTGGCTTGAGTTCCTCTGGGGTGGCGAGGATTTTATGGCGCTGGAGTGCGCGCCCGTAGCGCGAGCGGCTGGTGATGACGGAAACCGGAGCCGAGAGGATGAGACCTAGCAGGATGGGGGACATCCATGCGGTGAAGGTGGGGCTGATTTTCCAAGCAAGCGCGGTCCAGGCGAGCCCGAGGAGCGTTTGAGGTGCGTGAATCCGGATGGCGTCGCGCCAAGCGGTGCCGTCTGTCTCACGATTTTGGTTTCCCCAACCGACGGTGCGGCCGAGGATGATGCTGAGGACCATCATGCTGTGTGCGAGCATGATGCAAGGCGCGAGGAGCATGGAAACGATGGACTCCAGCAGGGTTCCGCAAAGCAGGGGAATGATGCCGCCAAAGGAGCGGCGGGTGCTGGTGGTGAGGATGGCTCCAGTGACAGCGAGAATTTTCGGGAGGAAAAGCAGCGAGAAAATCGCCCCGGTGAGGATGATGCTTTGTTCGATGCCGGAGATGCCGAACAGGCGTGCGGCGTAGTTTTCAAAGGGGAGGTGGCTCAGTGCGCTGAGGTAGCGGTCCCAAGCGATCCAGGTGCCGAGGAGGAGGAAAAGAAACCAAAGTGGGCTGCCGAGGTAGGCCATGATGCCCATAAACAAGTGCATGCGGACGGAAAATGGGAGTTTCCGGGCGAAGATGAGCCACAGGTGTTGGAGATTTCCCTGGCACCAGCGGCGGTCGCGGATCAGGTGGTCCACGAGCGTGGGTGGCGCTTCCTCGTAGGTGCCCTCGATGTCCCAAGCGAGCCAGACTTCCCAGCCTTGGGTGACCATGAGTGCGGCTTCGACAAAGTCATGGCTGAGGATGCGGCCACCAAATGGCTCACGGCCCGGCAGGGCGGGGAGTTCGCAAAACTCGGAAAATGGCTTCAAGCGGATGAGCGCGTTGTGCCCCCAGTAGCTGCCGCCCCCGAGTTGCCAGAAATTGAGCCCGCGGATGAACAGCGGGCCGTAGAGGCGCATCGCAAATTGTTGGAGGCGCGTGAAGACGGAGGCACCGCGGATGAGTTTGGGTGGCGTTTGGAGGATGCCAAGCCGCGGGTAGGCCTCCATGATCCGCGTCATTTTCACGATATCCGCTCCATCCATCAGGCTGTCTGCGTCCAGCACGAGCATGGCTTCATAGCCGCCGCCCCAGGTGCGGACGAAGTCGCCGATGTTGCCGGCTTTGCGGTTTTCGTTGGTTTTCCGGCGTCTGTAGTAGATTCGGCCAAAGCCACCGAGGCGTCGGCACAGGTTGGTCCACGCGGTTTCCTCCATCACCCAGAGATCGAGGTTGCGGGTGTCGCTGAGGATGAAAAAGTCGAAGGATTCGAGATGGCCGGTGGCTTCGATCGAGCGGTAGATCGCCTCGATGCGTGCGCAGACTTTCACGCTGTCTTCGTTATACACCGGGATGACGACGGCGTGGCGCTTGAGGAGCGGGCCGGATTTGCCTTCGGCCAGTTTGCTGATGCTGACGGCGCGTTTGCGGCCGAGCAGCATGTCGATGGCGCCGAAAAGTGCGTGGAAGGAGCCGAGGACCAGCAGGCCGTTGAGGATGGCAAAAATCGCGAGCAGGGGATAGTGCGCTTTTTGAAATCCCATCAGCCAAAAAATGTCTGCCAGCCAGAGGATGGCCAGGACGTTGGTGACGACCACGCTGCCGAAAAACAGGGAGCGGCGGAAAATCGAGCGACGACGGCTAAAAAAAGGGGCCGTCGCTTCGAGAGGTGGCTGGGCGGGGTTTTCCATTAGAACAAAGTGAACCAGATCGTGACTAAAATCAGCACCAGCAGCGCCCCAGAGAACATGAGGCGGACGATTGGGCGGCGGTCCATGGTTTCCCACCACTGCGCGGCACCGCTTCCGATGGCATTGAATTCGAGCGGCTTAGGCGTCATCGTGAGTTCGGCAAACTGCGGGCCGGCGGCGAGGTAGGATTTTTTCATGGCCGCGACGAAGCCCGGCGGCCAAGGCGCGGGTGTGAGGAAAACTCCCTGCCACTTGTCGGGCATGCCGGCTAGCAACAAGGCCAGCCGCCCACGTGCGGCCAAGCGGCGGTTTTCCAAGGGGACGTCGAGCACGTCTTGCGTCCATTCCGCGATTTCCGAGAGGGCCTCTTCCATGGCGAGTAGGCGGGGTGGCTTGCCCGGCTCGGTATGGCTTCTGGCGGACGCGCGCCAGAGGATGCCGCGCACCAATTCCGCAACCAGCAGGCGGTTGCGCAAGCGCAGCGCCTGAAGATAGGCCTCGACGGCGGCGTAGGCCTCTTCCCACTCGTTGAGCTCGTCCTCGCTTAACGGGCGAAGGGGGTTCAGGGAGTGATTCGATGGACCCATGTTTCAGTTAGGAAATTTTCACCACGCTTAATATAGCACCGGAGTTCGACCGGGCCGACCTGCGAGAGCTTGGCGCCCTCGGCGGACGGGGCGATTTGGAATGCGACGCGCCAGCGTGAATCTGGCAATGGCTGGACGGTGACGCCTTGGATTTTCAAGCGCTCGGCACCAGGGCCGACGGCTTGGACCATGGGTGTGAGCGGAATTTCACTGGGCTGGTTCAGTGAGTTTCCTGTGAATTCTACGGCGATGGTGCGTTGCTCGGGTTGCCAGTCGTGGACGCCGGTGCGCGTGGCGACGACGTAGCCGTCAGCATCGGATGGATCGTCTTCCATGGTCCAATGTTGGCGGTAGGAGAACTCCAAGCGGTCTCCGGGCTGGGCGGGGCGTGCGGGTTCCCACATGGCGACGGTGTTGTCCGTGAGCTCGTTGGTGGTCGGGATTTCCATCAACATCACGCGGCCGGGTCCCCACTCCGAGGTCGGCTCGATCCAAAGCGATGGGCGGAGGTGATAGGCGGCCTCGTCATCTTCGTAGGCGGCGAAGCGGCGGTCGCGCTGGAGCAGTCCGAAGCCGTCGCACTTATCCATGTCGAAAAAACTGAATTCCAGCTTGTTCGAGTCATTGCAAATCGGCCGCCAAATCCGCTCGCCGCTGCCCATGCGGATCGCGAGTCCGTCGGAGTCGTGGACTTCCGGGCGGAAATCATCGAATCGACGTCGTGAGTTTTCACCAAACCAGAACATGCTGGACATCGGGGCGATTCCGAGGCGCTGGACGGCGGTGCGAGCGAAGAGCACCACGCGGACGTCAACGATGGTGACGTTGCCAGGGTTGATCTTGAAGGCGAATGCGCCGGAGTAGGATGGGCCGTCGAGCAGGGCGTAGAGGCGTGCCTGCGTGTCTTCGGCATCGGGTTTGCGCAGCCAAAACTCGCGGAAGCCAGGGAATTCCTCCTGCACGCCCTCGGTGCCGGTGTTGATAGCGATTCCGCGAGATGAGATGCCGTAGCGTTGTTTTCTTCCGAGGGCACGCCAGTAACTTGCGCCTTGGAACACCGCGAGTTCGTCGAAATAGTCTGGGTTGTTCAGTGGGGCATGCAGGCGGAATCCGGCAAATCCACCCTCGGCAGGCAGCGAACCATGCTTGCTGACGAGCGGGCCGTAGTTGAAAAAAGCCTCGGATAGACGGATTTGCTGTTGGTGCGTGCTGGTGAATTCATTGAGAATGACCGGCTCGCGGAAAAGGTAGCCCGGGTGGAAGAACATCGCGCGAAATGGCAGATTTTCCGTGGCCCAAAGTGCTTGGCTTGGATTGAAGCGGATGTCGCGGTATTGGTCATACGTCAGATCATTCATCCACGCCGGCAAGCTGTCCTTGTTTGGCGCGATGTATGGCTTGTTCGCAAGGTCGCGGGCACGGCTTTGGATCGTCTCGAAGCCGACGTCTTCGCGCTCCCAAGTCTGACTCAGGGCGCATGGCGACAGCAATCCCAGGGTCGCAAGTAAAATTAAGTTCCTTGGCACAGCGAGCGTCATAGTGTGGGCGGACGGGGCTCGTCAAGAATGGGCACGTGGAATTTCTTTCAAAAAAATCAGATTTTTCCGGCAATTCGCGTCGCATGGTAAGTGAGAATGCCATCAAAATCCACGGCATCGGGGTCCTCACAGGTGCGGTTCGCGTCGAAATCTAGGAAAAACCGATCCAGCTGGAATCCGGATTCTTCGAGTAAGGTGAGCAATTGTTGATGCTCGATCCAGCGGATGCTCTGCGTGGATTCGTGAGTCAGTGGTGGCTCGCCGGAGAGGAAATACCGATGTTCCCGCATGAGGACTTGGCGTGAGTGGTCGAGGCGGTGGCGGGTTTCCAGCAGGCCTTCACGTCCATCTGAGAGTGTCGCGCGGTGATCTTCATACCACTCATTTTCCGGCAGGTCGCCTAGCAATTCGGCGTAAGGCATGAAAACCGTGAGATACAGACCGCCGTGGTTTTCGAGGAGGCTGTGCCAATGGCGGAGCGTGGCGGCGGGGTCTGTGGCGAGTTGCAAGGTGAAGGCCGGAGCGAGCACGGCTGAAAATTTTCTGCCATCGTCCCAGTCGTTCATGTCGCCCTGGTGGATCGTGGCTTGCAGTCCGCGTTGCTGGGCGCTGGCAGCACCGAGGTCGAGCATGTCACGCGAGAGTTCCAAGCCCTCGATCTCCAAGCCCATTTCCAATAGCGGAAACATCAGTCGCCCCGAGCCAGCGCCCATTTCAAGCGCCGGCCCTGGGTGTTTTTTCAAAAACGCGGCCATCAGTTTCACCTCAGAAGCATCATCCTCCGCCTCCCAAAATGCGTCGTGCAGGTGGGCTTCCAACGAGAGGTAAGGTTGTGACATGCGGCGAGGATGGTGAATCACCGGGAGGATTGCAAACCTGTCTTGGCTCGCTGCGGATCGATGCGGGATCTGCGCGAGGCTGGAGCGAAAGCTGCAACACGCCGTTGTCTGTTTGCTAGAGATGGAGCGCGCACCCATGGGTGGCGAAAGAGGTCCAATCACTCGGCAAAAAGTTGCTGCAATCCGTCGAGTGCGCCGGCAGCAATGGAGATTTCTCCGGGCAGGGTTTCGTGATCTCTCGGGTTGATCCGAATCAAGGTTCTTCCCGGCAATCTAGCCGTCTGCGATGAAATGGATCGGATGCTGGGAATCGCGGTTCCTGCACCGCACTCGATCACAACGAGGCGTTTTTCGCCGATGGAACTGATCCATTCTTCGAAGGCGAGTTCTTGGGCGTCGGACCGTGATTCATGCCACGAGTGGTCACCGAACATCAGGATGTTAGGGCGTGCGATACTGCCACAGGCCGGGCATAATGGCAGGGGTGAAATGGGATGGAGGATCTCCATATCAATTTCCATCTCCAGATCTTTCGCGTGCCAAATCTCGTCATTGCAGGGGGCCGCACATTGCAGGTGGTGGATGGAACCATGGATCTCGACGATGCGCTCTTGCTTGAAACCAGCCTTCTGGAATTGGCCATCCACATTGGAGCTTATCACGAAGTAGCCGGATTTCATTCGAAGTGCAGCCTCAAGCAAACGCTGAAAACCAAGGTGTGGCGTGGTCCTGCGATATAAATTGAGCCGATGTCCATAAAATCCCCAGGCCATCAGCGGTTCATATTTGAACCATTTTGGATTCGCCATCATCGAGAAGGAAATCCCCTGTTTTGCGAGTGGCGGATAGGCCTGCCAGAATCCACGGTCTCCTCGGAAGTCAGGCAAACCGGAATCCACACCCATTCCCGCGCCGGCGGTGATGAGCAGTGCTTCAGCTTCCTGAATGGCTTTTCTTGCGAGTGATATGGGTGTCATGTTGAGGGGGCTCAGGCGGATCTATCCGACAATTTTGTTAGCGATGATCCTAGACAAGACCCGAGGATTCGCCGCTGTCAAGTTTCCGCGTCGCGAGTTCCTTGATTCAAAAATTCACCGGGCGGAAGGTCGTCAGTTGAGTCGAGGCGGGTGAAGTGGGCCACTTGGACTTCCGCAGAGCTTGTGCCGAGCATTGCAATGAATTCTCCGGATTCGATACGAGGTTTGAGGTCGGGGCCGATGAGCGAAAGGTCGGCGTCTTCGAGGGCGAAGCTCACTTCGCGTGATTCGAAGGCGGCGAGTGTGATCCGTTGGAAGCCTCGGAGTTCCTTGATGGGGCGGGTGACTGAGGCGACAGGGTCGCGAAGATAGAGTTGTAGAGTTTCCGTAAGCGGATGGGCACACGGATTTGAAAGGGTTGCTTTGACCGTGACGCGGCCGCCGGGCCGGAGCGTGTTGGGTTCTACCGTCACAGTGCCGCACTCGCACGCGCCGTAGGTGAGCCCGTGGCCGAAGGGGAAAAGTGGCGTGTTCGGAACATCAAGATACTTGCTCGTGT
>JBEGOB010000118.1:0-6777 GCA_041182265.1 Verrucomicrobiota bacterium | reverse complement strand
GAACTCAAGTGGTCATCGCAACACACAGCCTTTTCCTGCTTCGGGAACTGTCGATGCGATCATCGGAAATCGACAGGCGTTTCTTCGCCTTGTCGGAAAAGAGCAATGACCTCGCGGCGGAATGGGACAAGCGTTCGACCATCATCACCGCCGGATTAAGCGCCGAGGAAATCGAACCCATAGCCGCCCTCGAAGCTGAGATCGAGCAAAGCAATCGCTACCTCTACGGCACCCCCTGAACAGATGACTCAAGCCTATCAAGAAGATCGCATCCGATTCGAATTTCCCGATGGCTGGGAAGTGCTTCGTCCAGAGAAGGCGTCCTACTACACCCGCCGCTTTCAGAGCTTCGCGGGAGGATGCAAGGAGATGGACTTCATCCTCTTCGACCCCGTCAATCGGGTCCTTTGGTTTCTGGAGGTGAAGGACTACACCACCAACCCGAGAATCAAGAAGCAGTGCGTCTTTGAAGAAATCGCAGAGAAGATTCGCGATAGCCTTGCCCTCCTACTCGCAGGCTCCGTCCGGGAAGATCCTTCAAATGGCGGCGTCCGTTCATTCATGGATGTTTGTGCGATCCCGAATGCCATCAAGATCGTCCTCCATCTTGAACAGCCTTTAAAACCGTCAAAAATGTTTCCCGGTGTCAAAATTGAAGCGGACGCAACTCAGAAGCTCCGGGCGAAAGTAAAGGCTGTTGATCCTCGTGCTCGAGTCTCATCAACTTCGTCGACCGACATGGAATGGCGAGCCATATGGAGCCCCTGATAGCGGCACGAAAGTGAATCTCTGCAACCAAATCCAGCCATGTCGCCATCCAGTCTCACACTCCTTCAAGTTGAGGAAATTCTGAGGAAATGTTATCCCGGCATGTCGGAAAACGTTCTCAGTCGCGACGAAGCGAAAGCAAGGGCGGTGATGGTTTACGAAGATACCTTCGATCAACAACCTCGAAGCTCGCTCGGTCAATCACGCATTCACCCTCGTCTCCCGCCATTACGAAACCCGGCGACGTTCAAATGACGGCAACGTTTTTCTCAGCGTTTATTACGAAGACGGCAAGGTTTGGCGCCCTCTCAAGGACCTTCGCTTCAAGCACGAAGCCGAATTCGAAGCCGAATTCGAAACGGAAATCGCCCGCGGAAACGGAGAACTAGGTATCTGAACCCACAACCATGACGGAATCCGACATCAAATCCCTGATCGCCGAAGGCGAGAAGCTCACCGTCGAATTCAAGGGCGAGGAGCGCGAGGCGTTTAACGACCGGGCGCTTTACGAGAATGTCGTTTGTCTCGCCAATGGCGAGGGCGGCACACTTCTCATCGGCGTGGAGGACGACGGGCGCGTCACCGGTGCCCGCCCGCGCCACGGCAACACCATAGAGCCGCAAAAGCTGCAGGCCGCGATTTTCAACAACACCGAGCCGCGCATCAACACGCGCATCTCTGTGGTGGCGGTGGATGGCCCGCAGTGCGTTCCCTTTTATCCCCACGAGCACGTCGGTCGGCGGGTGGATCTGGGATTGCTTGATTTCTCCGCCCAATGTCCCGATGGAGCCGCGTGGCAGGACCTCGACCCGCTCGGATTCGAGCGCATTCGCAAGACCGTCACCGCCCTGCACGGCGATGCCGCGCTCCTGCGGCTAACGGACGAGGAACTCGCCAAAGCCCTGCAACTGGTAGAGACGCGGCCGGGCGGACTGATTCCGAACATGGCGGGACTGCTGCTGGCAGGTCGGCAAGCCGCACTGGAACGGTTCCTACCCACGCACGAGGCCGCGTTTCAGGTGCTCACGGCGGGTGCCGATGTGCGTATGAACGACTTTTTCCGCCTGCCGATGCTGGAACTCGTCGAGGAATTGCAGAAACGCTTCGACGCCCGGGTGGAGGAGCAGGAGGTGCTGGTCGGCATGCTGCGCCTGCCGGTGCCGGACTACAGCCGCAGCGGCTTCCGCGAGGCCATGCTCAACGCCCTGCTGCACCGTGATTTTTCGCAACTCGGTACGGTTTTCATCCAGTGGCATCCGGATCACCTGCTCATCACCAACCCCGGCGGATTTCCGCTCGGTGTCACGCCCGAGAACATCCTCGTCCACGAAACCAAGCCGCGAAATGCCCGCCTCTATGCCGCCGCCAAGCGCATCGGCCTGGTAGAGCAAACCGGCCGGGGCGTGGACAAGATCTTCGCCGGCCAAGTCCGCTATGGCCGCCCCGCGCCCGATTACTCCCGCAGCGATGCGACCGGCGTGCGTGTCGTGGTGCCAGGCGGCAAACCCTCACTGGAGTTCGCCGGATTCATCTTCGAGCAGGAGCGTTCAGGCCAGCCGATGTCCCTCGACGAAATGCTCGTGCTCAACGACGTCTTCCGCCAGCGCCGCACCAGCACCGACGAGTCGGCGGTCCTGATCCAGAAGCCGTCCGGCGAGGCCAGGCGGGTGCTGGAACGCCTCACCGAACGAGGTTGGCTGGAGGCCAAGGGAGAGAAAAAAGGCCGTGTTTACCACTTCGCGCCCGGCGTCTATGAACGCCTCGGCCAGCCGGAAGCTTATGTGCGCTCCAAAGGAATTTCTGCCGCCCGCCACGAGGCCATGATCGTGGAATTCGCCCGCGCCCATGGGAAGGTCGTGCGACAGAATGTGGTGGAGTTGTGCGATTTGAACGGTCCGCAGGCCACCCGCTTACTTAAAAAAATGGTCAAATCCGGCAAACTGGTCCGGGAAGGGCCACCACGCCGATGGTCAAGCTACCACCTGCCACCCAATTCTTAGAACGCTCTATGAACGCGCGTTCATAGGCTATGAACGCGAGCTTATAGAGTGTTTATAGCTCTCACATTCGACTTCCCCATGAAATCATCCATCACCTCCACCACGCCCATCTGGGGCATCCACGCCGGCAAGACCGGAGACGCTGCATCACTGTTTCTATCCAAGAACTGTGTCGCCCTCGGCTGGCATTCCATGGGTGACCTGTCCAAGCTCGCGCCTAACCGCGATGCCTACAAGGCGGCGGTTGCGCAGATCTATCCCGACAAGAAGGCCGGCGCCGTCCCGAACAATGCGGGGCAGCTCTTCCGTTTCGTTCATGAAATGCAGGTGGGAGACCTTGTCGTTTTTCCCAACAAGGCAGACCGCAAGATTCATGTCGGCGAAGTGATCGGTGACTATGAATATAATCCGAAACAGGAACCCGGCTACCCCAACGTTCGCAAAGTGAAATGGCTGAAAGCTCTGGATCGCACGGCTTTTACCCAGGGTGCCCTCTACGAAATCGGCAGCGCCATGAGCTTATTCCAAGTGAAGACCTACGCCGATGAATTTCGCGCCGCTTTGGAAGGCAAGGCAATAGCACCACCCGTTTCCGAAGACTTAACAATACCCAACGTCGCTGCTGACATTGAGGAAACTACCCGTGACTTCGTCCTCAAGCGCTTGTCGCAGGAACTCAAGGGCCTGCCGATGGAGAGCTTCGTCAAACACCTTCTTGAATGCATGGGCTACCAAGCGCGGCTTGCCCGTAAAAACGAGCCCAGCGTCGATGTCATTGCCCACAAAGACCATCTCGGCATCGAACCGCCGATCATCAAAGTCCAGGTCAAGAGCGGCGACGGCACCATCACCGACAAAGACGTCTCAGCCCTCTTCGGCAAACTCTCCGCCGGTGAATACGGCCTCTTCTTCACCCTCGGCACCTACTCGCCCCAGTGTCGCAACTTTGAGCAAAGCAAGGCAAACCTCCGCCTCATCGACGGCGACGAACTCGTGGACCTCATCTTTCAGCATTACGAAAAATTCGATTCACGCTACAAAAGCGTTCTTCCACTCCGCCGCGTCTATGTCCCGGAGCTCATCGAAGAAGCGAGCGAGTAACGAGTTGCCATCCCTGACCACGAATAACCTCAATGTTTACCTGGATTCCCATACACGAAGAAGCTGCCAAGCGTTTGCTTGAGTTCAAAGATCGTCAGTCTGAGCTGATCGATATCATGACCCGGATGAATACGCTCGGGCTTAAGGTGACGAAGATGACCGATAAGGGCGAAAACGGAGAAAGAATTCCCCTTCAGGAGATCGACCCGTTTACGTTTCTCTGCATTTTCAACCGTTCGCTCCGGCAGGAGAATCGCCGGGCTTTGTGGCAGTTTCTCAAGGATGAGTGGAAGCTCGTCTCCGCGATCCCAGAGGATTATGAGGGATTGCCAGTAGCCAATATTCAAAATCCATCTCTATTGCCTGATATTGACAAGCGAAGCCCGGATCATGTGCCGTTGCTTTGGAAGTTTTTCGAGCATGTCATGTCGGCGGATGTCTCCGAACTCGATGAGGATTTGATGCAGAAATGTCTGGATTTATCCCAGGTTGGACTTGCGATTCTCACCATGGGAATGTTTTGGGTCCGCCCCAAGACATGGGTTTCCGCCGACGGTAAAAACCTTGAATATGCAAAGCAAATGGGGGTTAAGGACAGCCCCAGAAAAGCTGGAGAGTATATCACCTGGCTTCCCCAAAACCGGACGCTAGCCGGTGGCGATACCGCAAGTTTCTCGCGACAGGCCGATCTTGTGTCGGGCGCGTATCCACCGCCAAGCGGTGGATACGCTCCTCCGTTCGACAAGCTCTTCCCTGACAAGGATGCCGATCGCGTCCTCGATTATTTCGCCAAAGTGCTCGAGGCCTTCAAGGACGAGGTGGACCATCCTGAGGATCTTCTATCAATAAGCCTTCGAAAAAGGAGCGGTGGAATGGTCCAGATCCGAATCAACATCTGGATGTGGGCGATTACAGCGATCATGGCGAAGCCGGGCCTGAGAATGATGGAGTTTCTGGTACCATTCGACCACCCAGAAGCCGTGCGCTACAGAGCAATTAGGCAAGCTGAAGGGCATGATCCAAGCAGCGGCTTTGCTGAGGCTGTGGCGGGGAGTCGTTATGATTTATGTTATCTTGAGGAGTCAGAATTTTTTGGAAGGTTTGAAGAACTGTGGCCCGCTATCGAGACCGCGGTCCGCGCCGTGAGCCGCCACTTCTCAGGCCGGAGGACACCATTTAGGCACAATCATCGCACGGAACTCGAAGATCTGTGCGCGAACGGAAAACAGCGAGAAGTGATCTTAGCGACGGGAATTTCCTTTGTGGGCAAGACCTCAGTCTCTGAGGATAACAAAAGGCAATATTGGCTGATTGCACCTGGCGAAGGAGCCAAGCTGTGGGAGCAATGGCAGGAACAAGGTATTGCTGCAATCGGTTGGCCAGAACTCGGCGATCTCACATCCTACGATTCAAAAGAGGAAATTCTCAAGACGCTGGATCAGACGCCGAACACGAACAACTGGTTGATCGCCTTGATGCTATCAAATATTTCCCGGGAGATGAAGCCAGGCGACATTGTCTTTGCGAAGCTTGGGCGCTCGGAAGTCATCGGGTGGGGTGAAGTTTCTGGAAGTTACTCATTCGCAGGCGAACAGGAGGAATATCCGCACGTGATTGCCGTGGATTGGAAAATAAAGAAAGCAGTCAAAATTCCCGAAAGAAAACTGGCGATCAAGGCGCTAACGGAACTAACCAATAAACCCAAGGTTCTTAAGATACTTTCAGGGCTATATTCAGGTGTTCCAGGACTGGGTGAATACTCATCGGGCGACGAGGATGATGACCTTTCTGACCCAGAGGAGTCAGACGAAATGGTTCTCGATTGGCCGTCTTATGACATGGATAAAGCGCTTTCCGAGCTCTTCATGTCCCGGCACTCGCTTGAGCACATTCTGGAGCAGCTCAGACGCAAGAAGAACATCATCCTCCAAGGAGCACCCGGCGTCGGGAAAACTTTCATCGCCAAACGGCTCGCGTGGCTACTGCTGGGAGCGAAGGATGAATCGGCCGTGGAAATCGTGCAGTTCCACCAATCTTACACTTATGAAGATTTCGTTCAGGGATTGCGACCGACGCCGGACGGCCGCTTCGCTGTGAAGGACGGTTGCTTCTATCGTCTATGCCGCAAGGCGCTCGCGGATCCACAACAGGACTACTTCCTTGTCATCGACGAGATCAACCGCGGCAACCTCAGCAAGATCCTTGGCGAGTTGATGATGTTGATTGAGACCGACAAGCGTGGCGAAACCCTGACGCTGGCCTACAGCGAGGAACCCTTCACCGTTCCTCCCAATCTTTACCTCATCGGCACCATGAACACGGCCGACCGATCGCTGTCACTGGTGGACTACGCGCTCAGAAGGCGTTTTGCTTTCCTCACGCTCGACCCCGGATTCAGCGAGAAGGCATTTTCGAGCCATCTCAGCAACCACGGTCTCTCTGCGGGCCAGGTCAATCATATCATCCATCACATGGAATTGCTCAATCAGGAGATCGAGAAGGATGAAATGAATCTTGGTAAAGGTTACCGTATTGGTCACAGCTTCTTCACTCCGACCTCGCCAGTGACGGATTTCCAGAAATGGTTCCAGTCCATCGTCCGTTATGAGATCATGCCTTTGCTGGATGAATATTGGATCGATGATCCAAAGATGGTGCAACAATTCCGTCACACGCTCACCGAGGGAATGCCCTGATGGTCACTACCGTCCCGATTGCCAATTTGTATTACCTGCTCGCCTACGCTTGGGATCACAAGCTCAGCGAGGCAGAGATGGTGTCGGTCGATGCTGACTTGTGCCCCGATCTCAACAATCTGTTCGCCAAGATCCTCGCCAATTCCACCCATCAGCTTGTCCGCCGGGGGCTGGACCGGAGCTATGTTCCTTTTGAGGAAGAGACGCCGCGC
>JBEGOB010000117.1:0-4642 GCA_041182265.1 Verrucomicrobiota bacterium | reverse complement strand
GCCGTCACCTTCACATCACCGCGACTTTTCCACCACCGGATCGTCTCCATTCCCAGTTTGCTGGAAACATGTTGGATATGAATGTGCGCCCCGCTCGCATGGGCAAGACGGATGTCGCGATCGATGATGATTTCCTCCGCGCACGCCGGTGAGCCCTTGATGCCGAGGCGGTAACTCATCGCCCCCTCGTTCAAAGCCCGCGGTCCAGCGAGTTCCGGCACCTCACAATGACTCGCAAAAAACATCCCGAACTCCGTGGCATACTGCATGGCCCGCAGCAGCACCGAAGGGTCGCCCGTGGTGTCGCCATCGTCCGTCAGCATCGTCACCCCCAAGCCACGCATCCCATCGATGCCCGCCAATTCTTTGCCATGGCGGCCCTTGGTCACGCAGCCCGAAGTATAGACAGGGATCCGCGCGGTCCGCTTCGCGATATCCAACACATTCGCCACCACCGTCGCAGAATCGATCGCCGGACTCGTGTTCGGCATCATCACCACGCCAGTGATTCCGCCATTGATCGCAGCCTCCGCGCCGGTCGCAATGGACTCCTTGCCCTCGAAGCCCGGTTCGCGAAAATGCACGTGCGCATCAAACATCCCAGGCATCAAAATCCGCCCCGCAGCATCGATCACACGCACGCCGGACTCCACCGCCAGTCCCGGCCCGACCGCTTGGATCACTCCGTCTCTGACCCAAACATCCGCCTCCACGAGAGAAGCTGAGTCTTCAGAGGCAATCCGCGCGTTTTTAATGAAAAGCATAGGGTCAAAAAGTGATAAATTTCGGCAAGTGCGCCGTCCACGCAAGTTCAAACCAAGGCACGCACGCACGCAAGCCGGGAAATCAGCTTGCCATCTGGGAATCGCCACGGTAACCCATCGCTCCTACCCGCAATCCAGCGGATTTGTCATTTGCAGTTTATGAAGTTGGCGAAGTTGCTCGGCGCAGACCAGATCATCCTTAATATGAAGGCTGTGGAGCACTGGCCTGCCATCGTCGAGTTGGTCACGCATTTGGTTTCCACCGAGCAATTGCCCGCCTCCCAAGAGGCGGAAATGCTCGACGCCTTCCGCGCTCGCGAGGAACAAGTCAGCACTGGCATCGGCTCCGGCGTCGCCATTCCCCACGCATTCTCAGATCATTTGGACCGTGTCATCGCCGTCCTTGGCATGTCACGCCGTGGCATTGACTTCGAGTCTCTCGACAACGCGCCCGTCCATTTCATCATTCTCTTCATCGTCCCGCGCAAAGACTACCACCTTCATTTGCAGACACTTGCAGCAATAGCCAAGATGTTTACCAATCTCGAAGTCCTACGCCGACTCGCCGCTTCCGAGACTTGTGATGAAATTTTGTCGATCCTTGACTCCAAGCCGGCCCGCGTAGGCGCTTGATTTCTCCCCCGGCCACCACCCGCATTTTCATGACGCTTCTTCAGGAACTCGAATCCCGCCTTGCCGCCGCGCTCACCGCCACTCTTGGCGAGCCATCCTCCGCCGCAGTCACTCCCGCCGCTGACCTCCGCTTTGGCGACTACCAGTCGAATGCCGCCATGGTCCTCGCCAAACAGCGCAAGACCAACCCGCGCGCACTCGCCCAGGAAATCATCGATCACCTCGACCTCTCGGGACTCGCCACCGCCGACATCGCCGGTCCTGGATTCATCAATTTCCGCATCCTCCCCACCGCCTACGCCGCGCACACCGCAGCGCTCATCCGCGACCCACGCCTCGGCGTCCCCGCCACCGGCACCGGCCAGACTGTCGTGGTTGACTTCTCCGCGCCCAACGTCGCGAAGCCGATGCACGTCGGGCACATCCGCTCCACCATCATCGGCGATTCACTCGCCCGCATCGCACGCTTCCTCGGCTTCCACGTCATCGCAGACAACCACATCGGCGACTGGGGCACCCAATTCGGCATGATCCTCCATGGCTGGAAAACCCAGCTCGAGCCCGCAGCCCTCGATGCCGACCCCATCCAGGAACTCGTCCGCATCTACCGCGCCGTCAACGCCGAGATCAAAAATGACGCCTCCTTGCTTGAAACGTGCAAGGCCGAGCTCGTCCGCCTCCAAGCCGGCGACCCCGAAAATCTCGCCATCTGGCAGCAATGCATCGATGTCTCGAAACGCGGCCTTCAAAAAATTTACGACCGCCTCGACGTCAAGTTCGACCACTGGCTCGGCGAGAGTCACTACAACGAGCGCCTCCCGGGCCTTGTCGAAGAATTCCTCCAAAAAGGCATCGCCAAGGAAAGCAATGGAGCCATTTGCATCTTTTCTGACGACTCCAAGCCGCTCGAAGAAGATCCGTTCAAAGTCCACAAAGAAGGCGGATGGACCGACAACCCCGCCATCATCCGCAAGGCAGACGGCGGCTTCCTCTACGCAACGACCGACCTCGCGACCCTGCAATTCCGCATGGACGAGTGGAAGGCTGACCAAATCTGGTATGTCGTCGGAGTCCCTCAACAGCTCCATTTCCGCCAACTCTTCGATGCCGCCGCACGCTGGGGGAAAACCGGCGATTTCCGCCACATCGCCTTCGGTTCCATCCTCGGCGATGACCGTCGATTGATGAAAACGCGCTCTGGCGACAATGTCGGGCTCATCGAAGTGCTCGAAGAAGCCGTCGAACGTGCCGCCAAGGCGATCGCCGAAAAAAATCCTGACCTCCAAGGCGAAGAAGCCGCACAAATCGCGGAAATCGTCGGCATCGGTGCCGTGAAATTTGCAGAACTCTCGCAAGGCCGCCTGACCGACTATGTCTTTTCCTGGGACCGCATGCTCGCCCTCCAAGGCGACACCGCGCCTTACCTTCAGTATTCGCACGTCCGCATCCGCTCGATTTTCCGCAAGCTCGAAGGGCCCTTCGACCCCACCACTGCGGAGATTCACCTCAACGAAGACGCGGAAATCCACCTAGCGCGCCTTCTTGCACGTTTTGGCGAAGTTCTCCCCACCATTCTGGACGACTTCCGCCCCAATCTCCTCGCAAACTACGTCCTGGAACTTGCCCGCGCCTTCCACTCCTACTTCGAGGCCTGCCCCGTTCTTAAAGCGGAAGAACCGATCCGCTCCAGTCGCCTCGCCCTTTGCGATCTCACTTCACGCACCTTGAAACAAGGGCTCGAGCTCCTCGGCATCCAAGTCCCCGAGCGCATGTAACACGGGCGTCGCAAGAATTCTTCCGTCCAACAGGGAAGATTCTTGCCCTCCCCCCACCCCCTCGCCCATACATCAGAACTACCTCCTAGCGCTCATTTTTCCATGCCTCCTTTCTACGTTATCGGACACAAAAACCCGGATACCGACGCGATTTGCTCGGCCATCGGCTACGCCGCCCTGCTTCGCGCCGTCGGTGAGGAACCCAACGCCATCGCCGCGCGCTGCGGAGAAATTTCCCAACGCACGAAATGGGTCTTGGAACGCGCCAATCTCGACGCCCCCACGATGCTCACCGACGTGCGCGTGAACTCGGGCATGATTTGCCACCGCAAGGTCATCAAAGTCAGCCTGTCAGACACCTTCCTCACCGCCTACCAACGCATGCTCGCCGCCGAGATCCGCTGCGTCCCGGTCGAGGATGACGAGGGGAACCTTTGCGGCATCCTCCGCTACTTCGACCTCCTCAAGCTCTTGCTCCCTGCGGATACGGAAGGCCTCAGCGTCCGCACCATCCACGTCTCACTCGCCAAACTCGCCGACACCCTGCAAGCGGAAAGCCTCGGCGCGTCCCTGCCTCCGCCAGACTGCGAGGAAGATGTCATCCTCCTCGTTGGCGCATCATCCCAAATCACTGTGGATAAGAGGCTTAAACAAGCCATCGCGGAAGGCAACGTCGCAAAATTCCTCGTCATTTGCGGAGACCGACCCATCGTCCAACGCTACGCCATCGACAACGGCGCGCGCGCGCTCCTTGTCACCGGCGGAAATCCAGTCCCGCCAGACATCGTCTCCTACGCCGTCCGCAAAAACGTCGTCATTCTCCGCTGCAACCAAGACACCGCCAGCGCATCCACTCTCATCCGCTGCTCGCGCACCGTCCGCCACGTCATGGAGAAAAATTTTCTCACCGTGGGAGCCACCGAACCTATTTCCAGACTTCGCAAGCACCTCGCAACCGTTGACCAAGACCTTTTCCCGGTCGTCGAACACAGCGGCGGTAAAATGGTCGGCGTCATTGCGAAATCCGATCTCGTGGACCCGCCGCGCATCCGCCTCGCCCTCGTCGATCACAACGAATACGCCCAAGCAGTCAACGGCATCGAAGAAGCGGAAATCACCGAAGTCATTGACCACCACCGCCTCGCCGGCGACTTGGTCTCACGCGAGCCGATCCGTTACCTCAACGAGCCCGTCGGCTCGACCTGCACGCTCGTCGGCCGCAAGTTTTTCCACCGCGGCCTCATGCCATCACCCAGCGTCGCCATGTGCCTCTGCGCTGGCATCGTTTCTGACACGCTCTGTCTCACTTCCCCCACCACCACGCTGCTCGACCGCGAAATGCTCACCTGGCTCAGTGGCGTCGCCGGCGTGGACCCCAAAAAATTTACCGACGAGTTTTTCGGCATCGGCTCACTCATCGCCAACGGCACGCCGGATGAGATCCTCAATGCCGACCGCAAAGACTTCACG
>JBEGOB010000116.1:0-3716 GCA_041182265.1 Verrucomicrobiota bacterium | reverse complement strand
CCCATTGACGCTGCGATTCCGGCGTAAGTGCGGCCGCGTGAACCGCAACCAAGGATGGCAATCTGAAGAGGTGGCATAGTCTGTGGATGGATTTTGGGCGAATGGCGGAAATCGGCAAAATTCGTTATTTTGATTGGGTGTCCGTGCGGTGGGATTGATGCATGGCATGCTGGCGTGTTGGAAAATCAAGGGTGTTGGTGACACATGTGGCAAGTTTTTCCAAGCGATCGGAAAAATGAGCCATGCGCACACTCTGTTTTTTTTGCCTATTCCAGACCCATGCCGTGCGTTTCGAGTTCTTGTCTCACCTCCACAAAGGCCCTGACCGCACGGTCCAAATCTTCTTGCGTGTGAGCCGCGCTGATTTGAGTGCGGATCCGCGCTTTCCCCTGCGGCACGACTGGATAGCTGAATCCAACCACATAGACTCCATGCGCGAGCATGGCGTCGGCGAAGCGTGAGGCAAGTGCCGCACTTCCTAACATAACTGGAACAATCGGGTGTTCGCCCGGCGCGATGTCGAAGCCTGCCGCTGTCATCGCCTGGCGGAAATGACGAGTGTTAGTCTCCAAGGCATCGCGTAGGCAGGTGGATTGTTTCAGGAGTTCGAGAGCCTTTAGAGAGGCACCCGCGATGATTGGCGCGAGAGTGTTGCTGAAGAGATATGGGCGGGAACGTTGGCGAAGCAATTCGATGATTTCGCGTCGGCCGCTGGTGTAGCCGCCGCTGGCACCACCGAGCGCCTTGCCGAGTGTGCCAGTGATGATATCGATGCGACCCATCACGCCGCAATGCTCGTGAGTGCCGCGACCTTGTCGGCCCATGAAGCCCACGGCGTGCGAATCATCCACCATCACCAAGGCTCCATATCGATCCGCTAGGTCACAGATCTCTTTCAGTGGCGCGATAAAGCCATCCATTGAAAACACACCGTCGGTTGCGATGAGTTTAAAACGCGCACCTCGTTCGTCTGCTTCAGTTAGCTTTGCTTCAAGATCCGCCATGTCTCGATTCTTGTATCGGAAGCGCATCGCCTTGCTCAATCGCACGCCATCGATGATGGACGCATGATTGAGTTCATCACTGATCACCGCATCCTCGGGGCCTAGCAAAGTTTCGAACAGGCCACCATTCGCATCAAAACAAGAGCCATAGAGAATGGTGTCCTCCGTGCCGAGGAAATCAGTCAGACTATTCTCTAAATCTTTGTGAACACGTTGAGTGCCGCAAATGAAACGCACACTTGCAAGGCCGTATCCCCATTGCTCCAGCGCCTTATGGGCGGCCAGCTTGATTTGTGGATCCTGCGCGAGTCCGAGGTAGTTGTTCGCGCACATATTGAGCACGGGTTTGCCATCCATCGTCTCCACTTGCGTCCCCTGTGGAGTGTTGATTGTGCGCTCGCGCTTGTAGGTTCCTGCTGCGTGGATCGCCGTAAGCTGGGTGGTCAGGTGATGCTGGAATTTGGTATAATTTTTCATGATCGATCATTGAAAGACAGTCCAATCGAGAATCACCTTGCCGCTCATCCCGGTTTGCATGACTTCGAATCCTTTTTGAAATTCGTGCGCTCCAAAGCGATGCGTGATTACCGGTTTGATATCTAGACCACACTCAAGCATCACGCCCATCTTATACCAAGTTTCATACATCTCCCGGCCGTAAATCCCCTTGATGGTGAGCATATTGAAGATCACCTGATTCCAGTCGATTTCCATCGGTGCGGCGGGAATGCCAAGCATGGCAATCTTCCCTCCGTGGCACATGAGCTTGAGCATGCTGCGGAATGCTGCCGGATTTCCGCTCATTTCCAAGCCGACGTCAAAGCCCTCCTTCATGCGCAACTCTTTACGCACGTCATCAAGATTGCCCTTGGTGACATTGAGCGCCACGTCCGCCCCGAGCGCCTTTGCTAGATCCAAGCGGTAGTCGTTTACATCCGTGATCACCACATGGCGCGCTCCTGCTTTTTTTGCGATTGCCACCGCCATCAAGCCGATCGGCCCAGCTCCGGTGACGAGCACGTCCTCTCCTAGCAAATCAAATGAAAGCGCGGTGTGCATCGCATTGCCAAGTGGATCGAAAATTGCAGCCACCTCCAAATCCACGTCTGGCGCGTGATGCCACACATTCGTCATCGGCACGCTGACAAACTCTGCGAAAGCGCCCGCGCGGTTCACGCCGATGCCGACAGTGTCCTTGCAAAGATGCCGACGTCCGGCGAGGCAGTTGCGACAGCGACCGCACACTAGGTGACCTTCCGCACTGACGATCTCACCCGCGTGAAAATCACTGACGTTGGATCCGACGTCCACCACTTCACCCACGAACTCATGCCCGACCACCATTGGGATCGGAATGGTTTTTCGTGCCCACGCATCCCACTGATAAATATGCAGATCTGTGCCGCAGATGCCTGTTTTCAGGACTTTAATGAGCACATCATTGATGCCCACTGCTGGCTCGGGCACATCCTGCAGCCACAATCCCGGTTCCGCTTTCGCTTTGACAAGTGCCTTCATGGAGTGGGGTAAATTGAATCGAGCAAGTTGAAGACAGCAAGCGAGAGTCAATCAATGCCAGGGCCTCCGGATTCCGGGATATTGGATACGATTCCAATAAAATGGCAAGCGAGCATTTCCAATTTGCAGAAAATTTAATCCGTCATACTGGATATGTAAATTCACCCATTGCCGAAATTGAGTTCAACGAATCTTCATATAGCAACGTGTTGCAGTCACTCGGAGAGTCAGTGCTTTGGAAGGCCTATGATGCGATGACTCGCAAGCGATTCTCGACTCCCTAAAGTGGTATGTTGCTAAAACCAGTATCCGGTGATTGCGGAAATCTGACCGCTAAGCTTGCGTTGGACATTGCATCGTTACGGCACCAGATAACAAACGGATCCAAGATTACCTTATGAAAACCCGCGCTTTCACACTTGTCCTGCTGGCTTCGCTGCCTGCGGTTTCCTACGCCACACCAGTCATCCGCAGCAGCACTGCGGATAATCTCAACCTCGCCGCTGCTTGGGTAGGAACGCCGGCCGCTGTTCCTACCACTGCCAACACAGCGACTTGGGATGCATCCTCCACGCTCGCCAACACGATGGGTGCAGCAAACACTTGGGGTGCGCTCGACACATCCGCTGCCTCCGGCGCAGTTTCGATTTCAGGTGCCAACAACCTTCTTTTGGATCACACCACGGATGCGAGCACGGTTTTCAATACGGGCGCCAACAACTTCACGTGGGGTGCTGCTGCGGCAGGAGGAAATTTTAACATCAATGGCGTGCCTACCGCTGCTTCCATCGTCACCGGTGCCACCTTCGCGGGTTCCGGCACAGTGACTCTAAGTAGCACGGGCACCAAGAACTGGTCGAGCAATGCCACGACCAACGGTGTCACCAATGTCACTTTCACAGGCACACTCGCCTTACGCGGTGCGGCCATCCCCGCCATCGGCAACCTTCCCGGTAACTGGCTTGCATTCGGCGGTGGCGGCGGTGCTGCCTCCGATTCCGGTGCGACCACGCAGACTGGATCGTTCGCACTGGATACCGGCGATTCTACCTCTTGCGGTTCCTTCATCCTGACACACGGATGGAGTGGGCAAGCCCTCAAGCTCAACAGCCTACAAGGAACCGGCTCGATCCGTACTGATTGGGGTCTCTCAGCAGGAACGCAAACTCGTGGCATCGAGCTCGATCAAGCGGG
>JBEGOB010000115.1:0-4278 GCA_041182265.1 Verrucomicrobiota bacterium | reverse complement strand
GGCCTGAGCAGATGCTCTACATCGGTGATGAATTGCGAGATGTGAAGGCTGCGCAAAAAGCTGGAATTCCGATTGCCGCCGTGACGTGGGGATTTAATTCGCGTGAGTCGCTGGCGGCCTCGGAGCCGGATTATTTGTTTGATCAGCCCACGGATTTTCTGCGCCTGCTGCGTGGGCGCTGACGTGTTTGGCTCGCTCGTCAACGGTTGACAGAAGCTGGCAAGCACACGCACTGTGCGGCCATGTCGGACGTGAAATCATCAGCGGAAGCAGCCAGCGGAGAAGATGCTCCGGACCTTGCGGAAACATCGGTGCATCTGGAGAAATCTGGCGCGAAGACAGCGAATACCGGGCTTGCATGGGTGATTGTTTGCCTGCTTGCGGTCTTGGTTTTCATTCTATGGCGGGCGAATAACTCGTTGAATTTAACCACCCAAGATCCGCAAATTGCGGCGCTTCAACAACAAATCGATGCGCACCGCGCAGCCTTGAATGGCGAGTCCACGGCGACCGATGAGTCGGTGGGTGAGCCGGTGGAAGCGATTGCGGGACGGCTTAAGCGAGATGTCGATGGATTGCTCAGTTTGGCAGCGCATTTTCAGGAGGAATTGGCGGAGAAAGACGCATTGATCGCCTCACGGACGACGAAAATTTCGGAGTTGGAGGCCCTGCGTCAAACTTTGGCCAAGGATGTTGCGCGTTTGCAAGAAGAGCTCCAAGTCGCCTTGGCTGGGGTCACCGCCAGCGATGCCATGCGCGGAGAACTGGATGTGGCCAAGGCTGAACTCGCTCTGATGCGCGAGGAATTCAAGCGTCAGAGTGGCGCGGTTTCCGCAGAAGATTTTGAGGATTTGAAACGGCGCTTTGAGGAAACTTCGCGCGCCAAAGAATTTTTCGAGGCGCGGGTGGCCGAGCTGGAAAAAAGTGTGAAGTAACTCGGTTAGCGCCAGAGCTCACAGGCGTGGGCGGCGAATCCTGCGCCGAAAGCGCTGAGCCAGAGTCGCTTATCTTTGGCTCCGTGCGTGGCGAGGCGTTTTTCCAAGGCAAACATCACCGATGGGCTGCTCATGTTCCCGTGGTCGCGAAGAACTTGGCGTGTTTCCAAGAGATCGAAGGGGAGCACCGCCTCCAGAGCCGCCACCACATCGCGTCCGCCCGAGTGGGTCAGCGCTTGGTCGGGGTCCGCGCTGCGCTGCGCATAAAGCTTGGCCACGGCGGCACCGGCAAGTCCGGGCACTGCGCGGTGCAGTTGATTTTTCAATTTTCCCGCCGAGTTGACGAAGCGGATTTTCTCGCGCTCCGCCGGGATGTGGGTGGTGGTGAAGTGCCCGGCCTGCCAGGAACCGGGCGCGCCTGTGTCCGACCAGATCGCCGCCGCCGCGCCATCGCCGAACAGGCATAGACTGATTAAGACGCCCGGTTCGTCATTGGCGAAGAATGCGGCGGAGCAGATTTCCACAGCCAGCACGGCGACGATTGCGCCTGGGTTTGCCGCGAGGTAACCTTGCGCGGCGCGCAAAGTCGGGATCGCCGCGCCGCAGCCAAGACCCACGAGATCCGCGAGGTAAACATCGTCGCGCATGCCCATTTGTTCGGCGACGTGGCTGCTCACGCCCGGGCAGAGGTAACCGGTGCAGGTGCAGACGAACAGGGCGTCCACATCGCTCGCGAGGTGTCCGGATTTTTCAAGTGCCGCTCGCAGTGCGGTGCATCCTAGGAGCGGTGCCTCGCGCTCGAAGTTCCGACTCAAGGTTTCTGCGTCCTCGTTAAATGCGGCGTCGATGCGTGTCAGCGCTAGATTTCTCCGCTCGATCCCCGAATTGCCGTGGGTGAGGACTTTTTCCAAAATTCCGGCGGATCGCGGGCGGAGTTTGTTGAATAAATCGCCGCTTTGCATCGCTTGCCAGCAGGATTGTTGCGTGTAAGAGCGAGGGGGAACGGCGGTGGCGAGCGAGTGGAGGTGCATGGGGGAACGTGAAATTAACGGAGTAAATTGAGCGCTTGATGGAAGGGGAGTAGGCCGAGGGATGAGAAGATTTCCAGGGCTTGATTCACCTGGGGATTTGGCAAAAGTGGGTGAAGGATGTGGGCGACGGCGAGTTTGCGACGCGAATTCCGGCGCACGGCGCTGCGTATGGAATTGGCCGCATGTTGCCATGAGTCGCGGCCTTGCGACCAGCCGACAAGCGGGGCGATGGCGCACTCTGCGGCTTGAAATGCCATCGACATCCCGTTGCCAGTGAAGGGCGGGATCACGCTTTCTGCATCGCCCAAACACAGCAGGCCCGGAGCTGTCACTTGGCGGCCGAGTGCGAAGCCTGCCACCGCCGAGCACGATCCGATCCGCCAGTGCGCGGCGCGGAGGGCGGTGGCGAGGTTTGGATTTCCGCCCGCCTCGACGTAGCAAGGAAGTAAATTTCCGGGACTTGCCTTGAGCGTGCGATCCATCCGGAAGAGGCCGCAGACATTCGTCCAGCCATCTTCCACTCCGGCGAGGCCGACGTAGCCATTCTGACCGGCGTGCATTTCTAAATCCGCAGTCATCGGTAGGCCGCGGACGTGCGCTTTCAGGCCGATCCAAGGTCCATTTTGCGGTTTGCGACCAGCCGCCCAGACTTCCCCTTCGCGCATTTGTGGGACGGCGCGAGTGCCGGTTTGGATCTGGCCGCCCAGTGCGATGACGCGTGCGCGCAAGCGATCGTCGAGTGAATACCGGGAAATCCCGAGAGCGGGTGTTTTTAGGGTGTCGTGATGAATTAGGCGGCCCTTGAGGTGCCAGCGCAATGAGCGATGCCGCTGCGCGTCGTCGAACAACGCGGCGATTCCCAGAGTTTCGAGAGTTTGCTGGCTAACGCCGGAAATGAATTCGCCGCAAACTTTGTGGCGTGGGTAATTTCCGGCTTCCACCACAGTCACTGGCACATTCCGTTGTCGCAGTGCCACCGCCAGCGACAAGCCAGCCAATCCACCGCCGGCAATCGTGATTTCCCGCATCAATGGCGCCAAGCTAACACGCGTCTGCCACCGCGCCATGAGGAAGTTTCTTCGATTTTCCAATGGCTTGGCTTCATTTCGAGGGCAGCGGTGATTTCGCCCGGGCCGAAGCCTGCATCGATGCTCACGTGCATGTCGTGGCGGGTCACATGGTTGATCCAAGGGTGCATGAAACGTCCGAGAAGGTGTGGCATGCGTGCCCGGTCTGGCTCGTTGAAGAGTGCGACATCGCAGTCTTTCAGCCATCGACCGAGCGTCATGAGTGATTCATTTTCAAAGTGGTGGAGAAACAAATTGGCGATGATCACTCCGCCGGGAGGCGGTGGTGGTGTGGCGAAGACATCGCCTTGCAGCCATGCGACACGCGGTTCCAAATGAGCGGGGCGGGGGGCGAGATCGTAGGCGCTCACGTCGCATTTTGGGAACTCTCGTGCGAGTCGCTTGGTGAGCTCGCCAGTGCCGGCTCCGATCTCGGTGATGCCGCGTTGAGCCGCTTCAGGAAATTTCCGGAGGGCGCGTGAAATCCATCGCTCGTTGCCCATCAGCCAGTTGATGCGCCGGAGGTCGCGTCGGCTGCGCTGCGCTGCGGGATCGTCCGCAGGCAGGTGATCGAGGATTTCCGGGATGACGAGGCGATGAATCACGGGGAGTTCTTAGCGGGTGGCGGGCGGGGTCGCGATTCATTTTCCCTGTGAAATGTCATGGCTTGCTGGCGTTCGATTTCTCCGGCTATGGTCCGCGCATGCCACCGCCACGCCGCTCGTCGTTTCAACATTCCAAAGGCCGCCGACCTGGGGCCGCACCCGGCAACAAGCCGCCCGCCAAAGAGCGTGGCTGGGATCCGGTGGCGGCTTGGTATGACAAACTCGTTGGCGAGTCTGGCTCGGATTACCACCAGAATGTCATTTTGCCGGCGGCGCTTCGCATTTTGGCGCCGCAGCCGGGGGAGGCGGTCATCGATGTTTGCTGCGGTCAAGGCGTGTTGGTCCGGCCGCTGCTCGAAGCCAAAGTCGGAAAATTCACTGGGGTGGATGCAAGTCCGCGCTTGATCGAGTCTGCGCGAGCCCGGCATGGTGCGGACGCGCGAGTTTCGTTTCTAGTGGCGGATGCTTGTGCGCCAGGGCCCTGGGCCAACGCGAGTTATGACGCCGCCACCTGCATCATGGCCGTCCATGATGTGCCTGACATTGTTGGCATGTTCTCGAATGTCGCGCGCGCGCTCAAGCCGGGTGGGCGGGCTTTGATGATCTTCATGCACCCGTGCTTTCGGATTCCGCGCAAGAC
>JBEGOB010000114.1:0-3484 GCA_041182265.1 Verrucomicrobiota bacterium | reverse complement strand
GGAAAGATGCTTGAAGCGAATTTTCACGTAATCCATGGAGACGGTGATCGGCTTCAACGTAGTATTCAAATGGTTCGATCCATCGATCTTGAGGTCGAGCAAATTGTTTTTTCTCCAATTGCACTCGCTCAGGTTTCATTGGATTCTGAGCGTCGGAACAATGGCGCATTATTGATTGATATCGGTGGAGGAACCACAGATTACGCGCTTTATCTGAATGGGTCTATTGCCGCCTCAGGGAGCATTCCAATCGGAGGTGATCATGTAACGCAAGATATCCGTCTTGCAACCGGATTGTCGTTCTTAAAAGCAGAGTGCTTGAAAATTTCAGAAGGAAATGCCTCAGAAAATCCCTCTAATTTGTTGGGAACTGCTGAGCTGGAGGACGAAGAAGGTCGCAAAGTCGAAGTTCTTCGGGAGGTTTTGAACATGGCAATTCACAATCGTCTCAAAGAGGCGCTTTCGCTGGTGTGTGATCAAATGCCTGCTGGAGCCCTTGCATCCATTCGTGCAGGCGTCTTCGTGACGGGTGGAGTGACTCAGACACGTGGATTTGATGAATTGGCTTCGAAGATTTTAGGCTGCGAGATTCATGATGTGGAGCGGCCAAAGTTCAGCGGGATTTTGACAGGATATGACAGTCGTTACTTATCAACAGCGGCGGGTTTGCTTCGTTATGCCCAAATTTGTGACACGGAATGAATTTCCTCGAGTGAATAAGTGATTTGTTGCGGTGATTCTGGGGCGCTTCTAAGCGCCCCACGACGGCGCTGGTGCTGTTTTGAGATCGCCGTTTGACCGATCACATTTCTAGATGAAGGCTCGGAGTAGTGGGGCCTCGTCGTCGAATTCAGGGTCTGAGCCAGCGGCCCTCACGGTTGCAAGTGCGTCTTCAAATTCTAGCCCAAGCAGAATCAACAAAGCCGCCGCAGCACAGCCCGTTCTGACTTGACCATACTGGCAGTGGATCAATACCGATTCGCCATCTCGAAGATGTTCAATCAGGATGCCTAGCGCATCGGCCAATGCGGGTTTAGATCCAATTTGAGAGAGTGAGCTAAGCGGACAATGGTGAAATTTCGCTTTGAGGTAACCTTGTTTGATGAGGTCGAGGTATTCATAGGAGCTTGGATCTCCCGCGCTTGTCAAACAAAGGACGTGGTCGATACCCGTTGCATCAATATTGGCCAAATCCTCGATAGTCCGTCGCTGCCTTCCTGGCATTTCGCTGAGAAATACTTGTGATTCGCTAGGTAGATTCAAGTTGGCCGGGAGAGTGAGAGGACGGAGCATGATGATTGGAGCAGAATATCTAAAAACGTTGCAGACGCGCAAAGTTTTTTCTGTGAAATCTTCTGTTTGAGATCCTGGATGCTAGAGAATCGTGGTTAGTTCGATTGTTGTTTTTTGGTTTCTGGTTGGAGGTAGATTTAGCCCGTTTGCTATTCTTCTGAGATCTTGACGACGACGCCTGCGACGAGGTGGAGGAGCAAGGATTCATTTTGAATAGGCACGGCCGGTGTTGAACTCGGGTTGGTGATGTCCACGCAGAGAGCCTTCGGTGTGTGCCTTAAGATTGTACCACAAGTATCTGTGATCGCGGAGATCGACCTCGGCCGGATCATTGGATGATCCAGTTCAAATCTTGCAAATCGCCCTCGCAAACAACCCGTTATTATGTTGTTTTGCCTTGCAAAACAACCCGTTTATTTCACGCTTCATGCATGAAGCGTGCGGTGTATGACGATTTGCGAGCGTGGCTGACGGACGTCCGGCGGAAGCCCTTGATTCTTCGAGGCGCACGGCAGGTCGGGAAAACTTGGTTGGTCCGTGAATTGGCGCGGGAGCGGAATCTTGCATTGCTGGAGGTGAACTTCGAGCGCGATCCGTCGCTGGCTAAAGCCTTTGAAGTCGCGGATCCCGCGCGGGTTTTCAGCGATCTAGCTTTATTGATGGATCATCGGGCTGGACCGGCGGATTCCTTGTTGTTCATCGATGAGATCCAGGCCGCGCCTGAGGTGTTGGCGCGGCTGCGCTGGTTTGCGGAGGAAATGCCGGAGCTGCCGGTGGTGGCGGCTGGCTCGTTGTTGGAATTCGCATTGGCGGATTTTTCCCATAGTATGCCGGTGTGTCGGGTGAGCTACGCCTATGTCGAGCCGCTTGGATTTCCCGAGTATCTGGAAGCTCATGGCCAGCAAGCGCTGCTGGAACGACTGCGCGTTTGGCAGCCGGGAATCGAGATTTCCAGCGCCGTCCACCAGAAGGCGTGGGAATGGTTTGATCGCTACCAAATGGTCGGCGGCATGCCGGCGGTCGTGGCCGCCGACGCGCAGGGAGCCGATGCCAAAACCTGCCGGGACATCCAGCGAGACCTGCTGCACACCTATCAGGACGATTTCTCCAAATATGCCGGCCGCATTGATACCCGAGTTTTGCGCCAAGTCCTGCTAGCCGTGGTGACCTCGCTCGGCGAGAAATTCGTCTACAGCGCCGTGGGCGACGGTGTGAAATTGGAGCCCGCCCGCCGGTCCTTGGAAATGCTAGCGGCAGCGCGCCTCTGCAAGTTAATCCCGCACACTGCGGCCAATGGTCTGCCGCTCGCCGCGGAAAAAAACGACCGCCTGCGCAAGGCTGCCTTGCTTGATGTGGGGCTGGCGCACGCTTTGTGGAACACCCCGGCGCTGGCGCATTTCCCTCGTTGGGAAAACCTCGCACCTGGCATCCGTGGAGGAATGAGCGAACAAATGGCCGCCCAACAACTGCATCTCATCAGCGGCAGCTTCACCCGCGACGGGCAATTGTTCCACTGGCGGCGCGAGGGCGGACGCACCGGTGAAATCGACTACCTCTTAGAACTCCACGGTGCGATCCTTCCCGTGGAGGTGAAAAGCGGGGCCGCCGGCTCCATGAAAAGCCTCCACCAGTTCATGCACGACAAACGTCTGCCGCTGGCGCTGCGCCTCGACCGGAATCCTCCCAGCTTGCAAGCCATGGAAGTCTCCACCACCCAAGGCCAAGCGGTGCGCTATACGTTGCTCAACTTGCCGCATTACTTGTGCCCGTTTCTGGGTGAGATTGTGCCAGGTCTTCTGGGAGATATGGTCCACTAAACACCCGATCTTAGACGCCACTACTCTCCCGCGATCTTTGGCTTTATCATGTGCGACCCACGATCCCACCTCACGGCGCGGGCGATTTGCTTCATGACGAATATATCGCGAACTCCGAGCTCGGCAATCCCCCTTGCCGAATCGGCCGAAGAACTGACATCAGTGCGCAAGATCGTCACCCTTTCTGTGACTCGATTTTTCGAAGTTAGAATCTCTCAAGCGCAGATAAAAAATGGATATTGCCCTCCCACCCGCCCGGGTTGGGCTGGTGGGAGGGATGGTGCAGTTGGCTTTTTTAGACCTCAATGGTGCGACTGGATATGAAGCGTCGCGTGATTTTTCCTCTGATGCGGAGGCGTGGGGTGAAGTGGATG
>JBEGOB010000113.1:0-3408 GCA_041182265.1 Verrucomicrobiota bacterium | reverse complement strand
ATCAGCCCGTCGATGGTGCAGAAGCGCCCTGCCGCGAAGACTCCGCTGTCGGCGTGGGTGACCGAGAGATTGCGCGCCCAGCAGTGCGCGACGTCGTTGAATGAAACTGCGTTGAAGCCGAGCTCTGAGAAATGGCCGCCGTAGGTGCGTTGGGGGAACTCAAAGGCGAGTTCTTCGATGCCGCTGTGGGTGACGGTGGGTTGATAGGTGTTGATTTGTGGGTTCCATTCTGGACGGAGGTCGGTGCGGAGTGGGCGTTCGAGGCTTAATTTCGAGCCATTTACGTGAGTGACGCGGGTGACAAAAGACGTGGTGTGCTTGGAATGCGGGATAGAATTCAGTTGGCCGGGATCGTCTGAGTAAAGGTGTTCCAAGAGAGATTTCGCGGCATCGTCGCGGATGGAAATTTCGATCCAGTCGCCCGGAGAGATGGCCTTGGCAGGCTTTTGGAGTAAAATCACTCGGTCGCCGCGTTTTGCGGGCGTGGTGCAACGAGCGATGAACTTGCGAGAGTTTTCGCCGTTGAACCAAACCATTCCGCCGGACCACGAGTAATTGGAAGTGCGGATGCCGCTCGTGGTTGCGCCCCAATCCGGTTTGATGTCATTGAGTGGGACGGGGCACAACAAGATGGATTTTTCGGCTCCAGCACCGCGCAGCACGATTCCGGGTTTGTTGATTTCTAGGATTTGAGTGATTCTGTAGCGGCCGGGTGGGATTGAGATCGCGCCGCGTTCGGTTTTGGCGATGGCGGCGAGAAATGCGGCTGAGTCGTCGGTGGTGCCATCGCCTTTTGCGCCAAAATCACGGACATTGGAGACGATGGGCGGTTTGGGGATCGCTTGCTCACCGCAAGCGTAACCGGCGAAGGAAACATCGGGAAGTCGGCCAGCAGGGGACCAAGTTTCGCCATTTTTTCCCCAAAGTTTTGAATGTTGGGTTTGGGCTGGGGTCGGGAGCGCGAGGGCCGCGATGGCTGCGCAGGCGAAGAAGAAGGCTTGGGTCATCTGTGGATAAAACGCGGAATGAAGCGCGATTTATCAAATTGTGTGTTCGCGGCGCCTCGGGAGAGCGAGGAATTACCGCAGGAAGCGGATCACCCAAGGGTGTGAAAACGGCGTTTGATTGGCGGCTTTGAACGTTGCGATCACAGCGATGATGAACCAAGCGATGGCTCCAAGACCGCAGGTGATGATGCTCCAGATCGTCCATGACAGATTGAAATTAAGGACCTTGCGGCCTTCCTCGTCCACCGCTTGCACACTGTCTTTTTTGATGAGCCAAAGAGCGAGCGGGCCAAGGATATTGCCGAAGGGGAAGATCATTCCCGCAAATGAGAGCAGCTCTAGGTAGAGACGCCAATTTTCCCGAGTGACCGAAGAGGGTGGGAGCGGGATTTGAGGAGGAAAATTTTGGGAGTCCATGAGGGGCGCTGGTTGGTTTAATATTCACTCGATGCGGTTTCACGTCAAGAATTGGGAAAGTGCTGAATTTTCAAGGTTTCCGTTCGGAAGATTGACGCCTCGGAATTCCCGTGAATAATCCCGCCGCCGGGCGGAAGAGCCGCATCGGTATTTCAAAATACTGCAATGACTACCATCGCCATCAACGGATTCGGCCGCATCGGCCGCCTTGTCTTCCGTGCCCTCGTCGAACAAGGCCACCTCGGAACCACCTTTAACGTCGTCGCCGTGGGTGACATCGTGCCTGCTGATAACCTGGCTTATCTTTTGAAGTATGACTCCACGCAGGGTCGCTTTGCCGGGACGGTTTCCTCGAAGAAGTCCTCACCCGAGTTGGAAGAGGATGACATCATCGTCGTCAACGGCCACGAAATCAAAGTCGTGAGCGCTCGCTCGCCAGAAGGATTGCCATGGAAAGAGCTCGGCGTTGAAGTCGTGATCGAGTCCACGGGACTTTTCACCGAAGCTGAAAAAGCTAAGGGTCACATCACTGCTGGTGCCAAAAAAGTCATCATTTCCGCACCTGCTAAGGGTGAGGACGCCACCTTCGTGGTCGGTGTAAATGACGATCAATACGATCCTTCCAAGCATCACATCATTTCCAACGCGAGCTGCACCACCAACTGCCTTGCGCCGATTGTCCACGTTCTTCTCAAGGAAGGATTCGGCATCGAGGAAGGCCTGATGACCACCATTCACTCCTACACGGCGACGCAGAAGACCGTCGATGGTCCATCCAAGAAGGATTGGAAAGGTGGCCGTTCCGCTGCCATTAACATCATTCCATCCACCACGGGTGCGGCAAAGGCTGTGGCGCTTGTTTGCCCTGAAGTGGCGGGCAAACTCACCGGAATGTCATTCCGCGTGCCAACCCCAACGGTCTCGGTTGTCGATCTCACGGTCAAAACCACCAAGCCAACTTCCCTCAAGGAAATCACGGCAGCTCTTCAAAAGGCTTCTGACACCTACCTCAAGGACATCCTCGGGGTCACCGGTGATGAAGTGGTTTCCACAGATTTCATCCACGACAAGCGTTCCTCGATTTTCGATGCAGGCTCATCCATCGAGCTCAATTCGACCTTCTTCAAGCTTGTTAGCTGGTATGACAACGAGTGGGGTTACTCCAACCGCGTCATCGACCTGCTCACCGACGTGGTGAAAAAGGGCATCTAAGTTTTCGGACTTTCGCTTGACGAAAGGTAACATCAAAAACGGCAGTCCTTGCGGGCTGCCGTTTTTTTGTTGGAGTTTGCTTGAAAATCGGGCTGGCGATCGGGTCAGGCAGGATTGGCGTTGAGGGCAGGGTAATCCGTGTAGCCGCTTGGTCCTTGACCGTAGAAGCTTGTGGGATCGGGTGGGTTGAGAGGTGCGCCGGTGCGGAAGCGTTCCACCAAGGCCGGATTGGCGATTGCAGTTTTACCGAAAGCAACGGCATCCGCCGTGCCGGCTGAGATCGCCTCGCGTGCGCTGTCTGCGGTGAAATCCTCGTTGGCGATGTAGATGCCGCCGAAAGCCTGTTTCAGCGAGGGGCCGAGTGCGGGCGCGGTGTAAGATTCCCGGGCGCAGAGGAAAGCGAGCTTGCGCTTGCCGAGCTCGCGCGCGGCGTGGTGGAAGACTGCGGATAGGTCCGAGTCTCCGACGCCGTGAGCATCTCCGCGTGGGGCGAGATGGATGCCGACGCGGTCCGCTCCCCAAACGGAGACGACGGCGTCGGGGACTTCCAAGAGCAGGCGTGCCCGATTCTCGATGGAGCCGCCGTATGCATCGTTGCGGTGATTTGAGGAATCTTGGAGAAATTGATCGATAAGGTAGCCATTCGCAGCATGGATTTCCACTCCGTCGAAGCCGGCGGCCTTCGCATTCTCGGCGGCGATGCGGTAATCCTCGACGATTTTTGGAATTTCGCTGAGTTCCAAGGCGCGCGGGGTGACGAAAGATTTCTCAG
>JBEGOB010000112.1:0-3791 GCA_041182265.1 Verrucomicrobiota bacterium | reverse complement strand
GTTGACGGCGGCTTGCACGAAGCATTCCTGCGTTAATCGCGCAGGCTCGCCGCAGTTCATGTGGACCTTTTCAGGGATGGCTCTTCCGTCTCTGATCCGTTCCGTGAGCTGCGGCTTTTTGTTGTTATGAAAGTATGTTTCTTGCGGAAGGCTGCCTGAATTTGGGCGATTCCTCTGATTGTTGAAACGCGTGGCTCGTGGTGATTTGTTTGGCTGGCATGGGGGAGGGGAGATGGGATTTGAATTGTGGCGTTTTCGTGTTCGCATCGGGCGGCGCGTGCATTTTGGAGCTTGCGCGATTTTAGGTTTAGAATTTGGTAGGCAGGCGCTGCTGCATCCATAAGCTGAGCGGTGTGAAGGTCGCATGGATATTGTTGGCATGGGTTCTGGGGGCGTTCGAAGCAACGGCGGAACATGTTAGTTCTGAAGTGGTATCGGAAGCGTCTGGAGTTTCCGGGCTGCGGTCATGGCTTGCTACGCCTGAGAGCGAACGCGTGGTCGAAGCGCCGGCGTTAAAGGTGAGGCTTCGCAGGGAAGAAGCGCTTGAAGCCATTGACTTGCTGTATAAGGAGCGACGGACTCAAATGGAAGTTGAACGGAAGGGAGAGCTTGAGGGGAAATCGCTGGAAGTTGGTGGGAAGACATTGCGCTGGCTGGAGAAGACCTTTGGCAAAGAGCCTGCGGAGGGCAGGAGTCTTTGGATATCCATGCACGGTGGTGGTGGCGTGCCACAGGCCGTCAACGATCAGCAGTGGTTGAACCAAATCCGCCTCTACGAACCGACGGAAGGCATTTATATAGCGCCGCGAGCGCCGACGGACACGTGGAATCTTTGGCACGAGGGGCACATCGATACGCTGCTCCATCGCCTGATCGAGAACTTTGTTGCGATTCGCCGTGTGCATCCGGACAAGGTTTTTCTGATGGGCTACTCGGCTGGAGGTGACGGCGTGTGGCAACTCGCGCCACGGATTCCGGACCGGTTTGCAGCGGCGGCGATGATGGCCGGTCATCCGAACGGTGCGAGGTTGGATGGACTCCGGAATCTTCCCTTCGCGATTTTTATGGGCGGAAACGATGCGGCTTATGACAGAAATAAGCTGGCTGTTGAAAAAGCTGGGGAACTGGAACGCTTGGAGAAGGCGGACCCCGAGGGATACATTCATCGCGTCCGCATTTACGAAGGACTTGGCCACTGGATGAACGCGAGGGACGCTGAGGCTCTGCCGTGGATGGCGAAGTTCAGGAGAAACCCTTGGCCGAAGAAAATCGTATGGATTCAGGACGATGTGCTTCAGGATCGGTTTTACTGGCTGAAGCTGCCGGACAAATCTTCGGTTAGGGATGGGCAGCAAATTGTAGCCACTGTGGATGGGCAGAACATCCGCCTGATGGGTGATATTCCCAAGGGATTGACGCTGCTGTTGTCCGATGAATTGCTAGATTTAGACAAGGCGGTTCACGTAACCGTGAACGAGCGTTTAGTTTTCACCGGCGAGATTCCAAGGACTGCCGCAGCAATCTTGCAAAGCATTGAAGAGCGCTTCGACCTCCCGGCAGCCGCAACGGCTCGCTTCTTTGTGCCGTAAACCTAGAAACCGCGAATGGACGGGCATGAACGTGAATGAACGCGAATGAACGCGAATAAGACTCTAAAAATGAGACAGTTGCAAATTTTTTTTCGTTCATCAACAGGGTGAAGCTGTTATTGTGAATTTGGAAATCTCATTCGATAACAACTTGGGATTTAACAGTCAATGGCGTGCTCATGCAACCCCAGTGGCGGCAAAACTCACGCGACCATCGCCACCGTGAACCCGCCTTGGATCAAAAGCGGGAAAAGCGGTTGAACGCCCTCAAACAAAAGACCGCAGACCAAGGTCACGAGTTTCGGCTACTAAGATACCTGCCATATAGAGCCACTCAGTTGAGCTTGAAATTTTACAGCTGGCTTCCAATTGCAACTCTACGATCCAAGCCCGTAGCGATTAGCCCTAGGACGACTGCAGCTTATCTACGCCAAGTATTAACAAGGACTTTTGGACACCGTTGAGATTCTGATTAAATGCCCGTCCTTCTGTCATAGGCGGTAAAGCGGAGCGGAACCAGAGGGGCGGGAACCGCCGACCGCCTGGCCGTGGGGCGTGGGGCGTGGAAGTGGCCGGAGGATGCGAGTGATAACGAGCCTGGAATCGTGCTGGCGCGGGGGCTGCATGCCGTAGGGGACTTGTGACTGCGGTGGGTAATGCTGCCGAGGGTATTCCCCGAGGGAACATCCGGGGAGGGAGGGACCCGCTTGCGGGAGGCGCCCGGACCGAGATGCAGCATTATACCGCGCACGTCACATGGACCCGTAGGCTAGCAGCACGCGTGACAGCACGTTGGGATGTATGGGGGTGCGGAGCGACGATCTTTTGGGGTGGTGGTGAAAACCTATCAGATAAAACTCTGGATAATCTTGAACCCTGTTCATGCTCTATTTTGATTCTATATTTTCTAATTTCCCCCATAGTTAATGTATTGCCATACTTGTTCCTGAACAACCTCAGATAATTTTTCTTTATATTTAATATGATAATAGACACATGAAGCATCGCCCTCACCTACAACAAGTTTTTTTATGGTAGCTGTAGGATTTCTGGAATTAAACTCGATTTCTACTTTTCTCAGAGAAGGGCCTCGGTCACACGCAGTCATGAGAAGCACACACAAAGCCAAAAAAACTTTTGCGTTTGTTTTCATTAGCTCAACGGAATGTAAGCCCACCATTTTTTGGGTTTGGGATTTGGTTTTTGGGGGGCCTTCTTTGCGGCGGCACTTTCTTGGCATTTTGCTTTAGCGATACCGCGTTCATTATCTATCAGATCCTTTAATTGAAATGCGGAATCCCTATCTCCCCGAATCGTAGACGGCAAAGCCCACAAATCATGCCATAAGAAACCTTGGACCTCATTTAATCCCCCCATTGTTCGAGAGATCGTTGGCCCCCAAAGTAACGCAAGTTCCTTTGATCCATGCTGGTGTCTGCATGAAGAATTTCTTTCACCAGGGAATTGTTGATGCCCTTCTCTCCTAATTCGGCTCGCGTCATTATATATCCTCCCAAAAATTCTCGGGTCAGAGTAGATAAACAGACCACTCGGATCGGTGAAATTCGTCGGGTTGTTGCCAACGTAAGCGTAAAGATTCGATCCCTCTGGAAGCATTTCGGCCATTTCTCCAGTTACTCGTTCCAACGGATCCGCAGATAGCCACCTTCCCGCCTCGGCATCATAAGCCCTGAACCACGTCAGAACCAACCCTGACTTGGCATGATGATGGTGGCCGGTGTAGCCGACGTCGGTGTCCAACGTGCCGGAGAGTTTGACCCGCTTGCCCCACATGTCGTAGTCGTAGCGAGTTTGAAGGATACCGTTGCCGTCGACGAGTTCTCTCACACTGCCGAAGTGGTCTCGGGTGTAGAAGAGCTTGTTGAGCGGGGCGGTGGCGGCGGGGATGAATTCCCCCTGCGGGTGGTATTGCTTGAGGACGGTGCTGCCTGCGGCGTTGCGCTCTTCCGCGGGTTGGTTGCCTCCGGCCCAGAGGTAGCGTTTGTCCGAGATGATGCCGCTCAAGGCATTTCGCTCCACAACTCGGACGCGCCGGGACAGGCCGTCATAGGTGAACTCGGTTTTGCTGTTGTCCGAGTAAGTGATTTTGATCAGGCGGTTCTCGGCGTCCCACTGATAGGTCTGCCCGCTGCCTTTGTCCAAGGTGTTGCCGTTCGGGTCATACGTCGGCGTGCGCGAGCT
>JBEGOB010000111.1:0-2899 GCA_041182265.1 Verrucomicrobiota bacterium | reverse complement strand
TGTCGATGGTCAGGCCACCCGAGAAGGTATTGGCCACGTTGCTGAGCGGATTGCCGCTTGTGCCTGCGACGGAAACCGCGAGTTGGCGGGTGCCGTTGTCGGTGAATAAGGCGGAAGAAGTAGCGGAGAGGGCGGATATTGTGAGTGTGTCAACCCCGCTTCCGGCACCCGTGGTGGTGATGGTGTTGGCGGCCGTGGCGGTCAGGTTGGTGAATGCGCCGTTGTAGCCGTTTAGATCCAGAATGCTGTTTCCAGTCATCACCAGCGCGCTGGTGTTGTTGAATCCAACAGAACTGCCTGATTTAAGAGTGCCTTGGATCAAGTTGGTGGCACCAGTGTAGGTATTCGTTCCGGTGAGAATGACCGTGCCCAGCCCATCCTTGGCGATGGAAGATGCTGAGGTGTTGTTTGCAATGGTGGAATGGATCGTGAGGCTTTCCGTGAGCGAGTTATTGCGAAGCAAGAGTTCGCCACCCGAGGAGGACGCTGTGAGGAATCCGTCATCAGGGCTTGCGCCGATGCTGAGTTCCTTTGCATTCACGGCGAGCATGATGCTTCCGACTTGCAAAGTATCGCTGGTTGATGAATCGGGATCAATGACAGCGGATTGGGTGGTGTTGCTTTGAAGAAGCGTGTTGATGATGACCGGGGCGTTGCCGAGTGTGATATTTCCGGGAGATGTGCCATTTCCAGAAATCCGCACGTTGGTGGTGCTTCCGTTGCTGATGACCGTGCTTCCACTGCCGCCGGGTTGTGCATCCACGTCGGTGTAATTGGCAGCGGTGATCAGGCCATCGTTGCCATTCGTTGAATTTGCTGCCCAATCGGTTCCGTTGATCGTGGCCCAAGTTCCGAGAATTCCATTGGTGTTGGTGTTGTCCGTGGTCGCAATTCCGGCGGCGCTGAAATCGATGCTGGCGCCAGTATTGCGGGTGATGGCATTCATTTGCAGCACGGCGCTGCCACCATTTCTCGTAATTTTAGAGGCTGTGCCCGCAGTTAAGGTGGTGGAAGCGACGATTTCGGAATGCGAGCCGCCGACGAGTTCGAGCGTAGTGGAGCCGAGGGTGAGTGCTGCTGTATCGGAGAGTTTGGAGGTATCTGTGCCGCTGGATTCGGTGTTGTAGTTCAGTTTGAGCGTACCTGCGTTGACGGAGGTGCCGCCGGTGTAGCTGTTGTTTCCGGAGAGTGTCCAGTTGCCGGTGCCGGTTTTAATGATGGATGTGGCAGAAGTGCTGTTAGCGATAGGTCCGGCGATTTCACCGGTGCCCGCGGTGGAGCCTTGCAGGGTGAGTGACTTTATGCCATTTCCTGTAGCGGTCACACCGCTGGTGAACTTGAGCGATCCGGTGCCTGATTGGTCGATTACACCGCCGTGGGTGGTGCCGCCGAGATTGATGACGCGGTCGGTCGTTTCTCCAGTTCCAGTGTATCGTAATCCACTGCCGCTTGCACCTCCGAAAGTAATCGTGCCGTTTGCCGCGGTGGTGGGGGCTCCGAAATTGCTGGATGCCGTGCCGCCGACAACGCTGTTGAGTGAGCTGGCATTGACTAGGCCACCGGTGATGGTGGTGGGGCCGACGTAGGTGTTTGCGCCTGAAACGACGACTGTCGCGGTGGAGTTCTCCGGACGGAAGGTGATGAGATGGCTGCTAATGCCGCTGTCGATCACGCCGGAAACTTCCATGCTCGAACCGGCTTGGGCTCCGATGCGGGTGTCAGTGGCGGCAATTGTTATATTGCCAGTCCATTTGTTAATGCCGGATTTACTTTGCAAAGCACCAAAGAAATTTGGACTTCCGCCCGACAAAGTCGCAGGTTCGCCAGTGACAGTGATGCCGCCGTCGAGAACGATGCGGGTTCCGCCAAGCACCGTGGAGCCGGCAGAGGTTGATCCGAGAGAGTTTGCGTTTTGAATGATCAATTCGCCGCTGGCCACTGTGGTGGTGCCGCTGTAGGTGTTCGCGGACGATAGAGTTAGAGTGTTGGCACCGAGTTTGGTGATGCCGAGCATTCCTTGTGTGGTATCCGCAATTGTGGCGGCGTAGGTGCGGCTTGCGCTGGTGGTATCAAACCCGAGGAGGGCTCCGGCGGTGAAATTGGTGGTGCCGAGCAGTGTGGCGATGTCGGCGTCAGAGATTGAGTTTGGGGCGACCAGTGTGGCATCACTGGCCACGGAGTAGCGACCGTCGGTGTCCCAGCCTGGTAACGCAGCGGTGGAAATGATCGAGAGAGATCCTGTATTGATCAGGGTGGTGCCGGTGTAGGTATTTGTGCCGCCGAGTGTGAGCGTGCCCGAACCTGTTTTAGTGATGCCGAGAGAGCCGCCGCCCGTCCCATCTTGGATCGCGCCGTAGAAGGTACTGTTGGAGGATGTGCCGCCGATGTTTAAGTTGACGTTGGAGGCATTGGCGTTTTCGACAATCTGGTTGGGCTGCGCGAGAGTGCCTGTCCCGAGGCTGTTGATGCCTGCGACGAACAGATCGTTGTTGCCGTTCAGTGCGAGTGTGCCGGATTTTCCGTTGAAATTGATGAGGTTGAGGGCGGAGCTGTTCAGGGCTCCGGTATGATTGACGAGAACTTTCCCCGCACCGATGTTCAGACCGTTAGTGAAGGTATTGTCGCCGGAGAGTGTGAGTGTGCCGCCGCCGTAGTAGGTCACAGCAGAAGCCGTGATGCCGTTGTTTTGGATCGTGCTGCTGATTTCGGTTTCTTGTGAATTGCCAATGATGACGAGTTCGTTGGTTGAGCCGATGCTGATCGGATTGGTGCCGATAGTCCATTTGCCAGAGCCCGCATTCATCAAGCCTTTCACGGAAAATGAAGTTTCCCCAGAAGCAAGCGTGCCAGAAGCGCCTGTGAAGCGGATCGTGTTGGCGGCAACGATCGCCGGAGTGGT
>JBEGOB010000110.1:0-2788 GCA_041182265.1 Verrucomicrobiota bacterium | reverse complement strand
TCCTTGAAAACTATCCAGCGGAACGCGTGACAAATATCGACGCCACCCAACCCCCGGGGAAAGTTCTAGCAGAGATGATCCATCGCATCACGAGTCTTCCCGTGTATCAGCAAATGGCTGGGCATTTAGGTTGAAAGGTGCGACGCGCCAAGTGTTAATTTGCTAGAACATGCGACTTATCTTCATTGCAACCGGTGACATCGCGCTGCCGACCTTCGAGCATTTGTTAGCGCATGGTCCGCGACCACTCGCCTTGGTGACCCAGCCGGACAAACCGGTCGGACGGCATCAAATCCTCACCCCCCCAGCGATCAAGCAAGCAGCGGAAGCAGCGGGAATCCCAGTCTATCAACCGGAAAAGATTGGGGAAATTTGTGATGTTCTAGCGGCCATGGAGCCGGACTTGTTCGTCGTGATGGCCTATGGGCAAATTTTACGGAAGGACATTCTTGAGTTGGCGCGCGTGGCCATTATCAATTTGCATGCATCCATTTTACCCAAATATCGAGGTGCAGCATGCATTCAGGCCGCCATCGATGCCGGAGATTCAGAGACAGGCATCACCGTGATGCACGTGGTCCGGGAACTCGATGCTGGCGATGTGATTTTAACGAAAACCTTGGAAATCCGCGCTACGGAAACGGGCGGCGAGTTGCACGACCGCTTGGCACTGCTGGCACCCGTCGCGCTCGCCGAGGCCATCCGAAAAATCGCGGATGGAACCGCCGAGCGAGTCCCACAAGATAGCGAGCTATCAAGCTACGTGCCAAAGCTTGAGCGCGATGATGGGCGGATTGACTGGACCCAAGACGCAGCGTCGATCGAGCGCCGGGTTCGCGCGTATGAGCCATGGCCGGGGACATTCACAATGGCCTGCGAGGGAGGAAAAATGAAGCGCCTGAAAGTCTTCCCGCCGCTTTCACGAGTGGATGCAGATTTATCTCCGGGCGAGATTGTGCTGACCGAGGGCCGTGTGATCGTCGGCAGCGGGAACGGTGCTTTGGCCTTGGAGTCAGTGCAGCCAGAGGGCGGCAAGCGCATGCAGGCGGTGGACTACTTCCGCGGTCGCAAGCCAAGCGGCTTTGAAGTGACGGCTAGCTAGGCAACGAGGAATCCGTCAACGCCCGTTAAATTTACGGGAAAACCGCTTGGAATCGAGGGCGGGCCTGCTAAGAACAGCGAAGGACAAATGATGCATCTGTCACTTGTTCTCACGAACTAAAATAAAAACCAACTTCATGAGTGATCTACCTGTATCGGCCGAGCTTCCAAGCCTTGGTTTCTTGAGCCAAGTTTCATCCGAGCATCGTTCGTTTCTCTCCTGTTTTGGAAAATTTCTCCGACCAGAGATTGGCAGTGTCTTGATCAAAGAAGGAGAAACTCAGGATTTATTGTATATCATCTTGGAGGGACATCTCCATATTGTCTCCGAGGTCGATGGACGACAGGTCTTGATCGCTTCGCTGGCCGAAGGTGATGCAATCGGTGAGGTAAATTTGTTTGATCCCGGGAAGGCGAGTGCCTCAGCCGTGGTGCGTAGCAGCAGCTTGGTGTGGTCACTCACGCGTTCCGAGTTGGATGCATTTGTGGATGCGGACCCTCTCGCTGGACTTTCGGTTTTCCGCGGTCTACTTGCGCAGGCATCCCGGCGGATTCGCAGCATGAATGAAAAGTTAGCGACAGCCGATCAGAAATCATCACTTCATCATTACTGGGAAGACAATCAGTGAACATCGGGATGATCCATGATCCGCTCTCTTTGTTTTGCGCATTGGTGGTCGTGCATGTTTTGGCGGACTTCCCGTTGCAGGGAGACTACCTCGCCCGCCAGAAAGTGCGAAAAACCGCGAGCAGTCGCGCCGAGTGGGCAGTGGCTCTATCCGCCCATTCGATCATGCACGCCGGCGGGGTCTGGTTGGTTTCCGGCTCTCTAACTTTGGGCTTTGTGGAACTCGTGTTGCACGCGTTGATCGACTTGGCGAAGGGAGAGGGAAAATTCGGCCTTGTGGCGGATCAGTCACTCCATGTCTTGTGCAAACTCGGCTATGTCATCGCTCTGAGCCTCCTGGCTTCCGCCTGAAATTTATTTACCCCTCATGACATACACCCCATCCCAATTATCGGCGGGTGGCTCGTTGCGCAGTTGGGCACAGCGCTCTAGCAGGACAATGGATGGATTGCTAGCAAACGCTGGACCCGGCTGATGCCGCTCCAATCTCGCACTCTGCCGGAAGCAAGTTTCCGCAGTGTCCCAATCCATCATCTGATAGGCGTGCAGTCCCCTGCTGAAGAAATCGACACACTCAAGTGTCTGGTCCTTGACGGATTCACGCAGACCAACAACTTCGTAAATCGAAACGGGTAGGCTGCGGCCCTTGACGATGATGCGATCCAGATTTCGAAAAACCACATGATCTCCGCCATGTCGGCGACACGCGAGATGAGTCGCCTCAGTCACCATGCTAAAGACTCCGTAAGCCTTAGCGCCGGATTCCATGCGGGCCGCGAGATTCACGTTATCACCCATCATCGTGAAGTTGAAGCGCGAGGGACTGCCCATGTTGCCAAGGGTGACCAATCCGCTGTTAAGGCCGATGCGTGTCTGCATGCGCCCGACGATGGGCGGCCACTTGTCGGCCTCAGCCTGCCATTTTTTCCGGAGCTCACCCAGTCTGAGTTGGATGCGCTGTGAAGCGACACAGGCGCGGTATGCGTGATCATTCAGTGGCACGAGGCCGCCAAACATCGCGACCATGGCATCGCCGATATATTTGTCCAAAGCAGCACC
>JBEGOB010000109.1:0-10661 GCA_041182265.1 Verrucomicrobiota bacterium | reverse complement strand
GAGGTCGTTGGGCGCGAGGGCGATGTCGGCGGGGACTTGATCTTGGTAGGCGGTGTTGGCGGCGTGACAGCCGGCGGTGCTGCGCTTTCCGGAGAGTTTGCAGAGGTCGATTTGGATGAGGTTGGCCTTGCTGTTGAGCTGGCCGGCCTTGTAGCCGAGGCGATCGGCGGTTTTCATGATATCGACCCAAACTGGGAGGGATAGCGTGGAGCCGTAGCCGCCGTGAATGGTGCGTTTTGGGGAGTCGAAGCCGACCCAGACGGTGCAAGTGAGATTGGAGGTGTAGCCGGAGAACCATGCGTCTTTGAAGTCGTTGGTGGTTCCGGTTTTGCCGCCGCAGGGTTTTTCGAAGCCGAGGCGGGTGACGGATGCGGCGGTGCCGCGGGTGGCGACTTCGTGGAGGATTTTTGAGACGGACCAGGCTGAGCCAGCTTTGGCGGCGGGGTAGGAAAGTTGTGGGGTGGCGTAGAGGATATTGCCCTCGCGGTCCTTAATTTCCGAAATGAGGTAGGGGCGGTAGCGGACGCCGTCGTTGGGAAACATCGAGTATGCGGTGGCGACTTCCCAAGGGGATGCTTCCCAGGAGCCGAGGAAGGATGATGGGTTTTCCGGCATGGGTGTGGTGAATCCGGCCATGCGAGCGACTTCCTTGACGCGCGGGATGCCAGCGTAGTTTCCGACGCGGACGGACATGGTGTTGCGTGAGCGGATGAGGCCGTAGGAGATCGGTTGCATGCCGCCGAAGGTTCCGTCGGAGTTGCCGGGCCGCCAGCTTGCCGCGCCTTTGATTTCGCCTTGTTGGATGGGGCCGTCGCTGATGCGGGTGTCTGGGCGGAGTCCTTGGTCGAAGGCGGCGAGGTAAACGAAGGGCTTGAAGATGGAGCCGACTTGGCGGCGGGCTTGGGTGGCGCGGTTGAAGCGTGATTCGTTCGCGTCGCGGCCGCCGACGACGGCGAGGACGGCGCCGGTGCGGTTTTCGATGACGACGGCGGCGCCTTGGATGTATTGTGGGCTTTTGCGCTGGGCCTCTGGGGTGTCACGCCAGGCGGCGCGTGTCGGGTGGGAGTATCCGGGGAGGCGCTCGGTGGCACGGAGTTTTTGCTCGAGGACTTCTTCGGATTTTTTCTGGATTCGGAGGTCGATGGTGGTGGTGATGTCGAGGCCGCCGAGCTCGATGTTTTCCTTTTCGAGGATGACTTCGAGGTCGCGGCGGATGGCATCCATGGCGTAGGATTCTTGGGCTTCGCGGCGCCATTCTGGGCGGACGACGATGGGTTCCGCCATGGCGGCGTCTGCCTCGGCGCGGGTGATGACGCCAGCGGTGACCATGCGCTCGAGGGTGGTTCCGCGCTCGCGAGTGGCGGCTTCCATGGAGCGGAAGGGATTGAATGAGTCGGGGCCACGAACGATGCCGGCGAGGAGTGCGGCTTGGGAGAGGGTGAGTTCTGAGGGGTGTTTTTCGAAATAGATGCGTGAGGCTTCGCCGATGCCTTTGATTTGGCGGCCCCAGTTGATTTGGTTGATGTAGGCCTCGAGGATTTCGTCCTTTTCCATGGCGGCTTCAAGGCGGAAGGCAATGGCGATTTCCAGGCATTTGCGGTCGAGTTGGCGAGGGGTGTCGCCGCGTTTTTCGTCGCGTTTGAGTTGGAAAATGTCGGAGACGAGTTGTTGGGTGAGGGTGGAGGCCCCTTCCTTTTTGCCTTGGAGGTTTTTGAGGATGGCGCGGGCGATGCCGATGGGGTCGATGGCGCCGTGGCGGTAGAAGCGCTCGTCCTCGCGGGCGAGGATGGCTTTTCGGAAGTCGGTTGAGACTTGGTGGAGGGGGACGATGGAGCGTTTTTCGCCGTGGATGCGGCCGATTTCCTCGCCGAGGCGGTCGAGGATGATCGAGCGCTCGGGCATGGCGTGGATTTTCATCAGGTCATAGCGTTGGGCGCGGATGCCGTAGATGACTGCAAGGAAGGTGGTTGCGTAGATGGCGGCGACGATGGGGTAGCCGACGAAGCGGATGAGGAACTTGATGGGGCCGCGGATGAGGAGCGTGATGAGATTGAAGAGGTGGAAGGGCCAGAGGAGGAGGATCGAGAGAGCGCCAGGGCCACGTGGGCGGGGCGGGGCCGGGCTGTCGTTGCGCGGTTTTTGGGTTTCTGACGGGTTGCGTTTTGGCATCTTCGTGATCATGGTAAGCGATCCGCCGGGGCTGATCCATCTTGATTATCGAATCAGACGAACGAGAGCTGCGGTGTCGCTGAAATTTCCGAAGTTATGAAGGTTCAAAATTTGCTCCCCCTTGTGTGTGCTGGTTTGTGGTTGGCGCCGTGCAGTGGCGTGGTGTTTGGCGTTGGGCCGGTGCGAGAGTTGGGGGATTTGGCGGTGTTGGAGTCGCGGGTGCAGCAAGTTTCCAAGGATGTGATGCCGGCGACGGTTGCGTTGTTGTCCGAGAAGACGGGATCTTCGGGTTCTGGGGTGATTGCGTCGGCGGATGGCTTGGTTTTGACGGCGGCGCACGTGGTGCAGGGTGCGGATGAGGTGTTGGTGGTGTTTCCGGATGGTCGGCAGGTTGGGGGGAAGGTGCTGGGGGCGAACTATTCTAAGGATATTGCGATGGTGCGAATCACCGACAAGGGGCCGTGGCCGTTCGTGGGGATGGGAGGGTCGAAGCCCTTGGTTGCGGGGGATTGGGTGATCGCGCTGGGTCATTCTGCGGGATTTGATGCGGGGAGGACGCCGCCGGTGCGTTTTGGGCGAGTGGTTTCCAAGGGGCCGGGAAATTTTTTGACGACGGATTGCACCTTGATTGGCGGGGATTCTGGCGGGCCATTGTTTGATTTGGACGGGAAAATCGTGGGGATCAACTCGTCGATTGGCTTGTCGCTGACGAACAACAACCATGCGGGGATCGATGGGTTTAAGGATGATTGGGACCGGATGCTCGCGGGCGAGGCGTGGGGAAAGCTGTCGATGAATCCGTTGGCGAATCCAGAGATGCCGGTTTTGGGGATTGAAATGGGTTTGTTGCGTCGAGGGAAGGGAGTGCCGGTGGTGAGTGTGGTGGCGCAGTCGCCCTCGGCGGCGGCGGGGGTGCGTGTGGGAGATGTGATTGAGTCGCTGGATGGGACGGAGATTGTGGATGGGAATGTGCTGCTGCAGGTGTTGGCGAAGAAGCAGGCGGGGGACCAGATCAAGCTGGGAGTGCGGCGTGAGCGGCGGAACTTGATGCTGGAAATCACCTTGGCACGGCGTGAGTCGCTTTTTGAATTTGAAGAACGTTAATAAGTTACACGATGAAACGGTGCATTTATGGAATGATGGTTTTGGCGTTTTCGTCACAGGCGCGTGCGGTGGATGACATTCCTCTGCTATTGCCTGAGGAAAAGCGTGCGGTTGCGGCGCAGTCGAAAGACTTCAATGAGGCGATTGTGCCGACTTTGCAGGCTGCGGCGAAGTCCACGGTGCGCGTGTGGGCGGGGTCGCGGCGTTTGGCTTACGGGACGGTTGTGGGTGATGGTTCGCGCGTGTTGAGCAAGTGGAGTGAGTTGGCGCGGGCCAAGGGCGGCTTGCGTGTGGACAACGGGGATGAGGCGCGTGCGGTGCGGGTGATTGGCGTTTATCCGGATGAGGATCTGGCCGTTTTGGAGGTGGAGGGAGAGGTGTTGACGCCGGTCGAGTGGTCGCGGGATGCGCTGCGCCTTGGGAGTTTTCTCGCTGCGCCACAGCCGGACGGTCGTCTTGCGGCCTTCGGGGTGGTGAGTGTGTTGGAGCGAAATTTACGGGATACGGATTTGGCGTATCTGGGTGTGGTGGGGGAGTCGGGTTATGCGGGGCCAGGGGTGAAAGTGGCGAATGTTGCGGAAGAATCCGGAGCGGCGGTGGCGGGCTTGAAGCGGGGAGATGTGATTTTGAAAGTCGCCGAGCGTGGGATTTCCGGGTTGCTGGAATTGAAGAATGCGTTGATCGGTTGGCTTCCGGGGCAGACGGTTCCCTTGGTCGTGGAAAGTGCGGGGAAGTCGCGGGTGCTGGAGGTGCTTTTGGGAAATCGGCCAAAAATGGAGCAAATGTTTGGTGCGCGCTTGCAGCAGATGGAGCGGATGGGTGGTGAGATTAGCCAAGTGCGGACCTCGTTTAAGCGGGCGATTCAGACGGACATGCGGCCGACGCCGAGCCAGATTGGTGGGCCGGTTGTGGATTTGCAGGGGCGTGTGGTGGGGCTGACTTTGGCGCGCGCGGATCGGACGCGATCGTTCATCATGCCGGCGGCGGCAGTGCTTGAGTTGTTGGAGCAGGCACCGATGGATCCGGTGCTTGCTGAGGTGAGGCGTGACGATTCTGCGCCGCGCTTGGTGCAGCGTGAGGAGGCTCCGGGGGGAGGGGGTGCACCGCGGCCGAGAAGGGTGCCGCCGCCAAATACTGAGGAGCGGATGCGGCGTCATTTGTCAGATATGGAGCGTTTGATGGACCACTTGCGCGGCGAGTTGGATGCGCTGGAAATGGGGCGTTGAGCGTGATGAAATTTTCCGCACGGGATTGGGCTTGTTTGGGATCAAACGCTTTCCTTGGAGTGCTCGTCATTTTACGGTTTCCGCCATGCGTCTTGCTGTGATCAATCTTGTTGGGCTTTCCCGCTCGCTTTTGGGGGAGGATATGCCGGGTTTGACCCGCTTTGCGGCGGAGCGTGGGCAGCAATCATACGTTCCGGCGTTCCCGGCGGTGACGTGTACGGCGCAGTCGTCCATTCTCACGGGAACGACGCCTGCGGGGCATGGCGTTGTTGCGAATGGTTGGTATGATCGTGAGAGTGCGGAGGTCCGTTTTTGGAAGCAAAGCAACCGGATCGTGCATGGGGAAAAGCTGTGGGAAACGCTGCGCCGCGAGATTCCGGGCTTCACGTGTGCGAAGTTGTTTTGGTGGTATAACATGCACTCGAGTGCGGACTATGCCATCACGCCGCGACCGCTCTATCCGGCGGATGGGCGCAAGGTTTTTGATATCCACACGCAGCCGATGGAGATGCGTGAGGAGTTGAAGAGGGATTTGGGGCCGTTTCCGTTTCAGGCGTTTTGGGGGCCGGCGGCGGGGATTGCTTCGTCTGAGTGGATTGCGGCTTCGGCGAAATGGGTGGAGGAAAAAAAGTCGCCGGACATGAGTCTCGTTTATTTGCCGCACTTGGACTATCCGCTGCAGAAAGATGGGCCGCAGGCGGCGACGATTCCTGCGGAGTTGCGGAAAATCGATGCGCTGGTGACCGATCTGATTGGCTACTATGAGTCCCGGCAGATCAAAGTGCTGGTTTTATCCGAATACGGGATTTCTCCGGTGAGTCGGCCCGTGCATTTGAACCGCTTGTTTCGTGAAAAGGGGTGGTTGGTGTTGAAAGATGAGTTAGGCCGCGAAACGCTGGATTGCGGGGCATCGCGTGCCTTTGCCATCGCTGATCATCAAGTGGCGCATGTGTATGTGAATGACGCGTCGATCCGTGATGAAGTGCGGGCTTTGTTGGCGGGGACGGCGGGTGTGGATGAAGTGCGTGAGGCAGAGGACTTGTGGGGCGGTGGCGTCGCGGGTGCGCGCGCAGGCGACTTCGTTGCGATTGCGGAGGCGGACGCGTGGTTCACCTATTATTTTTGGGAGGATGACGCGTTGGCCCCCGACTATGCGCGGACGATTGATATCCATCGCAAGCCTGGGTATGATCCCTGCGAGCTTTTTATCGATCCTAAGTTGGTTTTTCCGAAACTGAGGATTGCGGGATTTCTGCTTAAGAAAAAGTTAGGGATGCGCGGTTTGTTGGACGTGATTCCGCTGGATGCGGGCTTGGTCCGTGGATCGCACGGTCGTGACGATGTGGCGGAGGAAGAATTTCCTATGTTGCTAGGAACGCGGCATCCGGTGCGGAGTGCGGAGGATGTTCACGAGGCGCTGCTGCGTGAGGCGCTCAGTCGAGGAGTGAGCTGCGAGTGAAGAGTGAGATGACGGGGATGCCGCGGGCCTCGATGGCTTGGCGTCCGCCTTCTTCGCGGTCCACGAGGACGAGGGCGAAGGCGACTTTTCCGCCTTCGCGCTCGATGGCGTCGATGGCTTTGAGGGTGGATCCGCCCGTGGTGATGACATCATCGACGACGATCACGGTGTTGCCGGATTTGAAATTTCCTTCGATTTGTTTGCCTGCGCCGTGGCCTTTGGGCTCCTTGCGGACGGTGAAAACTTGAAGGGCTTCCTCCGGGTTTTTCATGGCGGAAAGCATGCCAACGGCGAGTGAGATGGGGTCTGCGCCGAGGGTCATGCCGCCGATGGCGTCGATGGTGAGTTGTTCCGAGTGGATTTTTGAGCGGACAGCGTGCCATCCGAGGTCGCCGATGAAATAAGCGCCGAAGGGGTCGAGAGCGGTGACGCGGCAGTCAATGTAGAGGTCGCTGTGTTGTCCGGAGGCGAGTGTGAAAGAGCCGGTGCGGACGGATTTCTCGAGAAGGAGTTTTTTGAGGGCCGAGGCGGTTTGAAGCATGTGCTGAGTATTGAGGATCTGGCGGAATGCTAAAACCTTAAAAAGCGGAAAAATCGTGGGCTTGGTTTGGGTGTGGGTATGGGGCGGATTTTGTGGCTCGCCAGCCCGGTAATGAGTGCTTAGTTTGCACCCGATGATTTTGGGATTGATGGAACCTTCCGGCTTGATTGAGCAGGGTGGCCCGCTGGTGTGGGTGCTGCTCGGGCTAGGATTTGTGGGGATGGTGTGCGTGGTTGAGAGATTATTTTTCTTTCACCGGGCACGGATCAACGTGGGTGATTTGCTGGTGGGGCTGTCGCATCATGTGCGGCGGCGTGCGTTTGCGGAGGCCTTGCATGAGGCGGCGCGTGCGCCGGGACCGGTGGCGCGAGTGGCGCATGCTGCCTTGTTGCGGTATTACTTGGAGCGTGCGGATTTGCGGGATGTGGTGCAGGAGGCTGGGCAGTTGGAGGTGCCGCGGATTGAGAAAAACATTCGTGCAATTTTAGGAACGGCCTTGTTGGCGCCCTTGGTTGGGATGCTCGGCACCTTGTTGGGCATGCTGGAAACTTTTCAAAAAGTGAGTGAGCAGGGCGGGTTTACGGGGCCGGCGGAGCTCTCTGCGGGGGTGTTTTCCGCGCTGATCACTTCGGTGATCGGGCTGACGGTGGCGGTGCCGCTGTATTTGTTTTATTTGTATTTTCTAGGTCGTGCGAAGCGCTTGGTGCATCGCTTGGAGCGGGCGGGGATTGAGATGGTGCATTTGATTGCCGATGCGCGTGAGGAGGAGGAATTTGCGCCATTTCGTGGGGAGGTGACGGCGGGGAAGCGTGGCTTGAAGGGGAGGCTTGAGTCGGCGAAATGAAGTTGGAAATGACTTTGCCTGAGCGTCCGGGGTTCCTGCATGCGGTGCCGGTGTTGAATATCTTCGCGTTGATGCAGTTGTTTTTTTTGCTGGGTCCGTCCTTGGTGATGCAGTCCGGAGTTGCAGTGGATTTGCCGCCTTCGCAATTTCAGATGGAGCGTTATCAGGATGCCTTGGTGGTGACTTTGGGACCGGGTGAGCCGTCGCCGCGGATTCATTTGGGGCGTGATTTGGTGACGCTGGATGAGCTGACGGAAGCGTTAGAAAAGCTGCGTGGGACGAGCGCTGCTTCCAAGGCGATCGTGCTTTTGCAGACGGATGCTGGGACGCCGGTGGGCTTGGAGCGAGAGGTGTCCGAGCGCGTGCTGGGCAAGGGATTTCGCTTGGCCATGGTGGGAAAAACGCGGGCAGCAGCGGCAGCTCCCACGGCGGAGGACGAATGACGATGGCGCGCCAGAGAGATTTCACAAAGCACTTGGCACCAAGGGATTGGGTGTTCTCATGGCGTGTGAGGAAGGCTCCGTTTTTCCCGAAATTGGTGGCTTTGGGGCTTGCTGGGGCGGCGTTTTTTTTCCTGATTACGGCGGTGCGGATTCGGGTGATTATGCCGGAGAGAATTTCGCAGAAAAAGGCGTCGGTGATTTTGTTGACGGACGATGCCGTGGGGCGTGCTTTGACCTTGCGTGCGCAGGAGGGCGGGCCATTTCCCTCGCGTTTTGAGCCGAGTGAGTGGGCGGGTTTGCGCGAAACGGAGGAGCGTGCGCTGGTGGCGGCGCGGTTCACTGCGCCGGTGTATCAACCGGTGCTGGGAGATTTGGCCTTCGAGAGCGAGGTGCCGCCCCTGCGGCTCGCAGCGCCGGGAGTTGCGGTTTTTCCGAAGCGTGATGGGGTGAATTTGCAACTGCCTGAGGATGACGGCTGGGTTGCGCGTCCACAGCTTTTTCCGTTGGCGGGGATTTCTTGGGATGAATTGCCGGTGGAATTGCCAGATTTCGAGATGCCGGTGGATGCGGCGATGAGTGCGGCGGCGTGGCGATTTCTCGTCCGGCTGAACCGTGAGGGTGGGGTGACCGAGTGTGTTTCTCTGGAAAATGCGGGTGGCGCGGGGGCGGGCGCGCTGGAAACTTGGCTGAAGCGGGTGCGCTTCAAGCCGGACCGAGCGGGGCCGGCGGCGCGCTGGATTTCACTGGGGATTCAATGGATTAACCAAAAAGCTGATGGATCTGAAGCTGACTGACTTTGTGGTATTCGTGGTGGTGGGCGCGGCGGTTCTGATGATCGCTTTTGCCGTGATTTCACGGTTTTTGCATGCGCGTGCGGAGCGGCGGTCCTTGGCGGGGCGGGTGATTTGTCGGCTTTGTTTGCATGCGTTTGAGGATGAAGGGCATGTGCACTTGGTGGATTGCCCAGTCTGCGGGGCGGTCAATGAGAAAGGCCGCAGCCGCCGATTGGGGTAGTTTGGGCATGACTTTCCGATTTGAGGTCGAGTCTGGTGCTTCGCCCTTTATTTTTCGTGCTTTGTCGGCGATTTCCTGCTTTCCCTCGCCGCGCCCACGCTGACTTTTCTTTGCCCATGTCCACCGAGCTGATCCGAAATTTCTCAATTATCGCCCACATTGACCACGGGAAAACCACGCTGTCCGACCGTTTGATGGAGGTGACCAGCACCGTCACCATGCGCGAAAGTACTGCGCAGCAGCTGGATTCGATGGATCTTGAGCGGGAAAAGGGCATCACCATCAAGTCCCACCCAGTCGCCATGGAATACAAGGCGAAGGATGGGAAAACTTACAAACTCAACCTGCTCGATACGCCGGGTCACGTGGACTTCTCCTACGAGGTTTCGCGGGCATTGGCAGCTTGTGAGGGGGCGATTTTGATGGTGGACGCCGCGCAAGGTGTTGAGGCGCAGACGGTTGCGAACCTCCATCTCGCGACAGAGCAAAATTTGCTGATTATTCCGGTTTTGAATAAAATCGATCTTCCCGCGGCGGATGTCGAGAAGTGCAAGAAGCAGTTGGAGGAGATTCTGTGCATCCCGGCAGAAGATTGCATCCCTGCCTCGGCGAAGGCCGGCATAGGCATCGAGGATATTTTGGAGGCGATCGTGGCGCGCGTGCCGGCACCGGTGGAGAATCCAGACAAGCTTTTGCGGTGTTCGGTTTTTGATTCGCTCTATGACACCTATCGAGGTGTTGTTTCCTACGTCCGGGTTTTTTCCGGGACGGTGAAGCGCGGTCAGCGGGTGAAATTGATGGCCACGGGGAAAACTTACGAGGTCAAGGAAGTCGGTGTTTTCACTCCCAAGATGAGTGCGCGTGACGTGCTGTCCGCGGGCGATGTTGGCTATGTCATCGCGAACATGAAGTCCGCCAGCGAGGTGAAAGTCGGTGATACGATGACGGACAACACGCATCCGTGTGCTGAGGCGCTCCCTGGTTACAAGGAAATCCAGCCGATGGTTTTCTCGGGCATCTATCCGGTTGATTCATCGGACTATGAGGCGCTCAAGCTCGCCATGGGCAAGTTGCAGATCAATGATCCGGCCTTCACGTATTCCTCGGAAAGTTCCACGGCGCTTGGCTTTGGTTTCCGTTGCGGCTTCTTGGGTTTGCTGCACATGGAAATCATCCAGGAGCGCCTACGCCGTGAGTTCGACATGGACGTAATTTCCACCTATCCGTCCGTCATTTACAATGTGACCATGACGGATGGAACAGAGCGCATCATTGATAATCCGACGCTTTTCCCGGATCCGCAGGGCATTCAGGAAATCAATGAGCCAGTCGTGAATGTCTATATCATGGTTCCTGGTGAATACATCGGAGACATGATGCAGCTCGTGTTGGAGAAGCGTGGAGATGTTACGAATACGGAGACGATTGATGACACGCGTGTGATGCTGTCCTGCGTGTTGCCGCTTTCCGAAATTTTGGTGGATTTCAATGACAAGCTCAAGTCGATGACACGAGGCTACGGCTCGATGGACTATGAGCACGCCGGTTACCGGCCAGCGAAGATGGTGAAGATGGACATGCTCATCGCCGGTGATCCGGTTGAGGCGTTTTCGACGATTGTGCACCGTGACAAGGCCGAGTCGTATGGGCGGATGTTGGCCGGGAAATTGAAGGAAGTGATTCCGTCGCACCTTTTTGTTGTGGCGATTCAGGCGGCCGTTGGAGGGAAAATTGTGGCTCGCGAGTCCATTTCCGCGATGCGTAAGAACGTGACGGCCAAGTGCTACGGCGGCGATATCACCCGGAAACGCAAGCTTTTGGAGAAGCAGAAGGAAGGGAAGAAGAAGATGAAAATGTTCGG
>JBEGOB010000108.1:0-5966 GCA_041182265.1 Verrucomicrobiota bacterium | reverse complement strand
TTGACCCATGTCGTTGCCTTGCCCGTTTCGATCTCGATTGCGGCGAGCATTGTTTGGGTTCCATGGCGGACGTATTCATTGCTCCAACTCTTCGGTTTTCCGCCGCGCAGGGGAAGAACCGATTGGGTTCGATCAAGTGCCTGAATGCCGGTTTTCTCATCCATGCAGACCAACAGCGCGTTTTCAGGTGGATTCATGTAAAGTCCGACCACCTCAAGCAACTTCTCTTCAAACTGGGGATCCGGACTGAAGTTGAATGTTCTCAAACGATGAGGATGGAGATCATGTTCTTTCAGCACGCCGTGCACATAACTTTTTGAAAGTTTCAGTTGCTTCGCAAGTCTTTGGGTGCTCCACCGGCTCATTCCTTTGGGCGGTTTGCCTTTGCGAGGAGCGTCTTCAACACAAGACAGTCCGATCTGCTGGAAGCGACTGCGGATATTGCTGATTGCGTTGCGATGCATGTCGAGTTTCATGCCGATTTCAACGTTACTCATGCCTTCTGCCGCAAGCAGCAGAGCGCGGCATCTCCTTGCGATACGGAATTCAAGGGTGCTGCGGCGCAACAATGATTCAAGATGAAGGACTTGATCGGGTTGCAGTAAAAGAGGTTGAGCGGTCCGTGCCATGGCTGAATCACAGCACAGGCTGCTCCAAATGCATAGTTATTTCTAGAACGGTGCACTAGTCCCCCTTTTCCCACATTGACGTGGAAACACCTGCCATGAACACGCAATCATCTTCGTCGCGCACCGAACTCGACTTGATGACCGAACGGAAACTCGCCCGCTATTTGAAAGTCTGCCGCCGCCAACTCAACAGCTTGCGCGTGGGCAGACTGAGTACCTACTTCAAATGGGACAAGGAGCGCCAGTAGGTCAACAGGGGAGGCATGCCCCTCAGATCTTTAAAACTGGCGTCAACTGATCAAGGTTAGATTGGTCAGTTGGTGGATGAAAGACAAGGGTCGAGTTCTCCGAGCTCGTGTTGCCTCGTTGAAAAGGACACCGAAGCGGACGTGCACGGCGCAGCTAATGATTTTCATCGCCTCATATTAGCGGACACCGTGGCAAATGCCCACCGAATGAGCAAAGAAAGCCTATATGAATCCATTCTAACAATCCTTAGCCGTGATTAGCGATTGACTGGCAAACTCGCACGCAACCGCTTGCTCGACGATTTTTGCGATTGGACAGGCTACTGTCGGCAACTACGAGCCACGCATCATCCGTGGAAGTAAATATACCTAGTAATTTATTGCTAGAAATTTACTTTTCGGGTGAAGGTCGTTGAGAGAACCAATGGGTGGACCGGAGGTGAAGAAAAAGAGGGTCGTGAAAGCATTTGTCAGCGGCGCTCCTTAAGGACTCGTTGAATCGCATTGGTGACTTACTCGACGACGGACAACCGAATTCCAGTTTCAAGGGCTGAACCGGCACACCATTTTTGGGCTCTTCATCAAAGATTGGGGACATGAGGCAAGAATGCCATGATCTCCCCGATGTTTATTAACCTCAATATAGGCCTGAAGGGTTACATCCCCCTCCAAGATCATCAATCGGCCTCGCCGCGCCGACTTATCCGCCGTATGGCGGTGCGGATGGTAAAGAGGAAGAGTAGCCTCCGGCGGGAGAAGGTGGAGTGGGCGGACCGAGGCCGGATCCGGCCCTACCGGGGGATGGGCTCCGCCTATACATCCAGCAGTGACTTTTCCGTCATCGCTTTTTGCTCTTCTCCGATTGGATGGATAGCTTGTCCGGTTCGGCGGATAGCTTATCCGGTTCGGTGGATAGCTTATCCGGTTCAGTGGATAGCTTGTCCGGTTCGTGGGATGGCTTGTCCGTCGCGCCTGATGTCTTATCTGTTTGATCGGATACGATGTCACTCAGGGGCTTGGCTTCATGGGCGAGGCTTGGACTTTAGGGACTGCGGTGAATTGGGCTCTGAGGCTGAAGTCGTCAACGTGGATTCAAGAAATTCACTCGGTCGGAGGGCATGATTTTTTTCAAATTGTCATGCATTTGAGAATCAAGGAATCACGGATTGGGGGCGCAGGTGGGGCTCTAAATGCTGTTGCATTTGTCCGGGTTGGGTTGATCTTTAAGTAGCCTCTCGTTCTACGTTTGCCTTTGGGATATCCGGGGGGAATTCTCGGGCGCGTGGGGCGAGAGGTCTTCGGTGGACAAACCGGTGAGCAGAAACTGGAGCTCGTTCGCCGGGGCTCAGGGGATCAGGGGATCAGGGGATCAGGGACTCGTCGCGCAATTGTTGTGCCCAGATGAAGCGGCGGAATAGGACTTTCACGGCGGCGGTGAGAGGCACCGCAAGCAGGGCCCCGACGAAACCTCCGAGGACGAGAGACCAGAACAGCATCGAGAAAATCACGGTGAGCGGATGCAGGCCGACGGAGTCGCCGACGATTTTTGGGGCTGTGACGAGGGAGTTGATTTGTTGGACGACGACGAAGATGCCGACGACGCTCGCCACGTAAGTCCATGGTTGCATGCCGAAGGGCGGGCTGCCTTGGGCGTGTAGGTAGGCGATGATGCAGGCGGGAATGAGGCACAAAATATTCCCGATGTAGGGAATCACGCCGATGATCGCCATGAAGACGCCGATGAGGAGACCATAAGGCAGACCGAAGATGAAAAGGGCGATGCCAACGAGCACGCCATCGATGGCGGCGACTAGCACTTGGCCTCGGAAGAATGAGACGAGGTAGCCGTTAATTTCCTGAAGCGTGTCCACGAGTGCAGTCTTGAACTTGGATGCTTTGATCGGCACGTAGTCGTGCCAGTGTGTGCGAATGGATGCCGAGTCTTTGAGGAAGAAAAACAGGTAAACGGGGACCATGATCATGCCGAGCACGAGGCCGAGAAAGCCCAGCACTTTCGTCGAACCGGCGCTGACCCACCCGCGCGCGGTGCGGTAAATCACGTCGATGTTTTCCAGCAGCATTTTCCCGGCGCGGGTGCGGCTGTAAAATCCCAAGGGGGCGGGTTCTGTGGGCGGAGTGTCCATTTCCACGGCGTTTCCGCGGTCATCGATCTCGGTGAGAGCCCAGCCGATGGGGCCGCTTTGGTGGTCGATCCGGAGTTGGTGAAGCGAGCGGGCGAGGGCAGGGGCGAGGTGTTCGGAGTCGCCGATGAGTGGAGGCGGGGTGTTGCGGACCGTTTGGCTTGAGATGCGGCTTTTCATTGCCTGTTGACTGCGTTGGATGCCGGGGAGCACTGCGGCGATGAGCACCGTCACTGCGAACAGGATCGCGAAGAAGAGGGCGATAACTGCCCACAGCCGAGTGAGGCCGCGGGATTCAAGGAACACGACCACCGGGTCCAAGACGTAGGCGATGATGCCGGCGACGATGAGCGGGATCAGGACGGGTTGGAGGAATCCGAAAACGTAGCCGAGCAGCCAGATGAGGATCAGCACCAAGCCACCGAGGATCAAAATCGAGACCCCGGTGGCGGCGCTCCATAAGGTTTTCAGTTGGAAGCGTGTCGGGTGGTGCATGCAATTGGATGGATTCGCGCGACTTATGAAGCGTTTGCGAGAATTTACCAATTACAAAACCGCGTCAGCTTCGGAAGGGGGCTCGCCTTGTTTGGAGATCTTGTCGAGCACGCCGTTGACGAATCGTCTGGAATCCGTGGTGCCAAAGCGTTTTGCGAGTTCGATGGCCTCATTGATGGCGACCTTGTGAGGCGTGGACGCATGCCGAAGCTCGTAGGTTCCAAGCCGTAAAATCGCGCGGTCCACGGGATCGATGCGCTCGGGGGAGAAGTTTTCGACGACGTTGGCGAGAGTTTCGTCGATGTCTTCCTTGTGTTGGAGGATCGAGTCCACGAGGGCATCGGCTTTTTCGCGAAGTTTGTCGATTTCCGCCTTGGAGTCGCGGAGGCGTGCGAGATCGGCTTGTTCTGGGAAATTTTCCGGTTGTTCGACCATGCGGAGACGGTCGGAGATGCGTTGGAGGCGGCGGATGGAGGCGGCGACGGCTTCCAATTGGCCACGGAGTGCGGGGAAGTCTTCGATGCCTTGGAGGAAACGCAGGCGGGAGCATGCGAGGTCGCGGTCGATCTTAAAAAGTGCGTCGAGCGCCGAGCTGAAGCTTTCCGCAACGGAGGCGTCGTCGTCGTCCTTGGGGAGTCGTTCGAGCTTGGCAAACGAGGTGCTCCAGCGTGATTCGAATTCTGCGATGCGCGCGAGTTCGATTTTCAAGAGCTCGGCTTGGGGCCAAGCTGAGAGAGTGGCCATGGCAAGGATTTGGCGTTCGACAAACTCGACGAGCCGTCCTTCCCGCCCATGGGCGAGGTGGTGGACGGTGCGGAATTTTGCCAATTCCAGGCTGCGACGATCGGACTCTGTGACAAAGTCCCAGAAAGGTCCACGCAGGTCGGAGGGGTTTGCACCGCCCTCGAGATCTGCACAATAGAGAAACTGAACAACCGCCTCGCGGATGTGGCGGGGGCTAGGCATTGCGTTGGCTTTTGTGGCTGGGGTTCCGGGGCATGGATCGGTCAAGTTCTTGGAAAATATCAATCATCGAGGCGGCGGCGCGGGCAGCTTCTCTGCCACGGTTAATCTGCGTGCCGATGCAGCGTGCGTAGGCTTGCTTTTCGTCTTCTACCAGCAAAACCTCATGAATTACGGGGCGCATGAATTTCAACGCCAAGTCTTGGAGGGCATTGGTCACGGATGCGCCGACGAGGTCCGCATGTTCGGTGGAACCGCGGATGATCAGGCCGAGGGCGATGACGCAGGCGGGTGGGTCGCGCTCAAGGAGGGTGGCGACCATTACGGGAATTTCGAATGCGCCGGGCACGCGGATTAGGTCGATGCGACCTTGCGGGACCAATTCGCCGAGTTCCTCAATGGCATTTTCCACCAGGGCGTCGGTGAATTGTTCATTGTATTTCGAGGCGACGATGCAGATCCGGACTTTGGGGCCGATGGTTCTGGGTTTTGGCGGCAGTGCTGACGACATGCGCCGGATATGGAGGGCTGGGGAGGAAAAGTCAACCGACAGGGAAACAGATTCGTCATGTCGGTGATTTTCTCTTGGCGGGGCGGTGGATGGGGCGAAAAGTCTGGCCATGGTTTCCTTCCACGCTGCGCTCGGGCTTCTTATGGAAAATGTGCGTTTGTCGGCGGTCGAAGTTTGCCGGATCGAGGAGGCATGCGGGCGTGTGCTGCGGCAGCGAGTGGCGGCGGACCGGGCGTTTCCGCCATTTGATCGGGTGATGATGGATGGCTTCGCACTGAGGGAGGCGGATTGGCGGGCGGGGTGCCGTGCGTATCGCTTGAGTGGCGCGGCACCTGCTGGGGCGGCGCGGGTGACTCTGGCGGCGGACTTTGGAATTTGTGTGGAGGTGATGACGGGTGCGCCTTGTCCGGGCGGCGCCGATTTGATTATCCCGGTGGAGGATCTTGCAAAGCGCGAGGGCGATCTGCGGATTTTTACGGATTCTGCGGACCCGGTGGCCGGGCGCTACATCCACTTGGCGGGCAGCGATGCGGCGGAGGGCGAAATTTTGTTGGAGCCGGGATGCCGACTTGGCGCACGGGAAATCGGCGTGGCGGCGTCTTGCGGTGCCGGCCAGTTGGAGGTTTCCCGGATTCCGGGGATCGCGGTGGTGGCGACGGGTGACGAACTGGTCGGGGTGGACGAGATTCCGGCGGCGCACCAGATCCGGCAATCCAACGCGCACTCCTTGGCGGGCGCGTTGAAGTCGGCGGGATTCGCGCCTCGGACCATCGGGGTTTTGGGAGATGCGCGTGAGGGTGCGCGGCCCGCTTTGGTGGGTTTGCTGGGTGCGCATGACTGGTTGATTTTCACGGGCGCGGTGTCGATGGGAGCGCGGGATTTTTTGCCGTCGTTGCTGGCGGAACTGGGCTGCCGCGAGCTGTTTCATGGAATCGCCCAGCGTCCGGGGAAACCTGCCGGAGTGTGGATCGGGCCGGCG
>JBEGOB010000107.1:0-5410 GCA_041182265.1 Verrucomicrobiota bacterium | reverse complement strand
CGCCAATTTTAGTGTATGCAGCGGGGAGGGCGATCCTGCCGCGTGGCGTCCGCATGAGGAATCCCTGCATGATGAGGAATGGCTCGTGGACTTCCTCGATGGTGGCGGCGTCTTCTCCGGCGGCGACGGCCAGTGAGTTGAGACCGACGGGGCCGCCGTTGAATTTATAAATGAGCACTTCGAGGAGACGCTTGTCCATTTCGTCCAAGCCTTGGGCGTCGATTTCAATCATGGCCAGCGCGGCGTCCGCGATGGTTTGGTCGATGAAACCCTCGCCACGGACTTGGGCGAAATCGCGGACCCAGCGGAGCAAGGCGTTGGCGACGCGTGGGGTGCCGCGTGAGCGCGAAGCGATTTCCAGTGCGCCGGGTCGTTGGATGGGGACGTCGAGCAGGCCGGCCGAGCGCTCGATGATCAGGGCAAGTTCGTCGTGCGTGTAGTAGTCGAGGCGGTTCGCCAAGCCGAAGCGCGAGCGGAGTGGGGCGGTGAGCATGCCGGAGCGGGTGGTGGCGCCGACGAGGGTGAATTTGGGTAAATTGATCTGGATGGAGCGAGCGGATGGGCCGGAATCGATGATGATATCTAGGCGGAAGTCCTCCATGGCCGGGTAGAGGTATTCCTCGATGGCGGGGTGGAGGCGGTGGATTTCATCGATGAAAAGGATATCGCCCTTTTGGATGTTGGTGAGGATGCCTGCGAGATCGCCGGCTTTTTCGATTTGTGGGCCGGAAGTTGTGTGGAGTTGGGTCCCGGCGGCACGTGCGATGAGATTGGCAAGGGTGGTTTTGCCAAGGCCGGGAGGGCCGGAGAGGAGCACGTGGTCGAGCACGTCGCTGCGTTGTTTGGCGGCTTCAAGCATCAGCAAGATGCGTTCTTTGACTTTTTCCTGGCCGACAAATTCCGAGAATGCCGGCGGACGGAGCGAGACATCGAAGGAAGTCGCCGGCGCGGCGGTGGTTTGGTGGTAAAAGTTTTCGGACATCGTGCGAGGTTGCGGGAGGATTGGAACCCACGGTGCGGCGTGTGAGAAGCGCGGAATGCGTTGGCGGAAAAAGAGCGGTTTGGTCGTGGGTGAGGAATTTCATTTCCAGTGGGATGCGGACTGTGAATGCTTTCCGGCATGATCGAGCGCGTATTTTTGGGGTGGGATCGGCCGTTTTTGACTGAGGCGGTGGATTGGTTGTTGGCGCGGCGAGATGAGCTTCCGGGCTGGATGGTGGTGGTGCCGACGGCGCAGAGTGGGAGGCGTTTGCGCGAGGCCTTGGCGGAGGTGCAGGGTGGTTTGTTAGCGCCGCAGGTCGTGACGCCCGGTTCATTTTTGAAGATGCGGGATGATGAGGCAGCGGCGGATTGGTTGGAGCATTTAGCGTGGGTGGAGGTGCTGGAGGGTGTTGAGGATTGGTCGGCGTATGGTGCGCTTTTCCCGGAGTCTCCTGCGGAGGATGGGAAAGAGTGGGCGGGCGGGATGGCGCGTGAGATGGTGGGGCTGCGGCGCTCTTTGCAGGAAAACGGGATTTTATTGGAGACGGCCGGGAGGAAATTGGCGGACACGGTGGAAGCTGAGCGGTGGGAGGCCTTGGGGCGCTTGGAGGAGATGGTGGAGGCCCGCTTGCAGAGTTGGCAGGTGAAGAGTCGGAGTCGAGTATTGGCGGAGGGCATGCCGCGGCCAGAGGGAATTTCACGGATCGTGCTGGCGGGTGTGGTGGAAATGCCACCCTTGGTCGAGCGAGCTTGGGAGCATGCGGCGGGGGTGATTGACGTGACGGTTTTGGTCGGGGCTCCAGAGTCGGAATCGGCAGGTTTCTCCAAGCTGGGCCGGCCCTTGCCGGTGTGGGCGGAGCGGAGTCTGTCGTGGCCGGATGGTGAGGTGATCGTGGCGGCGGACCCGCGGCAGCAGGCGGTGGAGGCGCTGCGTGTGGTGAGTGAGGCGCGGACGAGCTCGAAGGATCTTGCCTTGGGCGCGGCGGATGCCGAGGTGGGTGAGGAGTTGGCGCGGGCTTTCACACGTGACGCTTGGGTTGCGTTTCACCCGGCGGCTCCCCAGGTGAAACGCGGGCTTTCGCGGTGGTTTAAAATTTGGTCACGCTGGCTGGCTGAGCCGACCTTGGCGGTGATGTCGGACTTGTTATGCGCGCCGGAGACGGGCGTTCTGGTGGGGGGCAAGCGGGCGCAGAAGGCCAAGCGCCTCGCCGAGCTGCGCGACCGATGGATGGTGATGCGAGTGGCGGATTTGCGGCGGCGCACGGATGCTGAGGCGTTCCGCCATGACTGGGAAAGGGAGTCTGCCGAGGAACTTTGCATGGCGGGGGAGGCGCTGGAGGCTTGGCGTGCAAGTTTTCTAGCGGAAGACTTTGCCGCGGTGATGGAAAGAATGTTAGGTGTGTTGGCGAGGACTGGGCCGGCCACTGAAGAGACTGCGGCGCGCCTTGGCGAGTGGCTGGTGACTGCGGCACCGGTGATTTCAAGCGTCAGGCGTGGGGCTGGATTTTGGATGGAGATGATGCTGGCCGAGCTACCGGATCCTGCCTCCTTGCCACCCGCAGGGCGGGTGTTGGATGTGCAGGGATGGTTGGAGCTATTTCATGAGCCGGGGAGCCATTTGCTGCTGTGTGGCATGAATGACGGAAAGGTGCCGGCGAGGAGCGGTGGTGAGCCTTGGCTGAGTGAGGCGAGTCGGATGCGGCTGGGCTTGATCACGGATACCGACCGGTCTGCGCGTGATGCATTTCTCTATCAGTCAATGTTAGAAGCGCGTCGGCAGGGTGGCCGGGTGGATGTGATTTGCGGGAAATCCGGGGCGGGTGGTGAGATTTTATTGCCGTCGAGGTTGCTGTTAGCGGGGACGCGCGAAGCATTGCCGGAGCGCGTGAAGCACTTGTTTCGAGAGGTCGCGCCGCCGGAAGCGGGGTTGCGTTGGGAGAAGGATTGGCATTGGAAGCCGCGCGTGCTTACGCCGCCTAAGCGCTTGAGTGCGACGTCGTTTGTGGATTATCTGGCGTGTCCATTTCGTTACTATTTGAAGCACGTGTTGCAGATGAGTGAGCCGGAGGTGGGGCGTGTGGAATGGAGTTCACGGGATTTCGGCACGGTCGCGCATGAGGTCTTGGAAAATTGGGGGCGGGATCTTGAAGCACGGGCGTCAGAGGACGCGGCGGAGATCTACGCTTGGCTATCCGGTGAGTTGGACCGTGTGGTGGCGGTGTGGTTTGGTGAGCGGGTGCCCTTGTCCGTTAGGATTCAGGCTGAGGCCATGCGGCAGCGTTTCGAGTGGCTGGCCAAGGTGCAGGCGGAGGAGCGGGCGAAGGGGTGGGAGATCATCGAAATCGAGCGTAAGGTCGAGTTTCAGGTGGGCGATGCGGTGATCGTGATGAAGATCGACCGCGTGGATATGCAGCGTGAGACGGGGCGTCTGCGCGTGGTGGATTACAAGACGGGGCGAGTGGAGGGCGTGGACAAGGTGCACCGGAAAAAAGTCACGGATGCCAGCGTGTTGCCAGCGCATTACACCCGGGAGGATCCGGTGATTTACGTGGGGGAAGACAAGGGGAAATCGGTGAATTTCCGTTGGGAGAATTTGCAGTTGCCCATGTATGCGGTTGGCTTGGTGGAGGAGGGTAAGCCTTTGCCGATGCCCTGTTATTTCACGATGGGCAACACGCTTGCCGATGTGGGAATGCATGAGTGGGAGGGCTTTGAGATGGCGGATCTGGAGGCTGCGCGTGCCTGCGCCGAGTGGGTCGCCGGGCGGATCTCGGAGGCGAAATTTTGGCCACCTGTGGAAAAGCCGCGCTACTCGGATTTTGAGATTCTAGCCGCGGGACGAAGTTTGGAAGAGATGTTTTCCGAGCAAGTTCCCGAGCAGGGGCACGCGGCGGAACCGGCGGGTTTCACCTCTTGATCCTTGGTGTTTTGTGCAAGCTTTGGCGAAGAACCGGCGAACTTGGCTTTTCACCGCGGATCGCGAGATCATGCGCTTAGGAGTCGCTCGATCATCCATCCGAGGCCGGCGAGGGCGACGCCAACTGAGCCGATGGTTTGGACGTGACGCGTCCATTTCCGCAAGGGCTGGAGGATCAGGAATGCGGCGCAGAGCACGGTGATTTGTGCAAGCTCCACGCCGAGGTTGAATCCTAACAACGGGACGGTGAGTTGGTCACGCGGGATGCCGCCGAGCTTCTCGGACAGCACGCTGGCAAAGCCGAGACCATGCAGCAGGCCGAAGCCGAAGACGAGGAATAGGCGGGTTTTCGCGAGTTTGCGGACGATTAGATTTTCGATGCCGATCCATGTGATGCTAACAGCGATGAGGATTTCCACCCATTTTCCGGGAACTTCGACGAGGCCAAGCACGGCTAGAGCGAGCGTGATCGAGTGGGCGAGAGTGAAGAGAAGTGATTGGCCGAGGAGGGGCCGCCACTTGGGGACTAGCAGAAAAAGTCCGAGGATGAACAGCATGTGATCCATTCCAAGCGGGATGACGTGGCGAAATCCTGAGAGGAGCCAAGTGGCGGCGCTGGATTGTTGGACCGGGGTGGTCGCTCCGGATGGGGCTTGTTCGTGAAGGATGAGATTTCCGCCGGGCAGCGTGCTGACGATTCGTGTGTCCTCGCCCATTTCCGTGAGGATGATGAGTTCCGTATCGAGCTCGCCAGCCCAGTGGATGCGGAGTTCGCCCGCGCCGCTTTGCGCGGGGATGCGGATGCGGGTGGTGATGAGTGCGATGTCGCCGGCTTCCGGGGGGAGGGCGAAGGGGCTGCGCTCGAAGTCCGGAAACTCGACTTGCCATGGCAGATCCCGGCCGGCGAAGGAAAATCTGAGTAAATTCCGGAGTGTGTTCTCCGTTTCCTTGCGGATTCTCGCCATTTCCTGCGGTGGAGATTTCATGACTGCCTCGCGGCTGAGCGGTTGGCCATCCGGGATGCTGCGCGTCTCCGGGAGCATGTAGGCGATGTCCATTTCGCCAAGGAGTTGCCATTCTGTGGTGAGATTTTGAAATTCCAGTTCGACCGATGCGACCTGATGGGCGCGGCTGAGCAGGGTGCTTGCGGCAAGGATGAGGATGCCTGCGAGGAGACGGAGGAGTGGCATGGGATGGGAAATGGGGCTTGGAATGGCGGGCGGTGTGAAACAAAGCGGGATGCATGGCGACCGGCAAAGCGAAATCTGCGGATGCTGCGCTCGAATGGTTGGCGTTTTGTCTTGGTGGGATCTTGACGCTTGCCGTGTTGCGGATGAATTTACGCGAGATGAAAATTCTCCTCTTCGTTGTGCCGGTGATCGTTCTGCTCCTTGCGGGCGGGTGGATTGTCGGTCAAGTCCGGGAACTCGCGATGCTTGAGTTGGAAAAGCGAGGCTTGAAGGAGAAGATCGATGCGGCGGTGAAGGCGGGCGATGGCGGACTGACTGCGGC
>JBEGOB010000106.1:0-9695 GCA_041182265.1 Verrucomicrobiota bacterium | reverse complement strand
TGACTTTCACCGCATTCGCCAGTGCCATTTGGCAACTCCTCATCGAGCGCCGCAGAAAACTTGAAGCCGCGGAGCAAACGAAGCAGCACGAGCAATTTCGTGCGGCAATCCTCGACACCATCCCCGCGGAAATCGCCGTCCTCAACCGCGAGGGAAAAATCATCGCCGTGAACGAATCCTGGCTCGAGTTCGGCCGGAAATTTGGCGATCCAGCCACACCAACCGCCCCGGTCGGTGCCGACTACCTCTCCGTGACGCGCAAAGCCGCCGCCGAGGGCGACCCGTTCGCCCAACAAGCACTCGCCGGCATCACCGATGTGCTATCCGGCGCCCGCAAGGATTTCCAAATGGAATACCCCTGCCAGCTCACCGACGAGAGCGGATGCTTCCTCATGCAGGCGGTCGCCGCCCCACCCAGCATCGGCGGGGCCATCATCGCACACATCGACATCAGCGCCGGTCGCATCGCCGAGCAAGCCTTGCGCGCGAACGAAGAGTTGCTGCGCACGATGATCGCCGCCATCCCGGACACGGTGCAAGTCAAGGATGCCCATGGCCGCTGGCTGCTCGCAAACGACGCGGCTTTGCAACATTTCAAAGTCGGCACGCTCGCCTGGCACGGCAAGACGGACGCGGAGATCCAAGCACTCACACCCACCGCCGCCATGCGCGGATGCATCGAGTGCCGGGACATTGAGCGACAAGCGTGGCAGCAAGCACGCCCGATCCGGACTCTCAAAGAGGTGACCGAGCCCGGCGCACCGCCACGCTATTTCGACGTGATTAAAAGTCCGCTCTTGGATGGCGCACACCGGCCCAAACTGCTGGTCGTCGTCGGCCGCGACATCACCCAGCAAAAACAGGCGGAAGAAGCACTCCGCAAACTCAGTGACGAGCTGGAAGCACGCGTCACCGAGCGCACCGCAAAACTCGAACACGCGATGGCCGAGCTTCAAACGGAAATCGCCGGACGCTTGCGCCTCGAACAGGAAATCCTGAAAATCAGCGAACGCGAGCAAATGCGCATCGGCCAAGATCTCCACGACGACCTCGGGCAGCAGCTCGTCGGCATGGCGATCCTCACCGACCTGCTCGCCAAGGAGCTCCGCGACGAGGCGCACCCACGCGCCGCCTCGGCCGCGAAATTGAGCCATTTTCTCAACCATAGCATCGAAACCACACGCAATCTCGCCCGCGCATTTTACCCAGTTGAACTGGAGCGAGGCGGCCTACCCCTCGCCTTCCAAGACCTCGCGAATCGCTCGCAACAACTCGCCAACATCGCCTGCACGATCCAAATGGACGGGGCATTTCAAATCCCGAAATCTTTTGAAATCCACCTTTACCGCATCGTCCAAGAATCGATCACCAACGCGATTAAACACGGCCACGCCAGCGCCGTGGAAATCAGCTGCCATGTCACAGACGCGGCACAAGTCGTCACGATCACCAGCAATGGCAGCAGCTTCAGCCCGCCCGGTGCCGGCACTCAAACCGGCATGGGACTCCATTTATTTCAGTATCGTGCAAGCCTCATCGGCGCAAAAATCACCGTAGCCTCGGGCATGCAAGGCGGCTGCGTCGTGACCTGCACTTTGGAAAATCCAGACGCGGCTCACGCAAGCCCTGTGATTTCCTGATTGCACATGCCACGGCGGCAGGCTTCATCTTGGCGACAGGGCGAGACGGAAATCTCGCGCTCGCATGACCCATGAAAACCGCCGCACTTCTCGCCCTTCTGCTCGGCCTCACCAGTCCCTCCGCAGTCTCGCAAAACCTCCGTGCGGGCATGGAACGCATCGCGAAATTCGGTCGCAACGCGCCATCTCTCATCACGCACGACCAACTCACTCCACACTGGGCGGAAGATGGCAGCACCTTGATTTATCGGATCAATACCGCTCCCGGGCAGCACCGGTTTTTCAAAATCGATCTAAAATCCGGCAAAAAATCACCCGCTTTTGATCACTCAGCGCTGGCCAAAGCCTTGGCCAATGCGACCTCACGCAAGGTCAGCGAGGACGCATTGCCCCTCGACGCCATCGCCCCGGACAGCGCAGCGGGAAGCCTCCGCTTCCGGGCTTTCGGCCAAGCTTGGAGCCACGACCCGGCAACCCGCACGCTCAAGCCAACCGAATTCCCAACGGCATCCGCCCCACTCATCGACCCGGAATCCGCTCTGCGCACTCGCCGCGAAAATGGCGAGCCCACGGAGTTGATCATCGAAAATGCGAGCCCCGGCGAAATCGAGATTTTCTGGCTCAGCGACGCCGGCGAACGCAAATCCTACGGTAGCATCGCAAGCGGAACCACCCGCCGCCAAACGACTTACACCGGCCACGTCTGGCTCGTCAGCGACGCATCCGGCACCCCATTGGCCGGGGTGAAAGCGAGCTCAACGCCCGCCACCGCTCGCATCACTGAACGCGTCGCACCTCCTCCGCAGCGCCCGCAAAACGTCTCCCCCGACGGAAAATGGCGCGCCGTCATCCTCCAAAACAATGTCCTGCTCGAGCCCACCGGCAGCGGCGCATCGATCTCACTCTCCTCAGATGGCTCGGAAGATCACCCATACTGCCACCCGCTCCACTGGTCACCGGACTCGAAAAGCCTCATCGCCTTCCGTGCGAAAAAGGTCGTTTCCCGCAAAATCCACATCGTTCAATCCTCACCGCCGGACCAACTCCAACCCAAGCTAAAATCCATCGACTACCCGAAACCCGGCGATGAGATCCGCCAGCCGAAACCCTATCTTTTCGACGTCGAGAACCGGCGCGCCGTGGCCGTGGACGAAACGCTTTTCGACAATCCATGGTCAATTTCCGAGGCTGCCTGGACTCCGGATTCCACGGAGTTCTCCTTCGCTTACAATCAGCGCGGCCACCAAGTGATGCGCATCGTCGGCATCCAGCGCGAGTCGGGAAGCACCCGCACGATCCTTGAGGACACGAGCAAAACCTTCATCGATTACTCACAAAAATTTTATCTGCACCGCATTCCCGCCAGCCGGGAAATCCTCTGGGCCTCGGAGCGCGATGGCTACAACCACCTGTATTTGATCGACGAAGTGAGCGGCGCGGTGAAGAACCCGATCACTCGCGGCAAGTGGAATGTCCGCGAGGTGATCGAGGTGGACGAAGCCAAGCGCCAAGTCCTTTTGAAAATCGTCGGCGTGAGTGGCCAAGACCCCTACCACGCGCATTTCGCGAGGGTTAACTTCGACGGTTCTGGAATGACGCGCCTCACGGAGAGCGATGGCAACCACCGCATTGAGTTCTCGCCAGACCGGAATTTCATCCTCGCCACCGGGTCGCGCGTCGATCAAGCGCCGGTCACTGAGCTGCGCCGCGCTCAAGACGGCACGCTCGTCGCCGTGTTGGAACGCGCGGATGACTCCGCACTCCTCCGCACTGGCTGGACTCGTCCGGAGCGCTTCGTCGCCAAGGCGCGCGACGGAAAAACCGACATCCACGGCATCATCGTCCGCCCAACTCATTTTGATCCCAAGAAAAAATACCCGATCGTGGAGGATATCTACGCCGGCCCGCACGACCATTTCGTGCCAAAGAGTTTTTCCCCATGGTTCGGCCTCAACGAGCGCGCAGAACTCGGCTTCATCGTGGTGAAAATCGATGGCATGGGCACCAACTGGCGTGGCAAGGCATTCCATGACGTGAGCTGGAAAAACCTGATGGATTCAGGATTTCCCGACCGCATCGCATGGATCAAAGCCGCCGCCGCCAAACGCCGCTGGATGGATCTCGCACGCGTCGGAATCTACGGCGGCAGCGCAGGTGGCCAAAGCACGCTGGCCGGACTGCTCCACCACGGGAATTTCTATCAAGTCGGAGTCGCGGACTGCGGCTGCCATGACAACCGCATGGACAAGGTCTGGTGGAATGAGGCGTGGATGGGGTGGCCGGTGGATGAAAGCTACGCCCGCAATTCCAATGTCACTCACGTCGCGAAATTGAGCGGCAAGTTGATGCTCATCGTCGGTGAATTGGACACCAATGTGGACCCGGCATCGACGGCGCAGGTGGTGAATGCGCTGACGCTTGCGGACAAGGATTTCGAGTTTGTGCCCATCATGAACGCTGGCCACGGCGCAGCGGAAACGCCCTTCGGCAAGCGCCGCCGCGCCGAGTTCCTCGTCCGCCATCTGATCGGCAACTCGCCGCGCTGAGAAAATCATCCGCCGTTTCCCGCGCGTTTTCCTTGCCCGCCCGGAACACGCCGCGCACTCTCCGCGCGTGGCGGAGGAGATGGATGAAACCATGGCGGAATTGATTCGGGCGCTGGAAGCGGCCGATGGCTCAGCCTTGCTCGCCGCCGCGCAAGATATCCACTACGCCGACCTCGCACACCTCTACGAGAATCTCGACGACGAAAAGCGCGATTTGCTCCTCAAAACCATCGGTCCGGAGCTCGCCACCGATCTCGTCGCGGAACTTCCCTACCCGCTCATCGAGGGCGCTCTCGGCCACTTCAAGCCGGCTCAACTCCGCGTCCTACTAGGCAATCTTTCGGACGACGACCGCGTGGACGTGTTCCAAGTGGTCAGCCAAGAGTCTCAAGTCCGGTTTTTCAGCCTCCTCGGCCCGCGCGATAAGGAACTCACACGCAATCTCCTCAAATACGAGGAGGACACTGCGGGCGGGCGCATGACCACGCACGTCGGCCGCATCACTGCGGACATGACGGTGAAACAGGCGATCACCGTGCTCCGCCGCGACCGCGAGGATGCGGAGACGCTCGCCCGCATCTTTGTGGTGGATGCCCAAGGCCGCCTCGTCGGCAAGGTCCGCCTCCGCGACCTCGCTTTCAGCACGTGGGACACGCCCATCCACGACATCATGGAGGAGGCGGACGAATACATCCTCGCCTCGGCCGACCAGGAACAAGCGGCTCGCACACTCTCGAAATACGATCTAATCGTGCTCCCGGTGGTGGATGAATTTCACCACTTGCTCGGCGTCCTCACCTACGATGACGCCATGGAAATCCTCCAAGAGGAATCCACCGAGGATATCGAAAAACTCTCAGGCATCACCGGCGAGCAATCGGAAGTTTCCTATCTGAATACCAGCGTCAGCCTGCAATACCGACGCCGCGTGTCGTGGCTGGTCGGCCTGGCTTTCGTCTCGATCGCCTCGGGTTATGTGATGTATCGCTTCAGCCAAGTGCTCGAACAAGCCTTCGTCCTCACGCTCTTTTTACCGATGGTCGTGGCCGCCGGCGGGAACTCGGGCGGCCAAGCGGCGACGATGGTCATCCGCGCCATGGCCTTGGGGGAAATCAGCACGGGCAACGCTCTCCGCATCGCCTGGAAAGAAGCGCGAACCGGAATTTTCCTCGGCCTAACACTCGGTCTGACCATGGCCGCGTTCATCACTTTCCTCCTCCCATACCTGCAACGTGGCACCGGCGCGGGATTCGACTTTTTCCAACTCGCCTTCGCGGTCTCCGTGGCGCTCACCGTCCAAGTCTTCTCCGCCACGGTGCTCGGCGCACTCCTCCCCATCTGCGCCCGCGCCATCAAACTTGACCCCGCTGTGGTCTCGGCTCCCTCTCTCGCCTCCACGGTCGATGTCTCCGGCATGATGATTTATTTCACCACCGTCGGCGTGATTCTCAAGCTGCACTGACACGCCCCCCAAAAAAAATCGCGGAAATTTCGGTTTTCCCGCATTCGCTGTGTCAAATCCAAGCACCCGCGACAAATCACCGCACACCAGCGACACAACGCCGCTTGGAACAAACTCACCAAACCAATGATCCGACCTCTCAGCATCCTCGGCGGCCTTTCTCTCGCCGCAGCCCCCCTCGCCTCAGCGGAAACGCCGCGCGCGTGGAGCGGAATTTACCCACATCTCGCCTATTATAACAACGAGGGCGAGTGCGGCACCGGCGCCGTGGTCCCATGGGCGGACCGACTCTGGGTCATCACCTACGGCCCACACCTTCCCCACGGATCAAGCGACCAACTCTATGAAATCAGCTCCGATCTAAAACTCACAAAACGCCCCGAAAGCGTCGGCGGAACCCCTGCGAATCGCATGATCCACCGCGAATCCCAACAGCTTTTTATCGGACCTTACGCGATCGACACCGCTGCCAATGTCCGCGTCATCAGCCCCGCAAAAATGCAGGGCCGCCTCACCGGCAACGCACGCCACCTCACAGATCCCGCCGGAAAAATCTACTTCGGTACCATGGAGGAAGGCCTTTACGAGGTGGATGTGAAAACGCTCGAGGCAACGTGCCTCATCAAGGATGGAAACCCACCACGCAAGGGCTTCACGCAAGCCACCACACCTGGCGCGATCGCCTCAAAACTCCCCGGATACCACGGTAAAGGCCTCTACTCCGGCCAAGGTCGCGTCGTCTATGCCAACAACGGCGAGCACTCGGAACAGGCGAAACGCATCCCCACCACACCCAGCGGCGCCCTCGGCGAGTGGAATGGCACCGGGGATTGGCAATTGATCCGTCGGAACCAATTCACTGAAGTCACCGGTCCCGGCGGCATCTCCGGAAATCCAAACCCCGCCACCGACCCGCTCTGGTCCATCGGTTGGGACGCACGCTCGCTCATTCTCATGACGCTCGATGCCGGAAAATGGCACTCTTACCGCCTTCCAAAGGCCAGCCACACCTACGACGGCGCACACGGCTGGAACACCGAGTGGCCGCGCATCCGCGACGTCGGGCAAGAGGATTTACTCATGACCATGCACGGCATGTTCTGGCGCTTTCCCAAAACGTTTTCCGCCACCAAGGCCAAGGGCATCCGCCCGCGCTCAACCTACCTGAAGGTCATCGGCGACTTCTGCCAATGGCAAGATCGCCTCGTCTTCGGCACCGACGACACGGCCGCTTCCGCCTTCCTCAACGAGAAAAACCACAGCCTCGCCGGCCCCGGACAATCTCACTCAAACCTCTGGTTCACCTCCGCCGACACCCCCGACCGCCTCGGCCCCGCCATCGGCCGCGGCGCGCCATGGATGAATGACGACGTCCCCGCCAACCAAGCGTCCGAGCCATTCCTCTTCGCTGGATTCTCACAGCGCAGCCTCCACCTTTCTCACCAGGGCGACGCAAAACTCAGCATCACTCTGGAAATCGACGAAAAGGGCGACGGCTCATGGCGCAGCCTCTCCACGCACGAAGTCGCACCCAAGGCGACCACTTGGATCGACTTTCCCGCCTCAACACCCGGCGAGTGGATTCGCCTGAAATCCGCCACTCCCCTCGAAAAGGCCACCGCCTGGTTCACCTACCGCCAGACGGACTCACGCACCAAGACCCCGGACGCCAGCTTCGACACCTTCGCCGAGGTTGACGAACCGAACGCAACTCCCGGCGGACTTTTCCGCACCCTTGGCAACAATCGCCGCAGCCTACTCTTCGCGCCCCTTTCTCCCGCCACTGCCGAAACCACGCCCAGCGCGGTTTACGAGCTTGGCGCAGACATGGTGATGAAACCCTACACCGAGGCCATCGATCCATCCGCACTCCGCCTCTCCACAGCGCTCAACTCCAGCAAAATTTCAGTGGATGCGGCATCCGTGCTCTACATCGACTCAGCCGGCAAGCGCTGGCGGCTTCCAAAAGGCCCCGCCGCCTTCGACCGCCTCATCAATCACCCCGCCGTCCGCATGCTCCGCGAAGTCAGCACCGAGCGGGAAATCCTCCATTGCCACGGCACTTTCTACGAACTCCCCGCTGAGAATGCCAGTGGCATGATCCGCATCCGCCCGATCTCCAGCCACTCCAAGCTCATCACTGACTTCGCCTCTTACCGCGGGCTCCTCGTCCTGGGCGGCTCGAAATCTTCCGCAATTTCCGACTCCATCCTCCGCTCGGACGACGGCAAGGCTCTGCTCTGGGCCGGCGCTTTCGACGATCTCTGGAAACTCGGAAAACCCCGTGGACAAGGTGGCCCATGGTCGAAAACTCCTGTAAAATCCGGCGAAGTTTCCGATCCTTTCCTGATGACGGGCTACGACCATAAATCCCTGCTCCTCTCGCAAGACGGCACTCAAGCCGTCACCATCCACGCGGAGGTGGACGTCGCCGGCGATGGCAATTGGCTGCCTTACCGCTCCTTCGACCTCGCGCCCGGAGCCTCCGTTGCGCACAGCTTCCCCGCATCCTTCCAGGCCTCATGGATCCGCTTCCGCACCAGCGCAGACACCACCGCCACCGCGATCCTAAGTTACTCAGCGTCAGAACCAAACACCGAGAACTGAGGCCGTAGCAAGGCCACGCAGCCTCGAAAAACTGGGATCGGCGCACACGCGTCGATCCCACGCCCGCTGCTCCAAGCCCCTAAATTCGCGGAGAGCCAGCGTAACCGCTTCGAGTTATTTCAAATCGCGCCGCGCCTGCGTAGGGTCAATCCGACACTCGCCAAAAAAATCCCACTCATGACCCCTTCCGCATTCCGTCTCACAAGCATCGGCGCACTTTTCACACTCCCCTTCTCGTCCCTCCACGCGGAAGTGGCCGAGCATCGCTTCGACTTCAGCTCAGGAGAAATTGCGCCCGCGCACACACGAGTCGCCCCGGAAAATCTCTACACCGCGCAGGCTGGCATGGGGTTTCTCAGTCACACCGCACCCGGCGCCCCCAGCGCCTTCGCCGTGGATGTCGCAGAGGGCAACTACGACGTCACCCTCCGCTTCGGCCACCCGCTCAAGGCCACCTCCACCACGGTCAAGTCGGAGTCACGGCGACTCATGATTGAAAAAGTCGAAACCCGCGCCGGACAATTTGAAACCCGCAGTTTCACAGTCAACATCCGCAAACCCGCCATCCGCAACGGCGGCACAACTTCCCTCAACCCCCGCGAACTCGGCCCGCCATGCGTCCACAGCTGGGATGAACACCTGAGCTTCGAGTTCAATGGCAAGCACCCCGGCGTCGCACAAATGGAAATTAAACCCGCCACCAATGCCACCACCGTCTTCCTTGCCGGAGATTCCACCGTGACCGACCAACAGCACGAGCCATGGGCCGGCTGGGGACAAATGCTCCCAAGATTTTTCCAACACGGCGTGGCCATCTCAAACCACGCCGAGTCCGGCCTCGCGCTTTTCTCATTCGAACGCCAAAAACGGCTGGAAAAAGTCCTCAGCATGATGACTCCCGGCGACTACCTTTTTATCCAGTTCGGTCACAACGACCAAAAAGACAAATCCCCCGGTGCCGGCCCCTTCACCACCTACAAGTCGAACCTCAAACGCTACATCCAAGCCACCCGCAGCAAAGGCGGCATCCCCGTTCTCCTCACGCCCATGGAGCGCCGGCGCTGGCAAGGCGACACCCCCGTGGAAACTCTCAGCGACTACGCACAAGCCGTCCGCCAAGCCGGGGCTGAGAACCAAGTCCCTGTCATCGACCTCCACGCCATGAGTCTCCAACTCTACGCGGCGCTTGGCCCGGAGGACTCGAAAAAAGCATTCGTCCACCACCCCGCACACACGTTTCCCGGCCAAGATGCCGCCCTCAAAGACGACACACACCACAGCACTTACGGCGGCTACCAACTCGCATGCTGCGTGGTCGAGGGCATCCGCACTGCCGTCCCAGAACTTGCCGCGCGCCTCGCCCAAGACGCCCCTTCCTTCGACCCCAAGCGGCCGACACCTCCGGAAAAATTTGAAATCCCCGCCAGCCCAGCCTCAGCC
>JBEGOB010000105.1:0-2864 GCA_041182265.1 Verrucomicrobiota bacterium | reverse complement strand
GTCGGCAACTCCTGACGAATCAATTTCTCAATCACCGGGTTATCCAAGCGGAAGAAATTCGCTCCGTAGTCGAACGTCACGTCTCCCCTTCGGCGTGATGCCGCGCGGCCTAACAGGCTCAAACTTTTCTCGAAAACCACCGGTGCCAAACCCTGTCTGGCCAGCGACCAAGCAGCCGTTAATCCTGCCACGCCAGCCCCTACAATCGCGATTCTTTCCATAAGCTGAGCATTCGCCAGATCCCCGCATCCGCAAGCCCTGAGATGCAACCCACAAATCTCCGCATTGCGCCAAGTCGAATGACACCGGTAAGGGGATGAAAAACGACTACGGTCGGTCGCTACAGTTGGCCTCGATGCCCGCCCGCGGTTCATCGGTGAGTTGCGCGAAGGACGATTCGACGCATTCCTTCTTCCTGCCCTCCTGCATGTGGAGCAATTCTCCGATTTCTCCGTTGAGGATGTCGGTCACATAGCACTGCCCCTTTCGAACGGACTGCTCGTCGATGAGCCGCTTTCTTGGCCATCAAAGCACGACGGCGGGGTATCCGACTTGAGGACGATCTTGTTGCAAGGCAGCGGCGGCTCCCAGTGAGGACACTTCTGTCCAGAACGATTGTCAAAATCGAGATTGATCTGGGCACCGATTTCTTCGAAGTTGATTCCTGTAACAACCTACCCCTTAAGGGGCATCAGAGCCTTGATATTTCGGATTTTCACACCCGTCCAAAGCAATCCAAGCAGGGGGATGTCACCGGAAAATTTCCGAAAATTGTGATGCATTGACGACGAAGAACCAGATTTAAGTGAAATTGATAAATCACCGATGATTAATTTTGAACTCAAAAAACTCCTTCGCAGTTTCGACGACTGTGATGTGTCTTATCTACTCGCAGATGGCTTCGAACACAAGCCGAGTAGCGCCCTCAAACTCAGCAAAAATATAGATTTTTGGCTTAAGCCTTCTTTCGATAATGCCCGTCGCCTGATCCGAGCTTTGAAAATTTTCGGAACGCCGATGCATGGAATCCAGCCTGAAAACCTCGCTACCTCCGAGACGCAGTTCACTCTGAATTGTCGGCCGTATCAGCTTGAATTCTACACTCACATTCCTGGTCTTGAATTCGATAAATCTTTTGAACTCCGCGAGGTTTACAAAGAAGCAAACTTGCTCGTAAAACTTCTTAGTCAGGCAGACCTCGCTTTCGCCCGGGCAAGCCTCAGTCGCCCGCCAGATAATTTAGATCCCGACTCGATCGGCTAACTGCGAGAGCAGCTGCCCCGGATCCGTGCTACCACGGCAGGATACCGGCTTCACCGATGAATGTCCCGCTTGGCGACCCAGGCGGGAGGGTGGCGACCTGAAAAATCACCTTGGCTCCCTCGCTAGCGCTGCGAGGTGCATCTTCTCCACCCATGTCGGTGCGGCACCACCCCGGTGAAATCGCATTGATGATCAGTGGCGTCCCGGCGAATTGCTTGGCAAGGCAAACGGTGGCCATGTTCAGTGCGGCCTTAGATGTCTGATAGGCAAGGAAACTTTTTTCTGCCAACGGTGCGTCAGTTCCAGCACATCTTCCGAAAGATCCCAGCGCGGAGGAGACCATGACGACACGTGGCAGCTGAGAATTGAGCAGGTGGCTGGAGAGTGCCAGCGTCAAGGCTACGGCTCCGGCGACGTTGGTTTGCAAAGCAAGAGATAAGCCGTCCACAGGATCACCATCACGCGGGAAAATCCCAGCGTTGTTGACCAAGATATCGATTTGTATCCCAGCAGCTTTCAACAACTCGGAAGCGCTGTGAATCTGGGTCGAGGACGTCATATCGAGTTCAAAAATGCTACTCATTGTGCCCTCGTGGTCGAGTGAACGGCGGGCACGCTCAAGTGCCGCCAGCGAGCGCCCGGCGAAGACGACTCGGTAGCCGTTTTTCAAAAAAAGCCGGGCGGCTTCGAAACCAAGCCCGCGATTGGCTCCGGTAATCATTGCTGTTTTTTCCATCAAGGTGAGGTGATTGTTCGACGTGGAAATTGCACCAAGAGTCTGCAAGTGCAAGTGCGGCAAATGCAGAAAATCTGTGAGGTCATTGAAATACGTCGCCAGACGAAACTGAAGTGGTCCCTGGAAACGGAGCCAGCAGTCTGTTGAAACTTTAGCTGGTCTGAGAGGGGCGAATTACCCCGAAATCAGACTGATGAAACGAAAGAGAAGACACCTGACCGGCGTTAGGTGCTCCTGCGAAAAGCCGAGCACCTTAGGGCAAACCCGGACCAACCGCTCAAGCTCCTGATCTCAGGCGCACCCGGCATCAGCAAGACGAGCCTCGTGAACCTGATCGCCCGCACACTTGCCAGCCACCCCGCCGCTATCGAGGATGTGAACGGCAAAGAAGTGGGACTCGAACTCGCCCGTGACTGGACACGCTCACTCGCCTACGGATCGCTCTTCGGGTCGTGGTCGGTCACAGTCGTGAACGAACTCGACCGCTGCTCGAAGGACGCACAGGACATGCTCCTCACCTACCTCGACCGGATGAAGCCAGCCCACGCGTTTCTCGGCACCACGAACCTTGACCTCGGCAGCCTGACCGAACGATTCCAAACCCGCTTTCAATCCGTCCGACTCCAGCCACCGGAAAACGAGGCTCTAGCGGCATTCCTCGCGAGGCGGTGGGCTGTCCCTATTGGAATTACCCGCCAGATTGCAGAAGGGGCAAAGGGCAATGGCAGAGCGGCAATGGCGGACTTGGAGATGTGGTTGGGGTGATAGGTTTGTCCTGCTGGATCAATCTGCTGTCTTCTCCATCAAGCTCAACATTCTCTTCGCACGCTCAGTGACGATCTCACGGACCGTTGTGTCCCTTAAC
>JBEGOB010000104.1:0-11694 GCA_041182265.1 Verrucomicrobiota bacterium | reverse complement strand
ATCACCGTGAATCTGGTCAAAGACCCGTGGCGGAGTTCCTACATGCTCAAGGGGGAGCAGCCGCAAACGAACTATTCCTACGATGAAATGATCCGCTGGCGTCGCAAGGCGGACGGAAGCTTTAGTTTCGATTTTCGCGCGTTTGAGAAGTTTGTAAAATTCTGCATGAGCTTGGGGATCGACCGACGGATCGAGTGTTTCTCAATGTTGCCATGGGTGTCCGGGAACTTCTCCGCAATCACCTGCTATGATGAAGTGGCTCGGAAAGAGATCATCCACCGCTTTTCAAGTTGGGAGGAATACAATCAGGTGTGGTCGGCCTTCATGAAGGAATTCGTGCCGGTCTTGGTGAAGAACGGTTGGTTTGAAAAGACCATCATCGGAGCGGACGAACGCGGGCTTGGAAACATGGCGCATGTGCAAAAGGTTTTGGAGAATTTCAAGCACCAAGGGAAGGCCCTGCGGATCTCGGCTGCAGCGAACCGCACGCATCCCTTTGATGACAGCCTAGACGCCATTTCCATGCACGGCGGCATCAAGAAGGTGGTTAATGACAAGTGGACCGAACAACAATTTGCCGAGTGGGCGACCGCCCGGCGCGCCAAGGGCTTGCAATCAACATGGTACACCTGCACCGGAACTTATCCGGGAAATTTCGGCAACTCCCGACCCGCGGAAAGTTTGTTCATCGGCTGGTATAGCGCGCGTTTGCAGGCCGATGGCTATCTACGCTGGGCGGTGGACAGTTGGAATGACACTCCCACTGAAACGACGGATCACAAGGTGTATGAAACTGGCGACACGTTTCAAATCTATCCGGGCGACCGCGATGCTAAGGTGCCCTTCTCCCGCTCGTCGGTGCGCTTCGAGTTGTTTCGCCAAGGCATCGTGGATCACGAGAAAATCCAAGTCTTGAAGGCGAAGTCTCCGCAGAGCCGACAAGCCATCGATGCCATGTTGGAGAAAATTTCACGTCCCGCCCGCCCGCCGCAAATCAAGGGGAATTCATCGTTGCTCTATGATGCGTCCACCGAACGGGATTTTACTGAAATCACTGAAGCTGCGCAAAAAGCTCTGTTGGAAATCACGTTGAAAGCACTTCCGTAAAAATCCGGTCAATCCTCAGACAGCACACCGATTTCTGCGGCGGCGGCGTAGGGTTTTCCGGCGGCACCCACGGTGGATGTAAAGCGGACATAACGGGCTTCAACCGATTTGTTATCTAACATTATTGCGCGCTCGCTCGGATCGTTGACTAGATTGCCTAGGCGAAATGTCTGCGGCTTGCTCCAGGATGCTCCGTCGCGGCTGAATGAGATTTCTCCGGCTTCGACCATCCCATCCGGCACCGCGCGATCCTGCCGCGGAAGATAGGTGATACCGGCGACTGGGTACACACGGCCAAGATCGATTTCCAAGTGATGCGGATGCAGTGCAGTGGGCGACCAACTTGAGTGCCAGAAGGTGGATGGATCGCCGTCGATTGCTTTGGCTCCGGCGAACTCCGCGTTTTGCTCGCTGGAACAAGAACGGATCGTCCACGCACTGCGCTCAATGGAAATTCTAGCAGCACACGGTGGGCCGGCTTGGTCGCCTATGTAGGCAATGGCTCGCACGTGTCCACCAGCGGGTAGAGCGAAGGGCTTGTCATAGCGCGGAGATGTGACCGATGGCTCGCTGCCATCCGTGGTGTAATGGATGTGTGGAGAACCAAATCCTGATAGGTCGCCTTGGCCGTGCGGTTTCCATGTGAACCCTGCGGCGCTTGGCGGCACGATGGCGATCAAGCCGTCCGTGCCACGACTAACTTGAAGTGATGGTGGTGGGATCTGGTAGAAATGAGCTGAGAATGATGCAATCGTCGCTTGCAGGCGCGATTCGAGGATACGCACGCGAAATGCCGTTGCATCCACTGCGGGGAAACGGAGAATGCGTTTGTAGCCAATGGTTTCCGCCGCAGCCACCTCACACCATTTTCCATCGACTTCGGCATCGAGCGCATGTCGGATCACCCGCTGGCCGATTTTGTCGATGGCCTCCTGCAAGACCACGCGGTTGATCATCCTCGGCTGCGGGAAACGCACGGTGAATTCATCTTCGCTTCCAGCCGCTTGCCAGTATGTTGCTAGGTTTTCATCAAGCACGGCGGATGCGTCACTGCTCGCATTTTTGACGAAATCACGATTGCCATAAGTGGCCCGGATGCGGCGGCCGACCTCCTCAAGTGACGCGAAATCGCGTGGCGCGATTCGTCCATATTTGTCAGGCGGAACGTTGCACAGAAAAATACCATTGCCGCCCACTGCGCGTTCGTAGATGTCGAACACATCATCCGCTGGCCGAACCGCTTGTTCGTGCTCGTTGCGCCAAAACCAACCGGCGCGGATCGAAGTATTAATTTCCGGTACAAGATAATACAAATGTCGCGCGGTGTATTTTTGACCATAGACTGTGTAGTCGGGCTGGATCACTTTCGCATTTGAGCCGATGTCATCGTCAGGACGATCCACGCCGGAATCGGCGAGACTCTGTATGGGAAGGACGTTCCACTCGGCGGCGCGGGTTTTTCCAGCCTCGTTGCCGCACCAGCGCACATCCGGCCCACCGAAGATGACGGCATCGGGTGCGAGCTTACGGATCAGGCCGAACCATTCTTTTTTGAGATACATTTGGTCGCCCTTGCGCTTGGGATGCGCTCCATCGAACCAGACTTCGTGGATCTGCCCGTATTCGGTGAGCAGTTCGTAAAGTTGATTCATAAAATACCGGTTGTAGTCGTCCGCCTTCAAGCGGAACACCGGAGCTGTTGAGGGTTTGTCCGCACGGATTCTATCAGGAGCACTTTGAAATGATGCCGGATCGGTGGGAATCACACTATCAGTGTAGGCGCTGCCGTTTCCATAAAGTCCGTCGCTGTGTTCAATATGATAGAGATCCGCCGGTGAGAGATAAACTCCGAGTTTCATCCCGTGCTTGCGGCAGGAGTCGGCAAGTTCGCGTAGGACGTCACCCTTGCCACCGCGCCACGGGATGCCGCGCACGGAAAAACGCTCGTTGTAACGCGTCTGCCAAGTGCAGAATCCGTCATGATGCTTCACGGTCAGCAGCATCATCCGCATGCCTGCATCCTTGGCGACTCGGCACCATTGGTCGGTGTCAAGTGTGTCACCAGGATTGAAAACAGCCGGGTCTTCCTTTCCGTTTCCCCATTCTAAACCGGTAAAGGTGTTAGGTCCGAAGTGGATGAAGCAGGTAAATTCCAATTGATGAAATGCAAGCTGTCGCGGTGAGGGCACCACGTTCGCAGCGTTATGCAGAATCTTCTCCGCAGTGTCCGCCGGATTGTATGCAATATCGTGGTTGAAGGGCTGGGCTGAAAGTTGACAAACACCTAACAATATCGCCGCGATCGGAGAGATACGACTCATGGTGATACTTGTTGGCCGGGCTTTCTCAGTGGCTCGCACGTTTTCACGGTACGTTGGTGACTCGCAGGCGGATGAAGCGTCGGCTGGCATTTGAAATGGGCGTGCGGTCGCGAGCGATCAAGCGCGCTGCATCATCCTGAATGATTTCAACGGCTGTCAAAGCGTCGGATGACCAAGGACCGTTGAGATCGCCGGTGACTTCCACGCGGTAAGTGAGATGGGTCGCAAGCGGGTTTTTCGGCACTTCGAGTTGCAAATGTCTGCCTCCCGCAGAAAGTGCTAGACTGTGAGCGAGCGGACTGGTTCCGGACTGGAGCGGATGGGTGTCGAGTGCGAATTCCATCAAATTCGCCAGTCCATCTTGATCGGAATCTTCGTTAGCACCATTCGCTCCAAGATCGGCATTGCCGAAATGTGTGGTTTCCCAGGTGTCATCCATTCCATTTTGGTTCGCATCCGGATCGGTGAAGTCGGCGTAAGCGAGAACGAGGTTGTTGCCTGATTGCTCGACGCTCCATGTGCCTTGGGGCAACGCCAACCCGCTGGCGTCGATGATAAATTGGCTTGTGCTGAACCCGGTGATTCCTCCGCTGCTTTGCACTAGGACGAAGCGCGCGGTACTTTCGCTGAAGTTCGCAAGGGAGGCGCCCTTCAAGCGAAGGGTGACAGGATTTTCTGCAGTTGCAGTTAGAGTGAGTGAACTTGCGATGACCGCGTCGTGGCCACTGCCAGCCGTGCCGTTCCAGTCGTTGATTTCCCAATCGACGCTGGCACCGGGGCCTAGAGTGAGTGCGCCGGTGGTGAGTGTGCCGACGGTGTTGTCGCCTGGGGCGAGGATCCCATTGACGGTGACCGCGCCGGCAATACTGCCGGAGCCGCCAAGAGTGCCGGCGCTTGCCACGGAGGTCGCGGTGTTTCCAAGGCTGCCGTTGACGCGAAGGGTGCCGCCGTTCACCGAGGTGGCACCGGTGTAGGTGCTGCTACCCGTGAGGCTAAGTGTCCCAACGCCGGATTTCGCCAGTCCGGCGAGGCGTGAGCCTGAGGCATTGCTGATGACACCAGAGTAAATCGTGTCGGATGTTTGGCTGATCGAAACGGTGCGGGTGCCGACGGTGCTGCCGTAAGCCATATTAATAGCACCGGAACCCGAGAGCGCTCCAAAGGTGGCACTTCCACCCGCGAAGGCACTGCCGAGATAGCAGGTTCCCCCGTTGAGAATGAGCTCGGGCACTCCATTTTCGGCGTTTATGCTGTCGAAAATCAGGTTGCCAGCTGAGAGGGTGACTGGCCCGGTGAAGGTGTTGCTACCTTGGAGGACGAGATTGGCAGAGCCGGTTTTAATGAGAGAACCACTGCCGGTGATCGCTTCACTTACGGTGATCGCACCGACGGCATTGAAAGTGAGCGGGCCATTGAGTGGAAGGTCGCTGTTGGCGTTTCCGGATAGTGTTAGAGTCTGGCCGGATGGAGTGTAGCGGAAGGTGCCGCCTGCGGTTGCAGTGGTGAAGTTCTGGGCGGATCTATGGGTGTTTCCTGTGACTTCGATGGTGCCGCCGTTAATTACCCGGCGTTGGGCATAGTCCGCGAGGAGCCCGACATCCGAGTAATTGAAGCTTGGCATACGCCAGGTGCCGCCGTTGTCCACGGTGATGACCGCACTATTGTTGAAGCCGCCGTTGTAGATTTTTGCGGTGGCGGTGAGTTCTAGGACGCCTCCGGAAATCGTTAGATTGTTGGTAAAGGTGTTGCTACCGCCGAGCACAAGCGTGCCAGGACCCGTCTTAAGTAAACCGCCGCTACCCGTGATCGGCGAATCGATGCGTGCGCCAAGTGCGGTCAAATCGATGTTGAACGTGCTTTGCGCGTTCGTCACCTGAAGTGAGCCGCCAGTGATCAAAGGTCTGCCGCTGCGTGCGATGAAGCCGCCGATTCCACGCGCGCCTGAGTTTACCACGGTGTAGTCGCCCGCCGCATCAGTGCCTGCCGAAAAAACCGGAGTCGCGCCATCCGCCCACATGAATGTCGGGCTTAGCCCGTTAGGCTCTCTGGTCCACTGCGTGGTCCCATCCCAACTGCCACCGCCGCTCGCTCCGGACCCTGCAAGCGAATTGTTTAAATCATAGGTGAAATACGCTGGACCGACTTCAATGGTGAAGGTGGCTGTATCCTCGCCGCCATTAGCATCTATCACACGCACGCTGAACGAATTTGTTCCGGCGTCTGCCAAGGCTGGAGTGCCGGTGAGTGCGCCATCCGCGCCGACTGACAACCAAGCGGGACCGCTGACTTTGTTAAAGGTGAGGGTGTCACCGTTGGAAATATCATCATCGGTCACAGAATCCATTAGGCTTGCCACGTAGGGAGCCATGGCAACTGCGACGGGACCTGTCAGCGGGTCGGAAATGAAATCCGGCGGGTGATTCGCTCCATCGCCAACTTCAATTTGCAGGGTGCTATCCGCAGTGAGTCCCCCTTCATCGGTCACACGCACGGTGAACTCATTCGTGCCGATGTCGGCGGTCGCGGGAGTGCCGGTAAGCGCGCCATCGGCAGCGACAGATAACCAGGAGGGACCGGCGACGCGTGAATAAGTCAGGGTGCTTCCGCTATTTGGGTCAGCGGCGGAGCCTGCGATGCTTGCGGTGTATGCTCTGCCGTCGAAGGCTTTCTGTCTTAGCAAGAGATTTGTTGCGAAGGCGGGAGCGATGTTCTCTAGCGGGATATCGTTGTAAATTCCGCCATTGCGATAAGAAAGCACAGAACTGGGAATTTCTCCGGTGCCATTCACTGGCACGGCATCTCCGAAAAGTTGCCATGCTAGCGCGCAGTGGTCGCCGCCGGAACTTTCCTTGTGACGCAACTCGATGTAGTAGCGCTGACCCGCACTCAGTGCGATGTAGGCGCTGGGTGAGCGACCGCTCCATTGTTTAACTCCGGTGTAGCCGGACAGTGCGACGATGCGCGTAGCGGTATTAGGTTGATCATTAGTTCCTAACCAAAGTTCTGAGCTATCATCTGACGCGAGGTAGAAGCGGTAGTTTCCAGAGACCGCGGGTGTGAGCCAACCGGTCCACCGCTGGCCGTAGGAATCACTGTAGTTCGTGGTCGAGCTTGCACTGCTGATCGGCCCGCTGGAATCCGAAAAATTGGGGAATTTCGCATTGGAGCTTAGACTGGAAATCGTATCCCCACTGATACCGGTGTAGATTTCCTGCCACAGGCCACCAGCAATATTTCCGCCAGTTCCGGTGATGGTGACATGCGCGGAACTGCTGGTGAGCGTGCCAAACGAGGTGGTGTAAATGCAGTCATAGTCGCCCTCGGCCCCGCCGGAAACATTGGTCAAAGCGAGACTTGGGCTGGTGGAGGCGCTGCCGATGGCCACGCCATTTCTCCGCCACTGATAGAGTGCGGGGCTGGGACCACTGGTCGCCACAGTCAGTGTCACCGCCCCGCCGGGTGCGACGGAGGCCGACTGGGGTTGCGCGGTGAAGACCATGGTGGATTCAGTCGGTGGGAGCGGCACCGTGTTGACTTGCACATCGATAGGCTCGACGACGGTGTGGGTGCCATCCGTCACGGTGAGCTGGAGGCGGTAGGTGTTGTCTGCGGGGAAAGTCAGGGTGTCGCTGTTTGTCGCCGGCGAGCTGTAGGTGCGCATTTGGATGGATGACGAGAAGACAGCATCGTATGCACTGTCCGTGGAAGCCCATGAGGTATTGATTAGATTGCCGGATGTGTAAGTGTGCCCGGAATTGTTGGAGGCAACCAAGCGCCCGGTGGTCCAAGTGATGGCGTTTGGTGCGAGATTTCCCGGAGTATTTGCGAAGTAGAAGTAATAGGTGGTGCCGGCTTGGACCGGTAGTGAATTGAAGTTAAAACTCAAATTCGTATCGGAAATTCCGCCGTTTGTGTTAGCGGTATTTGTGGAATCTCCGATCCACGTGGCGGTGGATGGCGTGGCTGAGGAATAGACCTTGAGGTATGCTGCGGCCGAACCCGAGCCCGCGCTTGCGGAACGACGAACGATGAGATTTCCCAACAGAAGATCTGGAGCTGCGAGTGAGCCGCCCACCGTGGTGAGCGCCGTGTCATTCGGCCGGAAACTGAAGCCCCGATAGTTTCCAAAACCACCGCTGGGGAGGTTGCTAGCATCTGGGGGATTGCTCTGATTGTAAACGGTGAGCGGCTGATCGGTGAACGTGGTGTCCGGACCGAATGAAACTGCGCCCGCACCGCTGAGTTTGGTCCAGGTGGCGGTGTAGCCGGCTGGATTGATGACTTGGCCGTCACCATTGACCATTTGAAAGGGAATGGATCCAGTGCTTGTGGCAAGCTTGAGTGAGCGTGCGTCAATGCTGGGCCACGTCATGCTAGGATCATCAAAGCGCGTGAGCAAGCGGTCCGTCTTATAGGCTGGAGTTAGAATGTAGCCACCGTTGGCAATGCCGTAAGGCAGCGCGGCGTTGAGCGCGGCGCAGTGAGTTTCATTCAGATAGCTGTCTGCCACTGAGCGCGAACGGAAGTATTGGAAGCCACCAGTGTGGGTGCGGGAAAGTGCGAAGTAGAAGCGCCAGTTGTCCATGAAGAATCGCTGCTGGCGGTCAGATAGGTAGGGCGTGCAGAATGCTTGAAATGCCTGTGCGCCGACACAAAAGGCGTGTGCCTCCTGATGTTTCATGTAGTTGCGGGTCATGTAGCCCTTGAGACTCTCCATGCGGTTGAGGTCCGCGCTGTCGAGCCCGCCCACGTCTTGTTGATACATCGCCATGCCTAGCAGGGTGCCAGGCGTGCGCCCGCCTGCGTCATACGAGGTGATCGCCTCGGGTGCGTAGCCGACTTTGCCGTCTTCGTTGTGTCCGGCGGAATACCAAGTGCTGCGCCGTGCGAGGAAATTCAACTGCATGAGGAACTTCTGATCGACAGATGGATCGTACCAGAACGGGTCGGTGATGGTCGATCCGCGCACGGGATCGGCCGCATACTGAGGCAGGGTGATCGAGGAAGGTAGCGCATTGGCAATCGAGGCTGGGATGGGGTCGCCTGGATTCAGGTTAAATCCGAAATAGTGGCCATCTTTCGGGCGGATATTCATGTTCATGCCGGCGCGGCGTGCGAAGGCCATGCCGTTGAAATTGTGCACACCGGTGATATTGATGCCGCAATACCAGCCTTGGTGCATGTAGTCGCCAGTCACGCCGCCATGGGAACACATGCCCGCCACTCGTGAGTATTCCGGGGAAAATCCATTGCTGTGCTGCGCCGGTTGTTTCCACCATTGGACGGAGTTGCCACACATTTCCAAGCCACGTTGCAGCGTTTGGTTGATCGTGACGGAAAGGCTCGCGCCGCCGACGGTGATGTTGATCGGGGTGCTGTCCGCCGTTTTTGCCCAATATTCGGCCAGAAACATCAATTCCTGACCGAGTTCCCAGTTGCTCGCACCCCCGAGGTGGTTAGGATTGGAAGTTCCATCCAACAGTAGGTTTTCATTCGGCGCGTAGTTTGTGTTATGAATCTGTCGGATGACGAAATCGCGAATTTTGTTGATAGACAAGCGATAGGGTTTCGTGCCGGTGGTATCGTTCCAATTCGGATGCCCCAACAGGGCGAGTCCGGTCCAACCGGTGAAGTAGCCAAGATCCCCGGTGGAGTTCAGCGCGGTGCTATGCAGCCACGCGACCGAGCTTTCATAGATCTCTGCGGACTTGGCATCATTGCGCGGGTAGGCTGGACTGAAGGCCCCGGCGGCAGGTAGGTTGACGGTGAGGGTGATGCCACCAGTTCCGGGGCGGAGGACTTGCAGCGGCAGCGCGCCGGTGCCGCCTTCCGCGCGGTCCACGGCGAAACCCAGATCCTGACTAACGCCGTAATGATAGCTTCCAGTCGGCGTGAAAGGCTTGTCAAAGGCACCCAGAATGAAATCGCCCACTTGCAAGCCTGCGGCTTGCCCGGGTGCGCCGGCGGTCAATGATACCACTTTGGCGTAGGCTTCACCGCTGGAGATCCGGTATTGGCCACCGATCGGGCCGAGTGGATAGTTGCGTGCCTCTTCCGCAGCCTTGGAGTTGTGAGGAGCAATGAGGGTGCTGAGTAACAGAACAAAATGGATGATCCTCATGAAAATAACGTGGGTTTGAGTTAGGGTTGTGCGTGCGTTTTCTCTCCCAAGGCATCAGGGGATCTTAAATGAATACGAACTGCGACTGGGGTGCCGATTCCGGGTAGGGCGGCGGCGTTTGGCAGGTGCAGGCTGTCGTCGTGTCGGCCGGGGTGCGGATTGACAATCAATGCCGCTGGATCCTCGATGAGCGCGATCAGCGAGCCTTCACGGGCAGCGGCAAACCCGCGTGAATCGATTTGTGAGCCGGTGAAATTCCAAGCACCCCGCGCCATCTTTTGGTCAGACGCATTTTCGGGCGAGCCATTCGCTAGAGTGATTAGGTCGGCGAGTGCGAGTTTCCGCATGGGGCCATTGGTCGCCCATTCGACCTCTATCATGACCGCTGTGGGATTCTGATTTCCGGGCTGTGGTGCCATCCCTAGCAGCAATGCGGCCATCTGCACGTGCAGCGGCGCGGCGTCAGTGGCAAGCAGGGCTTCATGAGTCTTTCCTTGGCGAGTCACCAATGCGTATTCGATCAGTCCCTCCCGGTCATTGACTTGGGCTGGGATGGTCAAGGTGCGCGTGGTCCGGTCGCATTGGACGGTGCCGACGCGGAATGTGTGTTCTCCGGTTTTTTCGATGAGTTTGGATGCGGAATTCTTCAACTCGTCAAGAGTTGTGGGAGAGTTTGAAATTTCGCCTTTGACCTTTGTGGGCACGAATTTTCCGGAGCTATCCACGCTGCCTTGGGCTGGATCCGGTGTCATTCCCCCGGCGAATGGAATTTCCTCGCTCACCGAGAATGTCGCGCTCGCCAGCAAACTTATTCCGCTGCGGAGCGCATTCATCAGGATGAACCAAGATGTGGAATTGACCATAAGGGGTTTCGTCAGGATATCACTTAAGTATCAAGTTGGTGCAGCGACCGATTCTCAGCAAAGTGAAAGATCTGGTTTGGACAAGCATCCGGTTAGGGGTGGGATTGCGCCGCCGTTTTGCCTAGACGCTCGCCGACCGGGCGCTTGTCCGGTGGATGCACGTCCGGGCTATCCCACCCGAGATCGACCGTTTCGATCAGGGAAACGCGCTGCAACTGCGCAGCCGCGCGTTTTTGCACGGCACGGAACTGCGGCCACCCGCGGCGCAGTGGATCCTTGCCACCGATGCGCGGAAGCTGGACCATGAAAAACGGCAATTCCCGCTGTGCAAGCACCTTGCGCCAGCCATGCACGAGGTCGGTGATGAGCCGCTGATTCCACGCGTCATCGAGGATCTCAGCGTTCGTTTCTCCCTGATACCACAGCACGCCGCTTAGGGGAAAATCCCGCCACCAGCGCACGCCGGAGTCAAACAGGAAACCGGGGCGGAAAGGATGGTTTCCGGTATTTTCGCCAAGGTTGAGCTTCGCCCGTCCGCGCGCCCATTCGCCGATGCGTGGGGAGTCGATCCACTCCATTCCCAACAATTGCATCGAGTCTTTGCGGGCTTCGAGGACTTCGCGCGGCAGCCATGCTTCCGCGCCGCTGCCGCCTACCGAATTGTCAATCAGTCCGACTGGCACGCCCTTCGTTTGATGGATGGTCTTTCCGGCCCACCACCCGACGGCGGAGAATTCCAAAGCAGATTTTTCGGAGGCGATTTGCCAAGTGCCAGAGAAAAATTGATCGGGAGTGAGACGTTGGATCTCCGCTTCGGCATATTTCCGCGCGGTTGTGTGCGTGCCGGTGAGGTTCATTAGGCGGATGGCGGGAAAATTACCTGCAAGCGCCGCTTCTTGCTGACCACCCACGGCTTTACCAAGCGGGAAGTCCATGTTGGATTGGCCGGAGCATAGGTATAGCTCGCCGACTAGGACATCGCGAAGAATCCGCTGATCCTTGCCGGAAATGATTTCAAGTTCTCGGCCTTCGGCAGAGGCTGCTAGATTAGGCAGCAGGATTCGCCAGTTTCCCTGTTTGTCTGCTTTGCCGCTCGCGGTGTGGGTGCCGAACCGGATCGACACCTGCGCGCCTGGAGTGGCGACACCCCAGACGGGTGTCTTGCTACCCATCGGCAGTAACATCTTATCGGTGAAGGGTCGTGCCGGGATCAGAGAATTTTCCCCATGGGCGAGGCAGCTTGCCCAGAAGATCAGAAGGCTGGATCGGAGTGTCCGAAGCA
>JBEGOB010000103.1:0-31731 GCA_041182265.1 Verrucomicrobiota bacterium | reverse complement strand
CTCGACGAGCCAGGTGATTTTGCGGCCGGAGAAAATTTTCTCGAAGGGGAGTGCGAAGGCGCAGAGCGTGCGAAGGTGGTGTGAGGGGATGTGGCAGGGGGTGGCCTTGCGAGTGGAGGCGCGGCCGGGGACGAAGATGAGGATTCCGTTGCCAGCGATGAAGGTTTTCAGTTGTTGGCCGGCGGCGGCGGGTGCGGAGTCCGCAGCGGCAAACATGGCTCCGGAGGCCGATTTTTGGAGGTGTGCGCTGAGTGCGGCGTCGTGGTGTGCGAGTTCCTCGACGAGCCAGGTGATTTTGCGGCCGGAGAAAATTTTCTCGAAGTGGAGTGCGAGTTCCAGATTGATCCAGCCGGGGATGACGAGTGCGCCGGTGGTGGGAATGCGCTCTTTATGAAGCACTTGGATGGAAGAAGACATTTTAGAAGGCGGAAAGTGTGGTGAAACTGCGGATACAGTCTCTGCGCACGGATATACGCGAAATCCGTGACGAGTCGCACGGATATTTTCGGAAAAAACGTGAGCCTTTGCGTTGCTTCGTGTGTCGGGCGCGGCCGAGTGGGCGCTCAGAGTGGCTGGGCGGGCAGCGAGATCAGGAATTTCGTTTCGTGTCCGGGGATGGAGCTGACGGAGATGGTTCCGCCGTGGGCCTCGACGGCGCGTTTGACGATGGAGAGGCCGAGTCCGGTGCCTTTGATTTCTTGTTGAGAGTGGTGTTTTTCCACGCGGAAGAAGCGGCGGAAAATGTGTGGGAGATCGGCGCTGGGGATGCCGACGCCGTTGTCCGCGACCCAGATGCGTTGGGTTGTGCCGTCGGACTCGCAGCCGATTTCGACGTGGAGTCCGTGGTGAGGATTCTGTTTGAGGGCGTTTTCGACGAGATTGAAGAGGACTTGCGTCCAGTAGAAGCGGTCGCCCCGCATGATGAGAGAGGGGTCCGGCATGGTGACGCGCATGACGGCGTTTTGGTTGCGGATGACGGATTCGAGGCGTTCGAGAATGTCTTTGATGCAGGAGTGGAAGCGGAAGGGCTCGATTTTCAGGGCGCTGGCTTCGCCGGATTCCAGGCGTGAGATGACGAGCATATCCTCGACGATGCGCGAGATTCTGTCGGCGTGTTTGCGCATGATGCTGAGGAAGCGGCGTGCCATTTCCGGTTCGGCGATCATGTCGTCATCCAGCAAATTTTCCAGATAACCATTGATGATGGCGAGCGGGGTGCGGAGTTCGTGGGATGCGTTGGCCACGAAGTCTTTGCGGATTTGTTCGAGTTGGTGTTCGGCAGTCACGTCGCGGATGATGACGCGGGTGGTTGTGGTGCCACCGGCGGGGGTTGGGAGTTGAGCGGCGTCGATGATCCAAGCGTTGACGCCGCGAGTTTCGAGGTCGCCGCGAGGGGACGTTTGTTGAGGGAGGACGAGGCGGGATTGGACGGGTTGGCCGGTTGCGAGGCATTCCAAGAGAGCGGTCGCGAGGCGAGGGTCGATGAAGGCCTCGCTGACGGGGCGGTCGATGAGTTGGCGTGAGCCGAAGAGAGAGCGGGCTGCGGCGTTGGCGAAGCGGATGTTGGCGCCGGAGTCCACGAGGAGGAAGGCGTCGCCGAGGGCATCCAGGAGGCGATTTCGCTCCTCGCGTGCTTGTTCGAGTTCTTGGGTGAATAGAATTTTTTGGGCATTGGCTTCCGCGAGTGACTGCATGCGCGCTTTGCGATGGCGGAGGATGAGGACGGCCAGAGAGACCAGTGCTGCAAGTGCCGCGAGGGTTGAGAAAAAGGTGGGGAAGTCGGGAATCATGCGGTCAGCTTTGCCACGCAATAGCCGATTCCGCGGACGGTTTCAACACGCGCGCCATGGACGCCGAGTTTTTGGCGTAGGCGCTTCATGTGAGTGTCGAGAGTGCGGCTGTGGCTGGCGTCGCTGTAGCCCCAGACGGTGCGGAGGAGGTCGTTGCGGTCTTGGGTGCGTCCCGGGCGCTCGCAGAGGAAGAGGAGGAGCTTGAACTCCGTGGCGGTGAGTTCCGTGGGGTCGTTATCGAGGTAGAATTTGAGAGAATTCTTGTCGAATCGGAAGGGGCCGTAGGTGAAATCCACAGGGCCGGGTGGTGCGTCAGCGCGTTTGAGGATGGCTTGGACGCGGAGCATGAGCTCCTTGGGGCTGAAGGGCTTGGTGAGATAATCGTCCGCGCCGGCCTCGAGGCCTTGGATGCGGTCCTCCGTTTGTGCGCGTGCGGTGAGCATGATGACTGGCGTGTTGACCGTGCGAGAGTCGCGGCGCAGTTCGCGGAAGACCGAGTAACCGTCGCGGCCGGGGAGCATGAGGTCGAGGAGGATTAAGTCCGGGCGCTCGCGGAGAGCGATTTCCGTGCCCTCGATGCCGTCGTGGGCTTTGAGGACTTCATAGCCAGCCCGTTGGAGGTTGAAGCCGATGAGATCAGCAATATCACGTTCATCTTCGACGATCAGAATTCGATGCATTTCGAGAACAAATTAGGATTCGTGGATTGCGTGACGAACACAAGGCTTGTGACGATTTGGTCACAGGCCCGAGTGCCGGTTGAAGCGTGCTGCTGGATGTGCTTGGCGCAGAGTTAGGCAGGGTGCAGCGCGTGCCACTCGGCATAGACTTTTGGCGAGATTTCCGAGGGTTTGATTTCCGAGCGGCCGCCCCAGAAGACGTTGGTGTATGAGACGGGGATGCCGACGGATGCGAGGTGTTTGTCGATGGCGGCCTTGTGTTCGAGGACGCGAGTTTTCTCCGTGCCGTGCATGACGCCCATGATGTTGACGTTGCCGAATTGTGGTCCGCCTTCGCGCCAGTAGGCGTGGGTCATGCAGAAATGTCTGCCGACTTCGCCGCCGGCTTCGACTTCGCGGCCCTTGGGGACGGCCCAGTGGAAAAGTCCGTTGAAGCGAGTGACTCGTTCGCCGGTTGCGGAGGGTTTGACGTGTTCTAGGAAGGTGGAGAAGCGGCCGATGACCTTTTTCGCGTTGAGCGTCTCGGCGACCTCGCAGAAGCGGTCAAGCGAGACGCCGGCGATTTCCGCACGGAGCTTCCATGGATTTTCGCAAATTTCGTCGAGTGTGAGTTCCTCCTTGAGAGCGAGGAGGACTTCCCATTCCTCGGGGGTGAGATCGACGGAGGCGGTGGTCATCATGGTGGCGGGCGTGTCCGATTTATCGCCGGGTTCGAGCACTTTGCGACGGGTGTGGCCGACGCCGAGGGCGAAGACGCCGTTGGCGGGCATGAGGAGATATTCTGATGCGCCGGTGAGGCGGAGGAGGGCGGTCGCGTGGAAGTCAAGCGACTCGCCGACAGGGACTTTGAGAGTTGTCCAGAGGCGGTATCCCGAGCCGGAAACTTCCGTGTCTGTGGAGCGGATCACCACGTGGCCGGAGAAGGGATCTTGCTTGGACATGAAATCGAAAGTCGCGTTGAGGCGGTCTTCCGGGACTTTCCAAGCGACGAGTGCGCCGTGGGCGAGCTTGGTGGAGAGGAGTGTTTGGCGGACGCGGCGGACGACGCCGGCCTCGACCATGGCGCGGATGCGCTCGATGACGGTTGCGAGGGGAATGCCGGATTGTTCCGCGATGAGGTGGAATGGGTGGCGTTGGAAGCCGGCGACGAGATCCTCAGAGATGGCGAGAATGGCAGCGTTGACGGGTTCGGAGTGCTCGACGGGGATGGTGGAATTCATGAGTGGAGAGTGAGTGGAAAAATGGGCGAGTGCTGCGCTGATTTCAGCAGATACTGCGCGGATTATGCGGAATTTTCAGAGATGAGTTGCTTGAGATAGACGAGTGCGTGGTCGCGATCAAGGATTCGTCCTTCGAGTTGTTCGGTTTGGACGGCGTCGAGAAAAGTTTTGAAGAGAGGGCCTGGGGTGACGCCGAGCGAGATGAGATCCTTGCCAGAGACGAGGGCGGGCGGGATGAGAGGTTCCGAGGCGAATTCAAGGGACTTGGCATTGAGAAACTCGTAATTGTCGGTGAATCCATTGGAAGACGCGCAGTCCACGCGGTGCAGTTCCATTTCCTCGGTGAAAGTGGGAGCTGCCATGAAGCGTCGGAGTTTCGCCGTCCGCATTTTTTGGACATTCATGAATTGCATGTGGCGAGCGACCATGGGGACGACGGCGTCTGTCACGTCATTGGGGAAGCGGAGGCGGCGGAGGATGATTTCGGCCATTTCCGCGCCCATCGAGTCATGGCCGTTGAAGCGGATGCGGCCGGCCTCGGAGTCAAAGGTTTGGCAGGGTGGTTTTGCGATGTCGTGGAGGAGGACGGCGAGGCAGAGTTCGAGAGGAGCGGAGGGTTCTAGCATCTCAAGCATGATGCACGTGTGCGTGTAAACATCGCCTTCCGGATGCCATTCTGGAGGTTGTTCGCAGCCGATGCATGCGAGAAATTCTGGGACGATGTGTTGCATGAGTCCGGTTTGGACGAGCAATTCCACGCCGAGGCGGCGGCGTGGTGAGGTGATGATTTTTGCAAATTCATCGCGGATGCGTTCCGGCGAGATCTGGGTGAGGAGGGGGGCGCATTGCGTGATGGCGGCGAGCGTGCGCGGCTCAATTTCAAAGCCGAGAGAGCAAGCGAAACGGATGGCGCGGAGCAGGCGAAGCGCGTCTTCAGAGAAGCGGGTGGTGGGCTCGCCGATGGCGCGGATTAGGCCGGCGCGGAGGTCGGCAAGGCCACCAACGTGGTCGATGACTTCGCCGGATTCCGGGACTTCGAAGAGGCCGTTGATGGTGAAATCCCGGCGTTTTGCGTCCTCGGTCGGGTTTGAAAATGCGACAGATTCCGGGTGGCGACCGTCCTTGTAAGAGCCGTCGGTTCGGAAAGTGGCGATTTCCACCGCTTCGCCATTGGCCTTGGCGATGACGACGCCGAAGTGCGCGCCGACCTCATTGGAGCCGGGGAAAAGTTTGAGGACTTCCGCGGGGGTGGCGGAGGTTGCGATGTCGTAGTCCTTGGGTTCGAGGCCAAGCAGGTGGTCGCGCACGCAGCCGCCGGCGAATAGGGCGAGGTGCCCGGCGGCGTTGAGGCGGCGGGCGAGCTGGTGTGCGGCAGACATTTGAGGTGGTTGGGCGGGCGGTGGTGAGTGGATCAGGGTGAGAGACGCTCGATGTTCCACTGCGAGTTGTCACGGCGGTAAAGGAAGCGGTCGTGGAGGCGCGCGGGGCCGCCTTGCCAGAACTCGATGGTTGAGGGCTTCACGCGATAGCCGCCCCAAAACGACGGGAGCGGGATTTCTCCGGCGCTGAATTTCTCGCCGATTTCCGCGAGTTTTTGCATGAGGAATTTGCGGGACGTGATCACCTCGCTCTGGTTAGAAACCCAAGCGCCGATTTGTGATTCGCGGGGGCGGGAGGTGAAATACTTCAGGGATTCCGCCGTGCTGATACGTTCTGCGGAGCCTTGGATGATGACTTGTCGCTCGAGTGTGACCCATGGGAAGAGGAGACAGACCTTGGGGTTTTGTTCGATTTGGCGGGCTTTGCGGCTGCCGTAGTTGGTGAAAAAGACGAAGCCGTCGGCGTCGTAGTATTTCAAGAGGACGGTGCGTTGGAAGGGCATGCCGGATTCGTCCACCGTGGCGAGAGTCATCGCGTTGGGTTCGTGGAGTCCGAGCTCAGTGGCTTGAGTGAACCAAGATGAGAATTGGGTGACAGGGTGTGCGTCCATCTCCGTGCGTTTGAGGCCACGGTCGGAGTATTCCTTGCGGAAGTCAGCTAGATCCATGGCGGATTTTTAGGTCCGGTGCCTGCGGTGCGCAAGGTCTTTGAATGAAGCTGAATCGAGTTTCGCGGGGGAGGCTACTCCGTATGTGCGATTGACGGCAGGCGTGATGGCATCAATTTTCGAAGCCTCGTTGGCGATGTGCTGGCGGGTGATTCACCACAATTTACTCATGAAAAGTTCAGTTCTCATGCTACTCGCCGCCACGGCCGCGACTCTGCTTGCCCGGGGTGAGGAGTCGAAATCCAGCGATTCGTATTTCACGGATTGGCCGCAAGGGGCGGGTCCGGCTGAAGTGGGGAAGAGGATTGCGGAGAATTTCTTGCCGCGGAAATTTCGTTATGAGACCACACCCGCCAAGGCGCATTTGGGCGTGATTTACCCTGAAGTGATTGCGTGGTATGGCGCGTTGACCTTGGCGGAATTAACGGCGGATGTGGGATTGAAAGATCGCTTGGTGGCCAAGTTCGAGCCGCTGCTGAGCGAGCCGGGATCGGCGCGAATCAATCGAGTGGCGCATGTGGACTACCGGGTTTTCGGGGCGGTGCCTTTGGAGATCTATTTGCAAAATAAAGATGCACGGTGCAAGGCGCTGGGGCTCTCGTTGGCGGATGCGCAGTGGGAGAATCCGACGGCGGATGGAGTCACGGCGGAGGCGCGGTATTGGATTGATGACATGTACATGATCCCGCTGGTGCAGGCGCAGGCGTTCAGGGCGACGCAAGAGATGAAATATTTGGACCGGGCTGCCTTGGCGATGGAGGTGTATTTCGACAAAATGCAGGAGGAAAACGGGTTGTTTTACCATGGCATCAACGCGCATTTCTACTGGGGTCGCGGCAATGGTTGGATGGCTGCGGGTTCGGCGGAATTGTTGCGTTCCCTGCCGAAAAGTCACCCGCGGCATGCGCGGATTTTGGCGGGCTACACTCGAATGATGGCGGGCTTGCTCGAAAATCAGATGGAATCTGGGATGTGGCGTCAGCTCATCGACAAGCCGGACTCATGGGCGGAGACTTCGGGAACGGCCATGTTCACCTTCGCCATGGTCACCGGTGTGAAAAAGGGTTGGCTGGAGGCGGAGACTTACGGGCCAGCTGCGCGTAAGGCGTGGTTGGCGTTGGTGAGTCACTTGGATGCCGAAGCAAATTTACGCGAAGTTTGCATCGGGACGGACAAGGGATTCGACGAACAATTCTACTTGGATCGTCCGAGAACCGCGGGAGATCTGCACGGTCAATCGCCAATGCTGTGGACGGCAAGTGCCCTCCTGCGTTGAGAGAAAGGGGCGGGCAGAAGGGCACCGAAGCGGTGCCTCATGCGATATACTTGATGATCGCGAAGCCGCCGATGAGGAGGAGCGTGCCGGCGACGAAGCAGTATTCCAAGTGCTTCTCAACGAAGGGCTTCACCGTCGGGCCGAAGGCGCGGATCAGGCCAGCGACGACGTAGAACCGGAATCCGCGACCCAAGACCGAAGCGACAATCAAGAGCGGCAGACTGTAGGTCATCATCCCAGAGAAGATCGTGAAAACCTTGTAAGGAATGGGTGTAATTGCGGCGATGATGATGCCCCAGAAGCCGTAAACCGAATACCAAGTTTCGATTTTGTCCTGAGTGTGTCCGGTGGGGTCGAAAAGGCCGAGGAGAGGGATCGCGACAGCATCGCGGAGGCCCCAGCCGATCAGCCAACCGAGGACGCCGCCGATGACGGATCCGGCGGTGCAGATCAGCGCGTATTTCGCCCATTTTTCGCGAGCTCCGAAGCAAAGGGCGATGAGCAAAATGTCAGGCGGGATCGGGAAAAATGAGGATTCTAGAAGAGCGATCCAGAAAAGCGCGTGGCCACCGGCGGGATGGTCCGCCCATGAGACGGTCCAGTGGTAGAGGCGGCGGATGACGTTTGGCTTCTTGAGAGTGGGTGTGGTGGTTTCCATGGGGGAATTAGCTGTGTTCGGGGCGAGGGTCGCGGGTGAGGAGTTCTTTCATCGCCTGTGAGGCTGGTTTCGCCTCGTAGAGGATGCTGAAAACGGCGTCGATGATGGGAGTTCGGACGCCGGCGCGGCGTGCGGCTTCGTGGATTGAAAGCGTGTTGGGCACGCCCTCGGCGATCATGCCGAGAGCTGCGACTGCTTCTGCAGGGGATTTTCCGCTGCCGAGAGCCAGGCCGACGCGGTGGTTCCGTGAGTGCTCGGAAAAGCAGGTGACGATCAAGTCTCCGACGCCAGAAAGACCGCTGAAGGTTTCATGGCGTCCGCCGAGAGCGGTGCCGAGGCGAGTCATTTCCGCGAGGGCGCGGGTGACGAGAGCGGCGACGGCATTGTCCCCGAGGCCGAGGCCGTGCGCCATGCCAGCGGCGATGGCATAGACATTTTTGATGGCACCACCGAGTTCGATTCCTGGGAGGTCATCGGTGGTGTAGGAGCGGAAGTGAGGGAGGGTGAAAAGCTCTTGGAGTTTCACGGCGAGAGCGTGATTTTCCGAGGCGATCACCGCGCAGCTCGCCATGCCCTCGGCGATTTCCTCGGCGTGATTCGGGCCGGAGAGAGCTGCGATGGGGTTCTCTGGAAACACCTCGCGGAGGATTTGGCTCATGCGGTCTCCGGTGTTTTTTTCAATTCCCTTGGCGCAGGAAAGCAGCGTGCAAGAAGTGGGGAGTCCGAGAGCGGCGAGTTTCTCCGCCATGCCGCGGGTGGCGGAAGTGGGCACGGCGAAGATCATGAGCGGGCATTCCAACACTGCGTCCAGAGCGGTGGTGGCGGTGACCTTGGCGTCGAGCGTGATGTCGCACAGGTAGTGCGGATTCCTGTGCTCGCGGTTGATGGCGGCGACTGTCAATGGATCGCGGCTGACGAGGGTGATCGAGTCGAGTCGCGGGGAGAGAAGCTTGGCCAAGGCAACGCCGAATGAGCCAGATCCGAGGATGGCGGCTGAGGTGAAATTTCTCTCAGACATGGGAAGCCTTGGATTTCCGGGTGAAGCGGTGTTCGGTGCCGGCGCGGAGGCGCTGGATGTTCTGGCGGTGTTTCCAGATGGCGAGAACCGCAATGACGAGACTGAAGGTGAAGAGCGGCTTATTCCAAGTGCCCGCCTCCCAGAGCGTGAGTTGGGTCGGGTCGTTGTGAAGGTGGTGGAAACGTGCGCCGAGGTGGGTGATGACGGGCAATGCGGCGGCGGCGATGATGCTGGCGAGCGAAACGTAGCGAGTGGCGAGGAAAACCGCGAGCCAGACGAGAATGAGCAGCACCACGGCGGCGGGCATCAGGGCAAGTGAGACACCCGCGGAAGTCGCGATGCCTTTCCCACCGCGGAAATTCACCCATGGCGAGTAATTGTGGCCAAGCACCGCGAGAAGCGCGGTCAAAACGTGGAGCAACTGCCCCTGGAATTGTGCGGCGGCGGGCAAAACGAGGGCGCTCGAGTCCAGAGCGCCGACGTGGAAGAGCGTGACGGGTTTGCCTTCGATCTGGATGAGATTGATCGCGAGCACGACGGGGATGAAGCCTTTGAGAAGATCAAGGATCAGGCAGGAAATCCCGTATTTCTTGCCGACAACGCGGAGCACATTGGTCGCCCCGATGTTGCCTGAGCCGTGTTCGCGGATGTTGATTCCCTTCGCTTTGGCGATGATCAGGCCGAAGGGGATCGAGCCTAGGAGAAAGGCGAGGAGCGGGCAGAGCCAAAGTTGCATGAGAGCGGTCGGTATCGCTTCACTCAGCGCTGGCGGACTTGATGAGAATCGTCTCAACGGGGACGTCGCCGGCGGGAGCTTCGATTTTTTCGCCAGTGACTGGATGCTGCATCATGAGCGGCGCGGTGTGAGTGGCGACGACTTTCATTTTATCGACCACTTCCATGCCTGAGATGACCTTGCCGAAGACCGCGTAGCCACCGTTGCTTGGGTAGTCGAGCATCGGGTTGTCCTTCACGTTGATGAAAAACTGGGCGGTCGCGCTGTTTGGATCGCTGGTTCGTGCCATGGCGATGCTGCCGCGTTCGTTTTTCAGGCCGTTTTGTCCTTCGTTGATGATGCCCTTGCCGACTTCTTTTTCGATCAATTTACCGTCGCTGAGAGAAAATCCGCCGCCTTGGATCATAAACTCGTCGATCACGCGGTGGAAGACCGTGCCATCGTAGTGTTTCTTGTTCACATAGCTGAGGAAATTGGCGGTGGTGACTGGGGCTTTCTCCGTGTTGAGCTCGATGACGATATCGCCATGGCTGGTGGAGAACTTGACCTTCGAGGCCTTCGTTGCAGGCGCAGGCGTGGATTTCTCCGCGTCCTTGGAAGGTTCAGCGGTGGCGAGAAGGGGTAGGAAAATCAATGAGAGCAGGGCAAGGCGTCGTTTCATCGGGGAAATTACTAGGAGAAGCGCGGGTGGAGTGCAAGTGCGGGTTCGCGGTGGCGGATGCGAATTTTGCGAGCTTGGAGCAGGGTCAAGGCTTGGTGAAGCGGAGACGGATAAACTGCCTTTGTGATTCCCCTGTGCGGGCGACTTTGGCGCGCAGAGTTTCGCTTGTTTCAGACTCGGCGATGATTTCAAGAGGGGCGGGTGACCATGCAGCGAGGTCGGCGGAGGTCTCCGCATGGTAAGTCAGATCGCTGCGGTTTTTGGGGCGTGAGAAGGTGATGGATAGAAAGTTTTCGTCGATTTCGGGGCTGGGCTGAGGCGTGAAAGCAAGCGCTTGGGTGCCAAGTGCGTATTCCGCGAGATTGCTGAGTCCGTCTTGATCGGGGTCCGCTGTTGGGCTTGAGGCCGCACTGAGGATTTGGGATTCGGTGAAATGATCGAGTTCCCACTGAAGGTAGCCAGCTGCGGAAATGGCGAGAGTGGCGCTTGAGAAACCTGTGTAATTTGGATCAGCGATGTTAGCGTTGACCGTGTATTCACCGGCTGCGGTGGGGGCTTCGGGGCTTTCGTTGTAGAGGATGCTGGTGCTTAGGCCGGGTGGGTTGGTGGTGGCAGTGACGGATTTCTGAGTGCCGTCGTAGGTTTGAGTTAGGTTGTCGAGCGTGATGGATGCGACGGCTTTTTCGACGGTGAGCGTGGCGCTTGCGGAACCGTTGTAATTTGGATCGGTGATGCTGGCGGTGACTGTGTATTCACCGGCTGTAATTGAGGTTTCGTTGTAAAGGATGTTGGTGCTTAGGCCGGGTGGGTTGGTGGTGGCAGTGACGGATTTCTGAGTGCCGTCGTAAGTTTGAGTTAGGTTGTCGAAGGTGATGGAAGCGAGGGCTTTTTCGACGGTGAGCGTGGCGCTCGTGAAACCGGTGTAGTTTGGATCAGCGATGTTAGCGTTGACTGTGTATTCACCGGCTGCAATTGGGGTTTCGTTGTAGAGGATATTGGTGCTTAGGCCGGGTGGATTGGTCGTGGCAGTGACGTATTTTTGAGTGCCGTCGTAAGTTTGAATTAGATTGTCGAGCGTGATGGAAGCTAGAGCTTTTTCGACGGTGAGCGTGGCGCTGGCGGAACCTATGTAATTTGGATTAGTGATGCTGGCGGTGATCGTGTATTCACCGGCTGCGATTGGGGTTTCGCTGTAGAGGATAGTCGTGCTCAGGCCGGGTGGATTGGTGGTTGCAGTGACGGATTTTTGAGTACCATCGTAAGTTTGAGTTAGGTTGTCGAGCGTGATGGATGCGAGGGCTTTTTCGACGGTGAGCGTGGCGCTCGCGGAACCGATGTAATTTGGATCGGTGATGCTGGCGGTGACCGTGTATTCACCGGCGGAAGTGGGAGCTTCGTTGTAAAAGATGCTGGTGCTCAGGCCGGGTGGGTTGGTGGTGGCGGTGACGGATTTCTGAGTGCCGTCGTAAGTTTGAGTTAGGTTGTCGAGCGTGATGGACGCCAGAGCTTTTTCGACGGTGAGCGTGGCGCTTGCGGAACCGATGTAATTTGGGTCGGTGATACTGGCGGTGATCGTGTATTCACCGGCTGCAATTGGGGTTTCGCTGTAGAGGATAGTCGTGCTCAGGCCCGGTGGGTTGGTGGTGGCGGTGACGGATTTTTGGGTGCCGTCGTAAGTTTGAGTTAGGTTGTCGAAGGTGATGGAGGCGAGGGCAGGATTGACCGTCACACTCGCCGTGTCAGAAAATGAGCCGTTTTGCGCTGTGACTGTGTAGGGGCCACCGGCTTGAGTTGCACTGAAATTGCCGGACGGAGAGATCGTGCCGCCGCCCGTGCTTGACCAAGTGAATGACGCAGGTTGGTTGGGCATGTCGCCCCCGAATTGATCGAGTAATTTAGCGGTGAATGTGTGGCCTTCACCGACGCTTAGATTCAGGGTGCCGGGGGTGATGGCAAGGTCGGTGGCAGCAGGCAGAATGCGTAGGTTCAGTTGACTGCTGATAGAAAGTCCTTCGGCGTCGCTGACGACCAGTTCCAATTGATAGTCGCCGAGTTCCTCGAAATAAGCGCTTGTTGTTTTGGCGCTATTGCTTGCGTTCGGGAGGAAATAAACGGGGGCTCCGGCTTTGACCGTCCATTGGTAACTCAGGTTGTTCTCGCCGTTGTTGTCGTTGGCAGTGACCGAGAGAGTCGCGGAGTTTGCGCGAATGATTTGATAGGTCGTGTCATCCACGTCGGTGACGGTTTCGGTGGATGAAGAGCTTGCTGCAGTGGTGATGACGGGAGGAGTGTTGGTCAAATCGCCGTCACCGACCAGACTGACAGTGTCGATATACCATCCTGGACTTGCGGTGGAAGAATTGGTGGCAAGTGTCCATCGGATCCGCATGGTCTTTCCTGCGAACTTCGCTGAGTCGGTTAGGTTGATAATCGTTTCCTTGAAGCCATTGCTATTACCGGTCCATGCAAGTTTACCGGTGAAGGAACTGTTCCGGTTCAATGGGTATGTGAACAGAATGGTTCCAGTGTAGCCATTGCTGGCGAAGCTGGTGCCGGATCCCTCGGAGCCAGTTTCAATCCAAGTGGAGCCATTGTCCGTGGAAATTTCGACTCTGCCGCCGTCCCATGAGGCTTGAAGATCGTGTGAATGCCAAAACTTGATTTGTAAGTTGGATGCTGTGCTTGGCACCTGGATGGCGGGGGAGGTGAGCGAGGTGGTGATTTTCGAGCTTGGAGCGGCGATAAAGTAGGATTGGGACGCTGTGTGACTTGCGTTTGTGACAAGACTCCATCCGTTAGAAGGGCTGGTCCAGCCTGTGGGGGAAGCGTCGAAATTTTCGTTCCAAAGCGAACTGCTTACCGTGAATGCGGCGGTGAGGGTGGACGTTTCGCCGTTCGGGTTTGTTGCGAGGACATCCCAAAGTCCGGCGTCGTTATTGGATAGGCTAAGTTGGCCGGTGAGAACGCCATCGGTGACTTGGATGCCGGTGGCGGCAATGTCTGGGTGGCCGGTGCGGACCAGTTTGATCGAGGTTTCAGCTAGCAGGTTGGTGCCCGTGATGCGGATTGGGACGATGCCGGCAGCGCTGAAATTTGGAGAAATCGAGTTGATGACGAGAGGCGGTGGCGGAGGTGTTTCAGAGGAAGAGCCTGAGATTAAAAGCGAGTAATTCTGGAGATTGTTCGTGAGTGTTCCGGTGTATGAAATTACCACTTGATAGGTTCCGGCGGTGGGTGGTGCAGCAATGAGGACTTGTTCGACATTATCCGTGATGTTGGTGCCGGTTGTGGCGGCGGATTCCATGGATGCGAGACTCCAGTCACCCACGAAGGGCATGATGAACGGGAGGTAGCTTGATCCGCCTGGCGCGATGATTTTCAGGTCCAGATTGTTGACGAGGCGAGGTGTGCGGAGGTCCGAGGTGAGCGTGGCTTTGCCTGCGGGATCGGTCCATGAGAGGGTGGCGCGGATGGGGGAACTGCCATCCCACACAAATGAGTGAGTGCGCGAAGTGAGTGTGGACGAGAGTTGGTTCTCCGTGATGCGTTGTTTTTCCGGGTGGCTGTGGTGATCCGAAATAATTGCGGCGGCGGCTTGAGTGTTCATCAATCCCCAGCCGTTTTTATAGTCGGGGCCCGGGTTTCCGAGGTCGTCGGCAGTGTGGATGATGAGGCCCTTGAGCGTGCTGGCGCGCATGGCTCCGCCTGAGAATAAATTTCGATAATGTTGGACGAGAAGTGCAGCCGAGCCTGCAGCGTTAGGGGACGACATGCTGGTCCCGCTGTAGCTGGCGTAAGCGGCGTCGTTGGTGTTGACGGATGAATAGAGTCCCGCGCCATTGGCTACGATGTCGGGCTTGATGCGTCCGTCATCGGTGGGTCCCCATGATGAGAAATCGCTTTGGCTGGCCTTTGAGACATCGCGCACATTGCTGGTGACGGCATCGTTCGTAGAGCCGACGGTCATGAGATTTTTTGCAACAGCCTCGTAGGATAGTGTTTCGTATCCGTTGCGGTAGAGTCCATCGCCAGGCGGGTGGCTTGCGGAAGAGTAGGCGACTACGGTGGAGCTTCCCGGGGAGAGGGCGACCAACTGTCCATCGCTTGGGTTATTGATACGCTCGTTGCCAGCGCTGCGGAACATCAGGTAGAATGGAGCGTTGTAAGCGAGGCTGTCTTGTCCTTCCGTGTTCGCATGATAGCGGCCGAAATCTTGTTCGAAGCCGACGGTGCTGGTGCCGTTGCCATGCCATTCCCAGACACGGGTGCCGTTGCTGACGTTGTTCCAACCGCTGATGATTCCGTAGCTATGGTTTGATAGGTAAAGTTTATCCGCTTGGCCGGGTGCGGAAGCGGCGCGAGATGTCATTTCGGAAACATCATTGTTCCAGTCATAGCTATCCACAGTGGCGGCGGGAGCCATCCCCCTGGCGCTTGCGGAGACGCCGCTTGCGATCAGCGTGCCGCCGACGTGAGTGGCATGGTCGATGGAGATGGAGCCATCTTTGACGATCATGCGGGAGCCAAACTCGGTGTGAGTGGCGCGGCCGGAGCCGCCGTCCCACATGCCAAGCGCGATGCCGGAGCCGTCCACAGCAAAAGTGGTGCGGGTGAGATTGGCGCTTGTGGAAATGGCTGCGGTGGCGTTGTGGGTGGTAAAATAGATGGGTTCCTCGCCGTCGAAGTCTGAAATTTCTTCGATTGCGCCGTTGGGGCGTGTGATGCGTGTGGGGAGGCCGCGTGCGATGGCGCGGTTTTGTGCATTGATTCGGCGATTTTCAGACAGCTCGCGGATGCGGATCGAAGTTGCAGCGCGCGAAGCTGGATTAGAGAGGTTGATGCCAGGCTCTGAGAGGATATCCGCGACGGTTTCTTGGCCCCGGGCGGTGCCAAGGGCGAGGAGAGTGAGAGCGCAGAGATAGATCGCCAAAAATGGGTTTTTCATTGCCAAAGGGTGAGATTAAATTGGGAGGAATGATTGTCAACGCTGCTGGAAATTGCGCGAAGTGACCGCGATTATTGGGCTTTTGCTTGGATTGGAGCTTGAAAGATAGGGCGTTGCAGCGTTGATTTTGGTCGGATGAGTGATTTTAAAAAGGTGAGGGTTACGGAGCCGAAGCAGTGGGCGGCAGGCTTCCCCGCAGTTGTTTCATCGCTCAATCACATCATTCGCGAGGCGGGTGTTGTGCGCGGTACGGAGGCCTTGTTGGAGATGAATCAGATGGGGGGATTTGATTGTCCGAGTTGTGCATGGCCGGATCCGGATCATGATCGTTCGGTGGCGGAATTTTGTGAAAACGGGGCGAAGGCCTTGGCCTCCGAGGCGACGAGGAAGCAGGCCGATGCGGCGTTTTTTGCGAGGTATTCAGTGGCCGAACTCGCGTCGCAAAGTGACATGTGGCATGATCGGCAGGGGCGGATCACTGAGCCGATGATCTTGCGTGAGGGAGCGGAGCATTACGTGCCGATTTCTTGGGCTGAGTCATTTCAGTTGATCGCGGCGGAGTTGAAATCTTTGGCGTCGCCGAATCAGGCGATTTTTTACACCTCAGGGCGAGCGAGCAATGAAGCTGCTTTTTTGTATCAGTTGATGGTCCGGGCCTATGGAACCAACAATTTGCCGGATTGCTCGAATATGTGTCATGAATCTAGCGGATTGGCGATGAAGCAGTCCGTCGGAGTCGGGAAGGGCACGGTGGATTTGGATGATTTTCTTGAGGCGGATGTGATTCTTTGCGTGGGGCAGAATCCAGGGACGAATCATCCGCGGATGTTGAGCACCTTGGAGCAAGCGGTGAAACGTGAGGCGAAGATTGTGGCTGTGAATCCGCTGTGCGAAGCGGGCTTGGTTGGTTTTGCGCACCCACAGAATCCGGCAGCAATGTTAGGGAAGGTGACGCCATTGGCTTCTCAATTCATTCGAGTGCGGGTGAATGGAGATATGGCGCTTTTCCGTGGGCTTGCGAAATGTTTGTTTGCGAGGGATTCGTTGGATTGTGGTTCGGTGGTGGACCGTGATTTCATCCTGCACCATACGCAAGGATTTGAAGCGTATGAAATCTGTGTGCATGCGAGCACGTGGGATGAAATTGAGAGGATGAGTGGAGTGGAACGTCAGGAAATTGAGCGCTTGGCGGATGCGATTTTAGGGGGCGGGAAAAAACTGATTACCTGTTGGGCGATGGGCTTGACGCAGCATCGGAATGCGGTGGCGACGATCCGCGAAGTGGTCAACGTGCATTTGATGTTAGGGGCGATTGGTAGGCCGGGCGCGGGCTTATGTCCGGTGCGGGGGCACAGCAATGTGCAGGGTGACCGGACGATGGGAATTTTCGAGAAAATGCCCGAGTGGTTTCTAGCAGCATTGGATCGCGAGTGCGGGATTGATTCGCCGCGAGATGAGGGGATGGATACGGTGGCATCGATTCGGGCGATGCATGAGGAGCGTGCGCAGGTTTTCTTCGGGTTGGGCGGGAATTTTCTGCAAGCCTCGCCGGACACGGATTATACGGCGGCGGCCTTGACCCGTTGTTCTCTAACTTGTCAGGTCTCGACCAAGCTCAATCGCAGCCATTTGGTGACAGGGAAGACTGCGTTGATTCTTCCGTGTTTGGGGCGGAGTGAGCGTGATCGTGATGGGAGATATGTGACCTGTGAAAATTCGATGGGAGTGGTGCAATTGTCGCGGGGAGTGCTGCGTCCTGCGTCTGAAGATCTTTTGAGCGAGGTGGAGATTATCGCAGGTCTAGCAGAGGCTTTGCATGGGGGAGATGGACCGGTGTTGTGGTCATGGCTCGCGGAGGATTACGACCGGATTCGGGATTTGATTGCGCGGGTGGTGCCTGGGTTTGAAAATTTCAACGATCGTGTTTCGCAGGATGGGGGCTTCTATTTGCCGAATTCGGCGAAGTTGAGAGAGTGGGATACAGAAAGTGGTAAGGCTGAGTTTAGCATTGGCGAGATGGGTGTGTTTGAGGTTGGGGAGGGGAGATTTGTGCTACAAACGATCCGCAGTCATGATCAATTCAACACGACGATCTACGGGATGGATGATCGCTATCGAGGGATTGAAAATGCGCGGCGCATTGTTTTCGTGAATCCCGAGGATTTGCGTGAGCGTGGGATTGCGCCGTGTTCGTTGGTGGATTTGATCGGTATTTGGGGAGATGAGCGGAGGCTTGCAAAGGGCTTCATGGCGATTCCCTATGAGATGCCGCGCGCCAGTGCTGCCGCGTATTTTCCGGAGGCCAATGTTTTGGTTCCCGTGGGAAGTCAGGCGGAGGGAAGTGGCACGCCGACGAGCAAGGCGATCGAAATTGAGATTGTGAAATCCGCGGTGGGTGAGGGATCGGATCGGTGAGAGATTCTTTGGATAGAGAGGTTTTGAAGGGCGTTTCCCGCTCGTTTTACTTAAGTTTGCGCATGTTGCCGCGTCCGATGCGGGGGAGCGCGAGTCTGGCGTATTTGTTGGCGCGGACGAGTGATACATTGGCGGATACGGAGGGGGTATCGGCGAGTGTTCGCTTGGATTGCTTGGCGCGCTGGAGGGCTTTGCTTTGTGGCGGCACCGGTGTGGTGGACTGGCCGGGGGAATTGTTGGATGCGGTTGTGGATCCGCGTGAGCGACTGCTTCTCGATCGTTCTGGAGAACTTCTGAGATGGTTGAATGAAATTTCTGAGAACGAGAGAATGCTGATTCGGGAGCTGTTGGAAATCATCATTGGTGGGCAGGCCTTGGACTTGGAGCGCTTTGCAGATGCGAGTGCGGAGAATCCAGTGGCGCTGGCAGATGCGGCGGCCTTGGATGACTACGCTTGGCGGGTTGCGGGTTGTGTGGGTGCGTTTTGGACGAAGCTGGGTTTTTTAACGTTGGGAGATGGGTTTTCAGATTGCGGTGAGTTCGACTTGTTGGAGCGGGGAGTCGCTTACGGTAAGGGGCTTCAACTGGTGAATATTTTGCGGGATTTGCCAGCGGATCTCGCGGCGGGGAGGTGTTACTTGCCGGTGGGGTGTCCGGAGGATCGTGCGGCGTTGCTTGCGACCCATGCGGTGTGGTGTGTGCAGGCGCAAGCGTGGGTTGCGGAGGGCGAGAAATACGCCAAATCGCTGCATTCGCGTCGTCTGCGTGCGGCGTCGGTTTTGCCTGCCTTGATTGCGCAGGAAACATTGGAATCCATGCGTGGCGTGAGTTGGGAGGGCTTGCGAGCGCGGGTGAAGATCCCAAGAAGAAGGGTTTACTGCTTGATTATCAAAGCAGTCGTGAGTTTTTCTTATGGAAAGTGAGCGGTGGGTGCAGGTGTTTTTTGGCAGTCCGAGCAAGCGGAATTCCGTTGCCATTCCGCCTTTTTGGGAGTGATAGTGCGCCTGCGTGTCCGCTCCAGCTCCCATCAAACCCACCTTCCGATTTTTGCTGCCGGTTCTTGCGGGCATGTTGCTCGCCAGTTTTTCGGTCGCGGCCCCTGAGATTCCGGGGTCTGTTCCGCCAGAAAAGCCGATGGCGGCAGCCTTAGAGTCTGGTAAAGAGCCGGGCAAAGAGGCGGTGAAGCCGCCAGTGGATCTGGATGATGAGGCGGCAGCGGAGAATGATGATGCGCTGACCGCAGCGGTGGCTAAGCCAGTCAGTGCTGAGCCGATTCAAATTTACGGATGGAGAGAAGATCTTTTGATCAAGGGGATCACGGGGAAATTGGTCGCTAAACTTGATACGGGCGCGCTGACCAGTTCGATCCACGCGGAGGAGAAGGAGTTGTTCGAGCGTGATGGGAAGAAATGGGTGCGCTTTATCGTGACGGATCCAAGTTTGAAGAAGCCGACGCGCAGCAGGATCGAAGCGCCACTCGTGCGGATTGCGAAAATCAAGGAACCGGGCGGGGAGTCGATTGCGCGCGAGGTGGTGCGGTTGAGTTTTACGATTGGAGATCGGAAGATGAGCGGTGAATTCACGCTGAACAATCGTTCCAACATGTTGGCTCCGGTGTTGGTGGGGCGGACGGTGATCAAGGATCTCGGCTGGGTGGATCCGGGGCGCACGCATTTGGCGGATCAGAAGATTTTGCGCTAGTTTCGCGTTTTTTACGGATTTAATGCGCATGAGCCCCAAGTGGAAATTCATCACAGCGGTCATCCTTCTGATCATAGCGGGTGGAGGTTTGGCCGCTTACAAGGTGAGAGAGCTCGGGGTACCGTTTTGGACCGGTGAGCAAATTAACGAGTGGGAAATTGAAGCGCGTGTGTCATTTTTCGCAACGGGCCAGCGGGTGAAGGCGCGCTTGGCCTTGCCGGCACCGGTGCTTGAAAGCCGGGTGGGGCGTGAGGTGGGTTCTCTCGGTTATCATTATAACATTGAGAAGGACTTGGGGCGTTACACTGCGGTGTGGTCTGCGGAAGATCGGGATGAGAGTCAGGCTTTGTATTTTCGAGTGCGTTTTCCCAATCGGGTGGTGAGTGGTGGCGAGCCGGTTGCTGCGGAGTTTCAATCCTCCGAGAATGAGGGGCCTAACCTCGCCGGTCCCTTGGGTGAGGCGGCGGTAAACATTGTGAAGCGTGCCAAGGCAATTTCCTCCGACCCCGATTCGCTGTTTGTCGCTTTGTTTGCGGATATCAATACGGGGGAGTCTTCGCAAGAATTCGTGTTGATGAAGCGTCATTACGACAAGCAGTTCAGGAATACCTCGACCATGATGATGGGGATCGATCTCTTGAGCATGGCGGGAGTGCCGGCGCGGATCGCGTATGGAGTGCGCTTGGATGTGGAGCGGGGCAGTCAGACACCCGTGCCCTTGGTTGAATATTACGATGGTGCCTACTGGAAAGTTAGAGATCCACTGGATGCGTCCTCTGTGTTGGACGGCCGTGTGATTTTCGTCTGGCATCGTGGGGGCGGGCCGCTGCTGGATGTGACCGGTGGTGAGAACTCGCGTGTTGCGTTTACCGTCACCAAAGACCGAATTCCGCTGGCTAGACTGACGGATTTGAGTGATTCGCCGCTTATGGTTTCGACCATTCTCGGGCTGCCGGTGGCTGAGCGCGCCGCGTTCCGGTATATCGTTTTAATTCCGCTGGGAGCCTTCGTCGTTGTTCTCATGAGGAACATCATTGGAGTGCCCACACTGGGAACCTTCATGCCGGTTCTAATCGCGCTCGCCCTGTTGGAGATTCCTCTGTTGCGTGGCTTGACGATGTTCTCGGTGCTGGTTGCGGCCGGTTTGTGGTTTCGGTTTTTGCTGTCCCGTCTGAATTTGTTAGTTGTACCGCGGGTTGCGGCCTGCGTGGTGATTGTCACCTTGTTGATGATCATGATGAGTGTTTTGAGTTACCGACTCGGCATGAGTGGAGGAGTTCAAATCGCGCTGTTTCCGATGATTATTCTCGCCTGGACCATCGAGCGGATGTCGTTAATTTGGGAGGAAGAAGGCAAACGCAGCGCAATCACGCAGGTGGCGGGATCGCTACTGGTCGCGGTGATGGCGTATCTTCTCATGCGGATTTCCCAAGTGCAGTATTGGGCGTTTTACTTCCCGGAACTGTTGCTGATTTTGTTGGCTGGAATTCTGATGATCGGGCGTTACACGGGTTATCGTATTTCCGAGTTGATCCGCTTCAAAACTTTCGCAGATGCCTGATCCCGCGCCGCAGTTGAAGAGTCGATGGTGGCACCGCTGGCTGCTGATGCCACGCGAGCTTCGTCAGCTTGGGGTGGTGGGCATCAATATGCGGAATGCGCGCTTCCTGTTGCCTAACAATCCACGGCGATTGTATGGTCTGGTGGATGATAAATTGCAGACGAAGGCCTTGGCCGAGGCAGAGGGTTTGTCGGTTCCGCAAACGTATGCGGTGATTCGTTCTCCACATGATGCGCTCCGTTTGGATCAAATATTGGCGGATCAAGCGGCGTTTGTGATCAAGCCTGCCAGAGGGTCGGGAGGTAAGGGGGTTTTGGTGATTGATGGTCGTGATGGAGCGCACTACGTCAAGGCCAGCGGGGCCTTGCTAAGCGGGGCTGAAGTGCGGCATCATGTCTCCAATATTCTTGCCGGGCTTTTCAGTTTGGGGGGGCAGCGGGACTGTGCGTTGGTCGAGTACCGGGTGAGGCCGGCGAAGTTGCTCACGGACATCAGCTACCAAGGAGCGCCGGACATTCGAATTGTTTTGTTTCATGGTTATCCTGTGATGGCGATGTTGCGTGCGGCGACTTTGGAGTCGGATGGTCGTGCAAACCTGCACCAGGGTGCGCTTGGTATTGGAATTGATTTGCGAAGTGGGCGGACGATTTGCGCTGTTCATCATGGCAAATCCGTCACACGGCATCCAGACTTGGACATTGGTTTGATTGGAATTCAGATGCCCGAGTGGGATCGCATTCTGGATATTGCGGTGACCTGTCAGGAAATGACAGGTCTTGGATACCTTGGGGTGGATTTGATGATCGATGAAACTCTCGGACCGCTCATGATTGAGGTCAATGCCCGTCCGGGATTGGCGATTCAGCAAGCGAATGGCATGGGATTGTTGCGTCGCCTTGAGCCGATTGCCGCGCAGCACCGGAAGTGCCCTGCTGCGGGACACTTTGAAAGAATTCAGTTTTCACAGCTCCATTTCTAGGTGGCACTAGGCCTCAGTGGGGTTCGGCTAACAAGTTTTTGGGACTTGTTATCTAATTTTTTTCGTTTCGGGTTTTGGGGAATTGACATCGAAGAATTGGCGGAACAAGTATAGCCGATTTTATAAATCAAAAACCGTTTAAAACCATGAAAAACCACACCCCCCTACTTGCCGCAGCAGCGGTATTCACAGGCCTCGCTGTTTCCAATGTGACAGCTGCGCCACCAGAAGGACTCAAAGTGCGACTGCTGGTGAAGCCCAAGGCTTCCATGTCAGAAGCCGCGCTTGATGCGATGCTCTCCGCAAAGGGAGCGAGTGAGAAAAAAGTGATTGATGCGCTTAATGTTAGAGTGATTGAGGTGCCGGCGCATGCGGCTGAGGCGCTCTCGCGCGCTTTGAGTCGGAACAAAGATGTTGAGTATGTTGAGCCGGATGCGATGGCGTCTGGATTGGCAACGCCGAATGATCAGTATTTCAGTTCCCAGTGGTGGCTTACCAAGGTGCAGGCACCGCAAGCGTGGGATATCACCACGGGCTCCGCAGGAACGGTCATTGCCGTGGTTGACAGTGGCGTCCATGCGTCGCACCCGGACATTTCAGCGAGGATTTTGCCTGGCTATGACTTCATTAATAATGATGCGGACGCCACAGATGACTGGGGACATGGAACTGCGGTGGCGGGTGTGATTGGTGCCTCATCCAACAACAGCATTGGGACGGCATCCATGACTTGGGCCAATCCGATTCTACCTGTGAAGGTTTTGGGTGCGGATGGAAACGGGCCATATTCTGCGATCAGCAATGGGATCATCTGGGCGGCTGACCAAGGCGCGAAAGTGATCAATTTGAGTCTCGGGGGCACTCAGTCATCCATCACTCTACAAAATGCCGTGAACTATGCATGGAACCTAGGAGCGGTGGTTGTGGCATCGGTTGGAAACAACGGTCTTAACGTGCTAACCTATCCTTCCGCGTGCAACAATGTCATCGCGGTATCTGCGACGAATTCGACGGATGGTTTCCCAACTTGGTCGAATTTTGGCCCGCATGTGGATGTTTCCGCCCCTGGTGAGGGCATTTTAACGCTCTATGGAACGAACCTTTATGCTTCGTGGAATGGAACCTCGTTCTCGTGCCCCATTGCATCTGGCGTGCTAGCCTTGATGAAAGCAGCGAATCCTCAACTGACGAATGCGGGCTTGAGAGATCTACTCATTGGCAGCAGCGACGATTTGGGTGCGGCGGGTTTTGATATCTATTACGGTCATGGCCGTGTGAATGCCCTCAGTGCAGTGCAAGATGCTGTTGACGCGATTGTCGTGGATACGGCTGCACCGACGGTTGCGTTCACTTCGCCAGGCAACGGAGCGACTGTTTCCGGGACGGTGAATGTTAGCATGAGCTCTGCGGACAACATTGGTGTGACACGAGTGGATTTCTATCTGAATGGCGTGCTGTATAACCAAAGCACTTCAAGCACACCGACCTTCACTTGGAATACCTCGAATTCGGTCGATGGGTCTTACACACTTGAGGCACGTGCTTTTGATGCTGCAAACAACTTTGGAAGCAGCACCATTACGGTGACGGTTGCCAACGCCGCCATGGTTGACACCATTGCGCCGTCCGTAGCGATCACCTCGCCGACAGGTGGAATACGCGTGGTGAAGAATCAAAAGATCACCATTCAGTCCAGTGACAACATTGGCGTGACTCAAGTCCGGCTTTACATTGATGGCAATTTGTTCGCCACCAGTGGTTCGGCGAATGTAACCTTCACATGGAATACTTCCAGTGCTGCGCGTGGTGCTCACATTTTACAAGCGTATGCTTATGACGCTGCTGGCAACATTGGTGCTTCCGCTCCGGTGAGTGTGAACCGCTGAGAGTGCGACCTATCTCTTAGAGATTACGACGACCGACAGAGATCCCGATTTCTTCCCCCCCGGATGAATTCATCTCAGTTTATCAATCCACGGCGGTGGTGAAACGCAGATTTAGACTTTAAACATACCGCCGCGTTTCCCACCGAGGACTGCGGCCCCCATGATGGCGACGGAGAGGAAAACCATCGCCCACACCCCGAGAGCGGCGGCGAGTTCAGTGCCGTTTCCAAGAGTGCTCAGTAGAGTGTAGATGGCTTTGGTGATGGGGAAATGTTGTTGCTGTTGCGCAAGAATGAGGCTGTCGCTGACTTCAAGCATGGCGAATGCAAAGGCGAGGATGGAGCCAGCAGCAAGATTGGCACCGATCAGTGGAATGGCGATGCGACGCATGGTTCTTGCGGGTGTCGCGCCGAGAGATCTAGCGGCTTCTTCTAGGGTGGGATTGCTTTGTTGTAGGCCGGCGACGGACGCTCTAACGATATAAGGCAGGCGGCGGATGGCATAGGCGACGACAATGAGCAGAAACGGGCTTCCGCCAGCTCCGACAAGGAAGTGAAAGGCTTTCCCTTCTTGAGAGAGAGATAGGTATCCGAAGGCCATCACCAAGCCAGGGACTGCGAGTGGCATCATGACGAGAGCGTCGAGAAAATTGCGCGATTTTAGGTTGGAGCGGACCACGACCCATGCCACAGAAAGCCCGATGACGAGAGCGACGAGAGTGGCGCAGCCTGCATAGAGCAAGCTGTTTTGGATGGATGGCACGACCACGCCATTGCCGAGGGCTTCGATGTAATGACGCATCGTAAATTCATCTGGAACGACGGTCCCATACCAGCGCCCGGCGATTGAGAGCAGGATCACGCCGAGATGGGGGATGGAGGCGAGAAGGAAGACGCTGAGGAAAAATGTGCTGCATGCCGCAGATTTCCAACCACGCAGGCGCAGCGATGATGCGCGGCCTTTCGGCCTGGGGGCGGTGCCGAGTGGCGACTTGCCGAGGATCAATTTTGAAAAAGCGAACACACCCGCTGCGACGATTAGAAGCACGGCGGTGAGCGCGTAGGGGATCGGGTTTTTATCCAAGCCTTTCAATCCGTCGAAAATTTGAACTGGCGCGACGCGTGCGTAGTCGAAGACCAAGGGCACGCCAAGTTCGGTGAAGGACCAAATGAAAACGATCGAAGCTCCGGCAAAAACTCCTGGCATCGCGAGAGGCAGGGTGATCCGAAAGAAGCGTTTCCACGGTGGGCAGCCAAGATTTTCCGCCGCTTGCTCCATCGCCGGATCAAGATTGGAAAGCGCCGCAGCGATGTTCATGTAGAGAATCGGGTAGAGGTGGAGCGCATTCATCAGCACGATGCCGGCGAATCTGCCGTGGGCAAGCCAGTCAAAGGGAAGGTCTGCGTCCATCAGGCCAGACTTGATGAGCAGCGCGTTGAAAGCACCGTTGACGCCGAGCATTTGTTTGACTCCGACGGCACCCACGAAGGGTGGCAGGATCATCGGGGCGAGCACCAGGACACCGAGGATGGGTTTACCGAAAAAGTCGAAGCGGTGGCCGACAAGCGCCAGGGGGAAGGCGATCGCCAGGGTGGCGGCGGTGCTGACGATGCCGAGTGTGAAGGCGTTCCAAAGTCCTTCGCGGTAGATTGGGTTGCCGAAAACGGAGCCGAAGAAGTCGAGGGTGAAAAAATGAGAGCCGTCTGCCCGAGTTCCTTCGAAGGCTTGCTTCACCACCATTCCGGCAGGGTAGATGAAGAAAACCGCGAAAAGTGCGCAGACAGCGAGTGAGATGGCAATTGCGTGGCCGCGTTTCATCGGGTGGTGGTGATGGAGTGGGACTGGGCGCGGGCGATGGCTTCGGCTTTGCGGTAATTCGAGCGGAACCACTCGCCGATTTCCGCTGCGCGATCAGCGGCTTTCAATGCATCCGCGCCGTCTAGCAGGGGATCGCCCGCGCCGGCGATCTTGTAGTTGACGAGCGAGACATCTGAAAACACGGCGAGCGCCTCGGCGGGCATTCCCGCGTCGCGAATCGCATGCCAAGCGGATTTCATTTCTTCGTGAGAATCGATGCACATCGCGCGGACAAGTTGGCGGAGCGTGTTGAAGCTGTTGCCGGTGAGTGCACGCTGATAGGTGAAATTTCCCGGGTCTTCGTAGGGCATGATGCCGGGCATCGTGGTGTGCGCGAGGACCTCTGGGGTGTAAACGTCGCGACGGATCGGCGTGCGGTGAAGCGCGCGCGACTTCGGGCCTGAGGGCGTGCCGGGTTTGGAAAACCAAAGAATCTGTGCGGCGGGAGTTAGGCAAAACTCAACGAATGACTGCGCGACTTCTTCATTCTCCGTTCCTTTGAGCACGGCGACGGGGTCGGCGCTGAGAGTGGTGCCGCCACGCGGTGCGATCCATACGAGGCGTGGCTCGCCATTGCGGGTTTTCAATTCCTCGGCGAACGAGCGCCCATAGAAGTCAATGCACATGCCAGCCGCGGCATTTCCTTGACCGACGTCCTGCGGGATTTTCGATGCACTATCGGTGAAATAGCGGGAATTCGCCGCCATTTTTTGAATCAACTGAAGGCCGGCAGACCAGCCTGCGTCAGCCGCGGCGGCTGGCTCCGCGCCGGGCTTGGCGATGGCGCGCTGCATTTCAGCCTGCACCAGCAGCTCGAAAGTGCGGGCGACCGATCCGCTTTTGGTTGGATCTGCTAGGGCGAGTGTGCCGGCATAGCGAGGGTCCGCGAGGTCGTTCCATGAAGTGGGGGCGGGGAGCGCAAGGCGTTTGAGGAAGTCTGGATTGTAGCAAATCCCGAATTGGGACATGCAGGTGCCGACCCATGTGTGATTGGGCGGGTAGTATCGCTCACCCGTGAAGGTTTCGGAAATGGGCCCGTCGCTGGTGAACAATTCTTGATGGGTGTCAAAAACCCGGAGCGGAAGAAGACGGCCTTTTTTGTCTTGGCTTGCGAAGTCGGGCTCGCCGCCGCCAAAGAAGACATCCACGCCAATGCCTTTGCGGCCTGTTTCCTCCGCAGCCTTGTATCCGGCGTCGAGCACCATGCGGATTTCCGAGGTGCCGCCCGGTGTCCGCCAGTCGATGTAGATCGTGCGTCCAGTGGATTTCTTCCAATGGGCGGCGAAGGATTCACCGAATTCTTGGCGGATCGACTCGTTGTGAGGGCTGATGATCACGAGTGTGTCATCGGCGGTGCGTGAGTGGGTGGTGGCAGTTTCCCGGCGCATCGCCAAGGGCAAAGCCACGATGGTGGCCAAGAGTCCGAAAATAATCCATGCGCGTTTCTTCATCAGGGAGGGGGACTAGGGCTTCAAAATCACGACATCGTCATGGCGTGCGTGCAGTGTGATGGGGCGCTCGCCGGGTTGGTGGATGATGTGCGGATTCATCTCGACGACTTGCTGGCGTCCGGCGGCGGTTTCGATCCAATACTGGATGCGTTGGCCGAGGTAGCTGCGCTCGCTGATGGTGCCGGAAATTGCATTGTCGCCCTGTTCTTTGTGCAGTCGCCACGCCTCGGGGCGCACTGAAATACGCACGGCCTCCCCGGGTTTGGGGGACCATTGAGGGTCGGTGATGCGGCCGACCATCGGGCCGGCCGCCGTGCTGGCGAGCGTGAATCCTTCGCGCGTCTCGATTGCTTCTCCCGAAATCAAGTTGGTCTCACCGATGAAATTTGCGACGTATGCGCTGAGAGGTTGGCGGTAAATTTCTTCTGGCGCACCGATTTGGCCAATTTTTCCCCGGGTCAGAATCGCCATACGGTCCGCCATCGCGAGTGCTTCTTCCTGATCATGAGTGACATAGATGCCCGTCAGGCCGTTCTCCTTCACGATGCGGCGGATTTCGCGGCGCATTTCGACGCGGAGCTGCGCGTCGAGGTTGGAAAGCGGCTCGTCAAGCAGCAGGCATTTCGGTTTCACCACGAGCGCACGTGCCAGAGAGACGCGTTGTTGCTGGCCACCGGACAGTTGGTCGATTCCGCGCTCGGCAAATCCCGGAAGTTGCACCATTTCCAAGGCTTCTTCCACCCGGCGCTTGATCTCCGGCTTGGGGACGCGGCGCTCTTCCAGTCCGAATGCGATGTTTTGCCCAACGCTCAAGTGAGGCCAGAGGGCGTAGCTTTGGAAAACCATGGCGGCCTCGCGTTTGTGCGGTGCCATCTTGGTGACGTCTCGCTTGCCAAAGTAAATGGCGCCACTGGTCGGCGTTTCCAAGCCGGCAATGCAGCGCAGTAGCGTGGTTTTCCCGCAGCCAGACGCTCCGAGGAGGAAAAATAGCTCTCCAGCGCGCACCTCCAGGCTGATCCCGTCGAGTGCGCGAATGGTTCCAAACGACTTGACGAGCGATGCTGCGGTGATGGCTTCCATGACGTGGGCCCATGCTTCCGGCTGGGTACAGGGAATCAAGCAGGAAGCGGGCGATTCCGGATAAAAATCCGAACCGGTCCAAGGCATGCCAGAAATTACGCAAAAAATCGGCCGAACTTGTTGATGGCGCGAGCTGCCGCGCGCCCCGACTTAGTGGCCGCTACGGGCGTGGCGTTGGACGATTTCCTCAAGTGTCTGCATATTTTCCTCAAATGCGGCGACGAGTGCGAATTGGTTGCGCGCGCGGTCGAGGTTGTGATCCGGACGCTTGATTTTGAAATAGACGTCGCCGTTCAAATAGTCCGTGAGGAAACGAATTCCACATTCCAAGGTCAGCAACTTGCCGGAGAACGCTAAATTTTCCAGTTCCGCTGCATTCAGAAATTTCGCAGTCGAGAGGTAGCCGCGCACGAGAGACTCAAAGCGGTCAAGCCGGATGCCAACTCGGTCGATTTCCAGATCATCCTCAAGCGTGGCGGCTGCGGCCGTGCGCGCCATGTCGCCGAAGTCATAAAGCGCGGATCCTGGCATGGTGGTGTCCAGATCAATCACGCAAATCCCTTCCGCCGTCACTTCATCCAGCAGAACATTGTTCAATTTCGTGTCGTTGTGCGTGACTCGCTCAGGGATGGCTCCCGCGTCGATGAGATCGGTGACGCGCGCGCAATCCGCAGCACGTGCGCGGGCGAAATTGATCTCCACTTGCAAGTCGGCGGCGCGACGGCACTCGTCATTTTGAATCGCTTTCTCCAGCGCTTCCAAACGCTTCGGCGTGTGGTGGAAGTGCGGGATGGTCTCGTGCAAGCGCGCTCCTCCGAGGTTCGCAGTGAGGTTTTGAAACGCACCGAACGCCCTGGCCGCCTGATACGCCTGTTCGTTGTTTTCAATCTCGTCGTAAGCCTTTGCTCCCTCGATAAACAGATAGGTTCTCCAGATGTTGCCCTCAGGATCTGTGGCGTAGGCCTTGCCATCCAGTGCGGGCACGCAGGTGAGCGTGCGACGGTGCGCCTCTGAATTTCCCGCCGCCAGCAGAGTCTCCAGAGCATGTGACGTCACGCGGGAAACATTCGCGATCACCTTGATGGGATCGGTGAAGACCTTGTGGTTGATCCGCTGGTGAATGTAGCGGACGCATTGACCCGCCTGATTGTAAGTCGCGCAGTAGGTGTCGTTGATATTCCCCGAGCCGAATGGATGCGCCTCTTGGAAGTCGGCGCGCATTTGGAACAAACTGGAAATCAGGCGGATATCATGCATGGGCAAGGCTCAGGTGAGTGAGGCCGGATACTCGCCATTTGCGATGAGTTTCTCAATGGATGCGACGACGTGCTGCTTGTCTGCCGGGTAGGTCACTCCGAACCAGTGACTGCTCGTGTCCAGCACCGCGCAATCCGCCCGCCCGGCGCGGATCATCGCGTCAACGGCCGTTGGAATGTAATATTCCGATTTTTCCGCGGTGCCGAAGTTTTTGAGGAATTCGACAAAATCGGCTTCCAAATCTTGATAGAATTTGGCGGTAAATGCCCAGAAGTTCATGGAAACCGGCGAGTTTTCAGAAATTTCGCGGCGGCTGCCATCGAGTGCGGTGCCACGCACGACGCCGTCTGCTTCACGCTCGATTTTTACATATTCTTCGACGCTCGTGAGAAAGCCATTCTCGTCACGAGTGCAGATGCCCCGGTTCACGTCGCCGTGATCGGAGAGGGTATTGGCGAGTGGGTAGCCGACCATCGCGTAGTGAGCCTTATCCGTTTCCGGGCTGGGGGATTTGAGGAATTCTGCTGCGCGCACATACGCGTCAAAGCCATAGAAGTCGTCTGCATTGATGACGGCGAAGGGTTTGTTCACCAGGTGACGCGCTGCGAGGACCGCATGGGCGGTACCCCAAGGCTTCACGCGCCCTGCTGGCACGGAAAATCCGGCGGGCAAGTCGGCGAGTTCCTGAAATGCGTAGTCCACTTGGATGCGGTCTGCGAAACGCGCGCCAACTCCTTGCCGGAAAGCCTCGGCGAAATCCTCGCGAATGATGAACACGACCCGCCCGAACCCGGCGCGGATCGCATCGTAAACCGAGTAGTCGAGCACCGTTTCACCATTCGGTCCCATCGGGTCCATTTGTTTGAGGCCGCCATAGCGACTGCCCATTCCGGCAGCGAGGACAAGGAGTGTTGGTTTCATCAATTCAGTGGGTGAGGGAGCGATTTTCGACCGACAGAGAGTGCTGTGGCGGCGCTTCAAATGCCAACGGATTCCCTCACTTGCAATCCTTGTTTCATCAGCGGCTTCCAATCTCGCATGGCAAGAAGCGGATTGGGTCCTGTTAAAATGTGAAAAGTGATGGGTGTGGGTGGAACCGCCAATTCTCCGAAATCAATTCTTCAGCAAACGTATAATCCAAGCAAGACCCCACTCCACCCTCTCCCGCCAGAGGCTGATCTTCCTCTTACGATTCGCCGGTAGGGCCGGATCCGGCCCGGTCCGCCCACTCCACTTTCTTCCGCCGGAGGCTACTCTCCCTCTTCCTCTCCCGCACCGCCATACGGCGGATAAGTCGGCGCGGCGAGGCCGACCACGCCCTACCGGGCACCACCCACCCGGTAGGGCCGGATCCGGCCCGGTCCGCCCACTCCACCTTCTCCCGCCAGAGGCTACTCGTCCTCTTTCCCATCCGCGCCGCAACCCCTACCAGATCCCCCCATCTTCATTCAGCGCATTCTGTAGTTATAAAATCCCCTCAACCCCAGCACCTAGCATCTCCCCATCTGCGTCCATCCCATCCATCTGCGGTTAAAAATCTTCATCTTCATCAAATCTCAAATCTCAAATCTCAAATCATTCCAGCACCAGTAAAAAACCGTTGCGTTCGCGATCGGTCAAACCCCAGCACTCCGCTAGATTCGCCCTCCAACGCCAACGCATCTTCTAAGGTATTCAAGGCTTCAGCATGTCGCCATGGATATCAGTGACCGACTGCACCTCGGAATCAGATCCATCTCATTCATCAAAAAACGAGATCAGTTAGAAATATGTATTGTCAAGACCAGAATTTGCAGCCAATCCTCCTGATAAGTGTCTTTTGGATATCAGATCCAGCGATGCCACGGAAAAATCCTGTTCGGCCAGAAATACACGTAGCAGAAGCCAATAATCGACCCGAACAGCCAATGAACAATACGCAAAATACTGATTGGAGTAGCATGCCACCTAACGCGATCTGGTTGCTTGCGGTCACCATCTTTATGTCCTTTGTTGGGTTCCTGCTCGGCGGACTGCGCGAAAGAATCAACCGCAAACGTAAAGCTGTTGATCAATTCAGGTCGATCATAGCCAGACAACTCGCAGATCTGGATACCCATAGGTGGAGTGAAGCAGCTTTTTACACGCAGAGCGTTCCGATTATCACCGACGCCACCTACGCTTTTCGGCCATTCATCAGTCATAGATGCCGTCGCGCCTTGGACCACATTTTGGCAGATTACCAAGCACGCCATGAAAGCGTTTGCACCAGGTCTTCCGAGAGCTATTGCGGCGATGAAGAAGCAGACTGGAGAGGGTGGAAATCACCACTTTGCACTTTTGAAGGACTGCCTGAACTGTTTCGATGATTCTGCAAAAAAATTCTAACAATCTTAGACGTGTCAACGGTGCATAAGCCTCTTAATTTCTTTTTCCTAGCCTCCCCTGTAGCGCACCGTGCGTGCAATCATCGATAGACAAAACAATTCAGAAATTTATTTCTTCACATCCCCCCTTCCAATCTCTTCCCCCCC
>JBEGOB010000102.1:0-12595 GCA_041182265.1 Verrucomicrobiota bacterium | reverse complement strand
CTAGCGTCACGCCACATCATTTATGAAATCCGCTCCACGATCCGCCTATCAAGAAACGCTTGGGATGATTTACTTCGCCCGGATGCTCGACAAAATCCGCCTTTTCGCAAGTGGCGAGCTGCTGGAGGATTTCTGCAACAACCTCGGCGGCGGCTTTGATGCACGCTGTGTGGATTTTCTGAGAGTGAACTACGCCGATCTAACTGCGCGTGTTTTACAAGGTGGGAGCGACGAGGAAATTCTCAAGTGGTGTTATGAAAACGGCCGCGAATTGAGCGAGGGTGATCTCTTTATCTGGAATCAATACCTGAGCAAAGTCGGTTGGAACGACGGCGTCTCAGAAATCCTAGCACGCAGGAAGCAGGAAAGCGGCCTCGAGGCACGCGATGAAATCAAGACGATGCTTGAATACTTCGAATACGACGAGGGCCGCAAAGCTTGAGAAGTTGATGTGTCCGTTAGAGCTTGCGCAAGAACTCCATGCTCTGACGGATGCTTTGTAGAGCGTCTGGCGATTGATCCTGCTCAACGTGGCAGTGCTTCACGCCGGCGGCCGCAGCGGCAACGAGAATCGGCTCCATCGGGATGATGCCGTCGCCAAGTTCTTGGAAAGCATCTGGCGGCAGATTTCCTGCGAAAAACGGAGTTTGAATGCCATTTTTCAGGTCTTTTAGGTGCAACTGTGAGACGCGGCCGCTCAATTTTTTGATCAGATCGACAGGTTCGATTCCTGCTGCCTTGACCCAGAAGACATCGAGCTCGAACTGCATTTCCGGGGAAAACTCCTCGATGAAAACGTCATAGCCGGACTTGCCGCCTGCCTTGGGCTCGAATTCGAAGCTGTGGTTGTGATAGGAAAGTTGAATTCCTGCGGATTTGGCAAGGCTTGCAGCGCGATTCGAATTTTCCGCGACTTTTTTGTAGTCATCCAAGGTCTTGCGGTTCGGCTCCTGGAGGTAGGGGATGACAAGGTGGCTGAGGCCGAGATTCTTCGCTTTATCGAGGATTTTCAGGAAATCCGACATGGCGGCGTCCTTCGGGTTCACCACGGAATCCCACTCAAAGTGTGCGGAATGGATTGCGAGGCCAGCGTCCTTTGCGCCTGCGATCATGGCATCCGCATTGGGAAACCCATAGAGCTCGACTTGCTTGTAGCCGGCGGCGGCGACTTGTTTGAGCGTGCCGGCCGCGTCTTTCCCGAGTTCGTTGCGCAGCGTGTAGAGCTGGATGCCGATGTTTTTCCGGTAGGCGTTGTCCGCCTCAAGGGCGAAGACGCTGCCAACTTGAGTGAGCGCGAGAGTGGTGGCGGAGGTGGTGCGGATGAAGGTTCTGCGATTCATGATGTTTTTTTCTAAATCAAGTGGGGCCCTTCGCCAAGCATGGGGATCGGCGGATTTGGGTGAGATTATTTGGCGAAATCAGAGCGATTCAAGAGCTCAAGAATGACGTCGGCTGCGAGTTGGTGGCCAGCGAGATTCGGGTGGTTTGACTGGCTTAAAAGTGCGCTTTGCGGTGTGCCCGCAGCCACCGTTTCCGACCATTTTTGGAAGACGTCTGCGACTGGCACACCATGTTTTCGGCCGAGTGAGCGGATGATCTCCGCACGGCGCAGCAGCGGATCATCCGGATTTTGGAAATTCACATCTTCCGCACCTGTTGGGGTGACGAGCACCACGGGGATCGCGTGGGAGAGCGCCTGCTCGATCATGGCAGTCCAGGCATCCTGCATCTGTTTTTCCGTGAGGCCACGGTCGTTCAAGGCGTAATCGATGAATAGCAAGTCGGGGCGGTGGCAAAGCACATCGTTCTCAAAGCGTTCCGCGCCTTTGTGGCTATTCTCGCCACCGATGGCGGTGATGATGCAGTTGGTCACGGCGGTGGGGTATTTTCCAGCTAGAGCGCGATGGACGAGATGCGGATAAGACTCAAAAGTCTTGATTTCCGGCGTTTTATGATAACCAGAGGGAACGCTATGTCCGTGGAAAACCAGTTGGATGCTGCGGTTTTGCGGCCAAACTTTTTTAAGCTCTGCGAAAAATCCGGAGTTCACGAGTGGGGTGTTCTCCGCGTGGAGTGTGGCGGTTAGGCTGGATGTGAACAGAATGCCGCCAAGTGCGAAGCGAAGCCATGTTCTTGGAATGAAAATTGAGACAATCATGGGGGTGTGTTTTCTAACTTATGATCAAGTTGTGCGGAAAGTTTCGTGACGATTTCAGTGTGGCTTTGCGCGAGGTTGAGCGTTTCTACAGCGGTGCTTTGGTGGTCGTAAAGTTCGAAAAACGGATGCTTTCCTGATGCCGCATGGTGTCGGATCAAGCGATAGCGCGAGGTGCGGAGAGACTCCGCGCGGTCTTGATAAGAAATGGCCGCGCCACCGGTGAGGCGCGGGTTCTGTAGGTGGCTTTTTAAGGACGTGCCGTGCAGGAATTCCGGAGTTTTCACCTCACAAAGCTCGCAAAGCGTAGGGAAGATATCGATGGTTTCGACCACGGCTGCGCTGGATTTTCCCGGATCGGGCATGCGCGGTTGGCGGACAATTAAAGGTGAGCGAAGGGATTCCTCAAATAACGAGTGCTTGCCCCAGATCCCATGTTCGCCAAGGTGCCACCCGTGGTCGCCCCATAATACGACGACGGTGTTTTGGTCGAGTTTTAGCAATTTCAACGCACGTAGAACCTCGCCGACTTGGGCGTCTGCATAGCTAACACAAGCTGCGTAGTGCCGCCTGACGCGGTCGGCGTAATCGGAATCCGTCCGTGCATCGTGCCCAGCGTGATCGTAGCGAGTGAACTCGCCACTCGCATGCCAAGTGGTTTTCCCTTGAGGACGGAGCGGATGAGGGATGGCCGGCAGCGCGGTTTTCGCATGAAGTTTAAGAAATTTCTCGGGTGCGCCAAATGGAAGGTGCGGCCGAATCCAGCCAATAGCTAACAAAAATGGCTTTTCCGAGGCAGCGAGTGTTTTGAGTTCACCAAGTGCGGTCTGGGTGATCAATCCATCTGGATAGATCGTATCCGGTCCATCCACAGCTTCCAGCGCGGGATAGAGTTTGTTGCTGCGAGTTGCGCCCTTGGCAAGCCCGTGCATCATGCCTTGTGGGTGCTTCCAAGGGCCACAAGGGAGCGGTTGCCGATCCCAAGCCTGCGGCATCTCGACCTCTTTCGGATCGTTCCAAAACTTTCCGCCGAGGCCGCCGGGGTGGTGGGAAACTTTCCCGACTGCCACCGTCGTGAATCCTGCCTGACGAAAAGTTTCCGGCAGCGATGGGCGCTTTGGATCCAATTTTTTCGCACGGTCCATGAGCGCAGAATTGCCGCCGGGACCGTAGAGGCCGGTCAACAAGGCGTAGCGCGAGGCACCGCAGGTGGGTGCTTGGACGTAATGATGCGTGAAAATGCGAGATTCCGCGGCGAGTTGGTCGATGTGAGGCGTCACCGCGTGAGGGACGCCGTAACAGCCCAAGTCCGGTCGGAGGTCATCGATACAGAGCAAAAGCACGTTTTGCGCTGCCATAAGCGGCAACGAAACGGCGCTTGCGATGCATAGGCAGAGAAATCTCATGCGCCCTTATACCTGTGTGGCGGGCGAGATCTTTCTAGCCCATGCGCTTGATACCGAGCGGATTCGCCTCCTGAAGTTCCGGTGGAAGTGCGGCGTCCGGGAAACTTTGCCACGCGACCGGCCGACAGAAGCGCCCGATCGACAAGGTGCCCACTGAGCTGCTGCGCCCGTCAGAAGTTGCGGGGAAGGGGCCGCCATGGACCATGCTGGTGCAGACTTCCACCCCGGTGGGGAAGCCATTGAAAATGAGTCGGCCCGCACGACTTTGCAGGGCAGTCACCAGCGCCGCATGATGAAGTAGCTCAGGCTCAGTGGCATGCAAACTTGCCGTGAGTTGTCCCTCCAGCCGTGGAATCGCCGCCAGGATCTCACTCAAGCTGCCACGGACGATCAAGCTCGCGGGGCCGAACATTTCCTGCTGGAGGCTGCCATGCTTGAGGAAGTCTGCTAGAGAGACTTTGAAAACCACTGGAGCCGCCTCACCGGGGCCAGCGCTGCGTGCGCTGCGTGCGAGAATTTCCACACCTTCTGTGCCAGTCACAGCGGCGGTGGATTCCGCGTATGTTTGGCAGATACCTGCGTGCAACATCATGCCCGGCATGCTCGCTTCTATCAGTGACTTAAGCCGCGCGAGAAAGGCCTCGCCCCCCTCTTCCGGCAGAAAAACCAAGCCGGGGTTCGTACAAAATTGCCCGACTCCCAGTGTGAGCGAGCCGAAGAATGCCTCAGCCAAGGCTTCCTCCCCACGCGCCAAGGCACCTTCCAGAATCACCACGGGATTGACCGAACTCATCTCCGCATACACCGGAATCGGCTGGGGACGATTTGCGGCAATTTCCATCAGCGCCATCCCGCCGGAACGCGAACCTGTGAAGCCGACAGCCTGGATCACCGGATGCTTGACCACGGCGGCTCCGACGCTGCGCCCGCCGCCGTAAAGCATGGAAAAAACGCCCTCGGGCATGTTCGTCTCGCGCGCCGCACGCATCAGCGCCGTAGCGACCCATTCGGCGACGCCGGGATGCGCCTCATGGGCGATCACCACCACCGGACAGCCTGCGGCCAGCGCGGACGCCGTGTCCCCGCCAGCCACGGAATATGCCAGCGGAAAATTGCTCGCACAGAAAACTGCGACGGGTCCGAGAGGGCGCAGCATCGACCGCAGATCGACTTTCGGGATCGGCTGGCGGTCCGCTTGGGCCCGCTCAATCCGGGCATCCACCCACGAGCCCTCCTCGATCAAGGCGGCAAACATGCGCAACTGCCCGACCGTGCGCCCCGCCTCACCCCGCAAACGCGCCTCGGGAAGCGCAGTCTCCAATTGGCCACGCGCCACGATGTCTTCTAACGAATTTTCGATTTCCCGGGCGATTGCACGCAGAAATTCCGCCCGTTTTCTCGCAGGCAGGTTGGAAAAAACCGGAAACGCACTTGCTGCCAGTGAGACCGCCCGCTCGACCTCATCCGGCGTCGCGGTGACGAAGGACGGTGCCAGCAGCTCCCCGGTCCCAGGTTGCACGGCGTGGCCGCAAATTTCGATTCCATGCGAGCGCGAATTTCCGATGAACGAAGTGCCGAGGAGTGAGGTGGTCATGTGAGTGAATCGGTTTTTGAAGTTAGAGCGACGGTGCCGTGGCCAGCGCTTTTTCAATGATCGCGGTGGCGTCTGCGAGTTCCGCTCCGGCGAGTGTGAGCCGTGGCGGACGGACGCGATTGTTGCCAAGTTTCCCGCCAGTGGCGAGAGTTTGCTGGAGCTTGATGAGCTGCACGAATTTCACAACCGTATCCATGCGCAGCATCGGCAGCATCCAATGATAGAGAGGCATCGCTTCCTCGATCCGGCCGGATGTTGCTAGATCCCATAGCTTCACGTTGTGAGTGGGAAATGCGCCGCCCACGCCGGTGATCCAGAAACTCGCGCCCATCGCCGCACCTTCTAACGCACAATCATCCACGCCCACGCCCAAGGCGACGCGCGTGCCGCAAATTTCACGAATTCCCGCAATTCTACGGGCATCCGTGGACGACTCCTTCACCGCCGCGACGTTCGGAAACTCGTCGGCAAGCTCCTTGATATGCGCCGGCGTGAAGTCGGTTTTATACGCGACAGGATTGTTGTAAATGATGCACGGCAAGTCCGTTGCAGCAATGACCGCCGCCATGTGCGCCTTCATTTCCCGCCAATCCGAAGAATACAGATAGGGCGGCAGCACCATCAGCCCCCGGCAGCCATTGTCTTGCGCCGCCTTGGCAATGGCCACGGCTTCCTGGGTCGAAAGCGCCGCAACTCCCGGAATAATTGGGGTGTTAGGCAAAGCGGCGACATAGGTCTTTTGCAGCGCGATTTTCTCATCAAACGTGAGCGTCGCACCTTCTCCCAGCGAGCCGTGTGCGACAATCGCCGTGCATCCGTGCTCGATCAACCATTGGCCGTGCGCGGCCATCATGCCGTGGTCGATGCTCAGATCCGCGTTGAACTGCGTCAGTGTTGCGGGCATGACGCCCTTCCATAAAATGCTCATAAGTTAGGTGGTGGGTTGTGTGTTGGAATTCCGTTGAGAAAAGGATCGGCTGGATCGAAATGATAGAAACTCTCGCCATTCACCCAAGCGCGGCCAGCGACGCGTGGTGTTATTTTACCATCAGGCATGACATCGATGCGACCTTGGAAGACCGTATCCAAAATCCCGGCCTGCCGCCAGACATCGCCCGCTTGCAACTTTCCGTCAGCATGCAAACACGCGAGCTTGGCGCTGGTGCCGGTGCCGCACGGCGAGCGGTCATACGCTTTTCCCGGGCAGAGAACGAAATTCCGGCTATCAGAAATCGCCGAATCCGTCGGCGGACCGAAAACTTCGATATGATCGATCTCCATCCCGCCGTCGCCCGTGATGCCCTGCGCAGCCAACGCTTGGCGCACGGCCCACGTGAATTGCGTGAGCGCCTCCAAGTTTGAAAATTCCACAGCCGGTCCTTGCGCATCGATTAGGAAAAACCAATTTCCGCCCCATGCAATGTCGCCGCAGATGAGTCCCCAGCCAGCCACTTCCACCGCCACCCCAGCCGCCTTGCGATAGCTCGGAACATTGGCAACCTCCACCGAGCCATCCGCACGAAGCTCGGCTGAAATAACACCCACTGGCGTGTCGATCCGGTGCACGCCCGCTTGGATTTTTCCCATGTGCGCGAGAGTCACCACCAGGCCGATCGTGCCGTGAATGCACATGTTCAAGGTCGAGACATTGTTGAAAAAAATCACGCCGCACACGCAGTCCGGCGCGTATGCCTCGCACAACAGCGCGCCGACCATCGCCTCATGCCCGCGCGGTTCATTGCACACCGCACTGCGCAGCCAGTCATGCTCCTCACGCAACCGCCGCGCACGTTCCGCCAGCGGTCCGCCACCCAAATCCGGCGCTCCAGAAATCACGACCCGTGTGGGCTCGCCCTCCGTGTGTGAATCGATGACTTGAATTTGCGCCGCTCTCATGAGATGCAAAAATTTATAGCATTCCGGTCTTGGCGAATGCGCTAGCGGGCGCTCTCGAATTTGTATAAGCCGAGGCCGCGCCGCGAAATTCTCATGCACTCAGGAACCGCACTTCGGAAAAACTTTTTTGCCTCGCTCGAAGGCCCGCTGCCTGTGGACCTACTTTTCGACGGGGTTCCAGACATCGTTTTCTTCGTCAAAGACGCGCTTGGGCGCTACATGGCCGTCAATGACACCCTCGCCTCACGCTGCGGGCTCGCCCGCAAGGATGACGCGCTCGGACTCACCGCAGATGCGCTTTTCCCACCCCCGCTCGGCCAAGCCTTCGCCCTCCAAGACCGGGCGATTCTCAGCACCGGCGCACCCATCCGCGACCACCTAGAGCTCCACCTCTATCCTGGCGGACGCAGTGGCTGGTGCCTCACTTTCAAGCAGGCCGTCATCGGGAAAAATGGCCAAATCCGCGGCATCTGCGGTATCTCGCGCGACCTCCACCCACCCGGCCAACAGGACGGCGACTTCGCCGCACTTTCCGCCGCCGTCGATCATATCCACCGCAACTACGACCAGCCACTCCGCCTGCCACAACTCGCGGAAATGGCCGGCCTATCCGTCTATCAATTCGACCAACGCATCCGCGCACTTTTCCACGTCACCGCCGGGCAATATCTAGTCAAAGTCCGCATCGACGCCGCCTGCACACGACTCGCCACGAGCTCCGAAGCGATCGCACAAATCGCGCTTTCCTGCGGTTATTCCGACCAATCCGCATTTTCTCGCCAGTTCAAACAAGCCGTCGGCATCAGCCCGCTTGCATACCGTCGCCGCCTGCGAACCGCCTAACTGAACCTACCTGGCGCCATCCCGGAAATGGAGCGGAACGGTGACTCGTCCGCGAGCAAGTCTGCGATGATCCGGCCCGTGACCGGCGCCAGACTGAGACCCATCATGGCATGTCCGGTGGCAACCAAAAGATTGCCCGCCGCCGGGACGCCGCCCACGTAAGGAATGCCGTCTGGCGAGACTGGGCGAAGGCCGGCCCACGCTTGCACGGCGTCGAAATCCTTCTCGGAAAACTCCGGGAAATACGCATTCACCGATTTCACAATGCCACGAACGCGCGCTGGATTGATTGAGCGATCGCAGGCACCCACCTCCATCGTGCCGCCGAAGCGCAGCTTGCCGCCCATCGGCGTGACGGCCACCTTTGCCTCGGCAAAAATAGAGCAAAGTTCCGGCAATTCCGGCGGCGTGTCCACCGTGAGTGAGTAACCTTTGCCCGCTTGCAGGGGCAATTTCATGCCCACCGATCTCAGCAACTCCGCCGTCCATGCGCCACCGGCGATCACGAATTTCCCGCCCTCATAGCGCCGTGACCCCGCCACCATGGCAATCACCTGCCCCCCGCGCAGCTCCACGGAATCCACCGCCACGCCGCTCTCGATCACGCCACCCGCCGCCCGCACCCGCTGCCGGATCGCGGCCATAAAACGCGCCGGGTCCAAGTGGCAATCCTGCGGAAAATGCACCGCACCCGCCACATCCATCGTCACCCCGGGATCCAGCGCACGCGTGGCCGCCGCATCCAAGACATCCGCCCCAAGGCCGATTTCCCGCGCCTCGTGCGCCACTTCCGCCTCTTCATCCAAGCCTTTCTGCGTCTTGCAAAGCATCAACAAACCCCGCTTCACCAGGCCAAAGTCCTCATTTTCAGCGAGTTCCGCAAAAAGCCGGCGACTCTCTAAATTTAAATCCCGCAGCAATTCCCGGGATTCCGCGACGTGCCGTGCCGTGGAATTTCGGTAAAACAACCAACCCCAGCGCAGCAATTCCAGGCTCAAGCGTGGCCTCACATAAAACGGACTTTCCGGGTTGCACATCCAGCGCAAGCCCTTGGCCATCATGCCCGGCGCAGCCAACGGCGTGAAATGGCTCGGCACGATCATCCCGGCATTCCCCATCGAACAATTGTCCGCACCCGCCGCCTCACGCTCAAGAACCGTCACCGCGAAGCCGCGCTTCAGCGCATAATACGCGCTGCAAAGACCGATGACTCCGCCGCCAACAATCACCACCCGATCCGATTTCATACCCATCACCCTAACTCACTCGTCTTGCCCGGGAATCAAGAAATCCCTGCGGAAACCGCACGTTATCACTGAATCGGCGCAAACAAGCGCGCCGCACGGCAGGCCGCTCGAAAGAAGCAGGATTTCCTCGTGAAATCCTCAACAAGCGCCTCCCGCGAATCTTCAAAATCCCTAACGAGCATGTCACGGACCTCTTTCACAAAACCCGAATCCGTCGAAAATCCCGTAATTTCAAAATTCAGGCGAAATGACCGATTGTCCAAATTTGCCGTTCCAACTGCCGCCAATCGCTCATCAATGAGCATGACTTTCTCGTGCAAAAATCCCCGCGAATACCAAAATAATTTCACGCCAAACGGAATCGCCTGCTCGAAGTAAGAAAACGCAGAAAGCCAGACCAGCAGGTGATCCGGCCGCTCTGGCAGCAAAATCCGGACATCCACCCCGCGGATGGCCGCAGCTTGCAAGGCCGTGATCACGCCGTCATCCGGCACGAAATACGGCGATGTGATCCATAATTTATCGCGCGCGGAATTCGCCGCCTCCGCCACAACTAACAACCAAGAATCCAGCGGGTCCGCCGGGCCAGTCGGAATAATGGCGGCAACTTGGTCCGCCGGCTCCGCCTCTGTTTCCCATTGCAAATCAGGAACTTCGTTCGACGCCCAAAACCAATCTTCTAGGAAAACCAACTGCACCGCATGGACCACCGGCCCCTGCATTTTCAAATGGGTATCCCGCCACTCGCCGAAGCGTTGGTCGCGGCCGAGGTATTCGTCACCCACATTCAAGCCGCCGATGAATGCGGTTTTCCCATCGCAAACCACAATTTTCCGGTGGTTGCGAAAGTTCAATTGAAGCCGCGACCACCAAAACCGATTGATGCCGAAGGGGCGGCACTGAATGCCCGCAACAGTCATCGCCTTGAGGTAGCGGCGCGGGAGCTTGTGCGAGCCGATTTCATCAAATAGGAAGTAAACTTTCACCCCAGCGCGCGCTTTTGCAATGAGCGCCTGCTGGAACCGCGCACCAAGCCTATCATTTTTCACAATGAAAAAATTCACGCAAATGTCATGCTGCGCCGCTTGAATCGCCTCAAAAATCCGCTCGAACGCGCGCTCGCCATCGATCAATAACTCAAGCCGATTGCCCCGCGTAAATGGCAAGCCACCGAGAAATTGCGCGGCACGCTCGAACGCGTCGTCCTCAGGAATCTCCACCTGATAGTCCATCAACCGCTCATGCATGCGCTTGGCGAGTTTCCCAAGCTGGCTGTCCATTTTCCGCCGTCCGCTGATTTCCCGGGAAAACCGCGTCCGCCCTAACATCCAGTAGAGCGGAATGGCCACGAAGGGCACGGTGAGCAGGGAAATAACCCAAGCCACTGTGCCTTGCGAAGTCCGGACATTCATCAAAGCATGAAGGACATGCAAGATGCCGATGCCATAAAACACAATCAGCATCACGAGTCCCAACCACGTGTTGAATTCAAATTTCGGAAACCACATGCGTTTGGATTTTGGTGAGTGGAGCGGCGTGTCAAAACCGACTAAGCGCGCGGCGTGAGTTGATAAAAATGCCAGCGGATTTCCTCTTCATAGCTGGTTTTACCTGGATAGAGAATGGGCTGATGATGACTCTTCAGGCCCACGTTGATTCTTTCCGGCGGCAACAGCGTGAGCAAATCATCCACCATCGCATGGATCGCCGCGGCATGGCGCAAGCGCAGTGGGTGGCCTTGATAGAAAAAAGTGGTGGACTCACTCATGCTGAGTCGCAGACGGTTAGGGCTGGCCCAAAAGAAAAAATCGAGCCGGAACTCGGTGCGATTTTCCTCCCACCGCCGACGCTCGATCTCCACCGTGGGCCCACCGGAGACGGGGTTTACCAAGGTGAGCTGCGAGTCGCGCTTGAACTCGATTTGTTGGACGAATCCGCCAGCCATGAAGACCAAGTCGGTGAGCGGACGCGTCTGCTTGCGGCCCATCGCATCGCTGAAAACAAGCACCTCGCCGATGACTTCCAAAGCCTGAACCGTGAACGGCTCGTGCAGCAGCGGCAGTGCGTCGTCCGCAACGAGATCGGTAGGGAAATTCCAGCGCATGAGCTCCGCTTGGAAGGCGCTCGCCTCGGAAAAACCAAGGCCAGAAACTAGAATGCCGAACAAATCGCGCCCCATCCGTGCGCAATCCGCGCGTGCCACCGAACTCGCAACACGCGAGGCCTCTTCCAAGGCATCGCGGTCGATTCTCTGGTCCAAGGTGACTTGCAACAGGCTATATGTGGACATAATGGCGGTGGCGCGAATAAAATTTTCGAAGGTTCTAAACGCATCTTGCACAAATTCCCCACAGTTTGGGAAGCCACAAACTCCTCTTTCATTCGAGAGCATCGGGGCAGACCCACTCGCAGGGAATTGCCCGCTCCGCGCTCCTTGATCAGCATCTCGGCGGGCTCACATTCCTGCGTGAGGACCTGTTGGGTCATTCAGAAGATCCATCGAATGTCGTTCTTAAATTCACTGAAATTTCGCCCGTTCTGGAAATCACACTCGCACTCGTAAGTCTCGCATACTCCATAGCTCGCCCGCTGCAGGCGCGCCGCTCCCGCGCATGCGCCGTGCACCATCCTTGCGCTTCGCCGGAAAACGCTCACGCGCGCCGTCGAAAACCTCATTTACAAACGCCTTGCTTCCAATCACCGCGCCATCCGTGAAATACCTCACCCGGCAACGCAGCATCTTCGCCATCCCCAAGTCCGGCAACACCGTTCCATTTCCCTTCGCCTCCAACATCTCCGCCGTATTCATTTGAGCTTCCGCAGCACCCTTTCTCACCTCCGCATTCCCGCTTTTTCGGCCTAAGGCCAGCCCCATCGTCCGCCGATAAATCCGCGAAACATCCTTCCACCGATCCGCCTCAAAACCCGCGCCCTGGTGACTCATGCACGCCCTAACCAGCCCCTCCCGCGCCTTTTTACCGTTCCCCTTCGTCCCGCCGCCAACCGCCTCACCGTAGCTGCTCCAACGATATTCCGCCGGGTCCGCCACCATCCCAGCCCGTACCGGATTCAAGTCGATATAAGCCGCCATCGTCCGGGCCGCCACGCCACTTTCCACGATCACACTCTTGTAGCGCTCCTCCCACAAAGTTCCGCTGCGCTGGTGCGTCCGATTGAACCAGCGCGTGAAGCGCTGCAACAAGGTCTTCATAAATTCGCTTAAATTGTGCATCCGATAGGTAAACCGGGCAAAAATTTCCGCCACCCATTCCTCGCGACCCGCCTTGCGTGCCTCCGCAATTTTCTTTGCCACGCCCGCCACGAAAGCCTCCGTGTTAGTCGCCGACAAGCGCGTCAGCAGCAGTTCCTCGGAAATCCCGCCTTCCGGCATCGGCGGCACCTCCAGCAAAATGTGGAAGTGGTTCGACATGAAGCAATAAGACAAAACGCGACA
>JBEGOB010000101.1:0-12420 GCA_041182265.1 Verrucomicrobiota bacterium | reverse complement strand
GTGCCGGAGCGCCAGACACAAAGCCCAGTTTCGCGGATGACGGCGGGGTCTTGCCAGCCGACGCCGAGGTCGATTTCCGATTCCACGCCATCGCGGCCGTTGAGGAGTGCCCAAGCGCCGCTGCCGCCGAGGCCGGCTTGTTTTTCGTAAGGCCACTCACGGAGCGAGACGAGCGGAGAAATTGCGCAGTTCACGATGTATTCGCCCGGGCGTGAAAAGCGTGGGACATCGAGCCAGCCGCCAGCCAGATCCACGCGCAGTGGGGCTTCGGTGGGTGCTTGGACCCAGCGGACGATCGAGCTGGTCGAGACCGGGGCGAAGCGTGGAGGCGTTTTCGGCAGTAGGGTGTATTTCGCGCCGACAGCAGCGCAGAGTTCGCGCTTCACGTCGCCATACTTGTCATCCTCCGTGACGATGAGAAAGTCCGGGCGGATGCGGAGAAAATCCTCCTCGAAATCCAGTCCCTCCTTGTGGCCTTGCGTCACGATCACCTCGTCCACCATGCGAAGGCCTTGGAGCAGGGCGCGTTTATGGTCGTCCGGGATCGAGGGTTTCCGGCGCTTGTGATGCCATAAAACCTCGGCTGAGGCGAAGGAAACGATGAGGTAATCCCCCAAAGCGCGTGCTTCTTCGAAAAACTGAAGGTGGCCGGCGTGGAGGATGTCGTAGCATCCGGAGACAAAGACTTTTTTCATAAAGTGGAGGTGGAGGGCAAGCGAGGCAGGGGATCTGGCGCAAGCATTTGGATGACGGCGTGTTGAGGAGAGTGTCCCCGCCACGCCGCCAGAATGCGGGCCAGAGGGCGTGCTTATTCCTTCGAGACGGAAACGTGGTGGCCGTGTGCCTTGAGCAGTGAGTGGCAGCGGGCAGCTTCCAAGTCAGAAGCAACCATTTCTGCGCACATTTCCTCGACGGTGATTTCAGGGATCCAGCCGAGTTTTTCCTTCGCCTTGGTTGGGTCGCCGAGCAGTGTTTCCACCTCTGCAGGGCGGAAATAGCGCGGGTCCACGCGGACGATGACGTCGCCGACCTTGGCGGACGGCGCTTTTTCCGCATCCACGGCGCTGATCGTGGCGATTTCCTGTTCGCCGGAGCCTGAGAATTCCAGCTCGATGCCGGCTTCCTTGGCGGAGAGGCGGACGAACTCGCGGACGGAGATTTGCTTGCCGGTGGCGATGACGAAATCGTCAGGTGTTTCCTGCTGGAGCATCATCCACTGCATGCGGACGTAGTCCTTGGCGTGTCCCCAGTCGCGGAGGGAATCCATGTTGCCGAGGAAGAGGCAGGATTCCAGGCCTTGGGCGATGTTGGCCACGGCGCGGGTGATTTTGCGGGTGACGAACGTCTCGCCGCGGCGGGGTGACTCGTGGTTGAAGAGGATGCCGTTGCAGGCATACATGCCGTAGGCTTCGCGATAATTCACGGTGATCCAGTAGGCATACATCTTCGCCACAGCGTAGGGAGAGCGCGGATGGAATGGGGTGGTTTCCTTTTGAGGAATTTCTTGAACGAGACCGTAGAGCTCGGAGGTGGATGCTTGGTAAAAGCGGGTTTTCTTTTCCAATCCGAGGAAGCGGATGGCCTCAAGCAGGCGGAGTGTGCCGATGGCATCGACGTCTGCGGTGTATTCCGGGGCTTCGAACGAGACGGCGACGTGAGATTGTGCGCCGAGGTTGTAAACTTCATCCGGTTGCACCTCGCTGATGATGCGGGTCAGGTTCGAGGAATCGGTGAGGTCGCCGTAGTGCAGGCGGAAACGCGAATTTTCGAGATGGGGATCTTCGTAAATGTGATCGATCCGTTGGGTGTTGAAGAGCGAGGCACGGCGTTTGATGCCGTGGACTTCATAGCCTTTTTCGAGAAGGAACTCTGCGAGGTAAGATCCGTCTTGGCCGGTGATGCCGGTGATGAGAGCGCGTTTCATGGTGTGTTTGGGTTGTCTGTGGGGGTCGGTGTGTGTGTGTGACTTATGTCTGTTGGGGAAGGTTTTAGAGTCTGGCTTGACCGCTGGCAAGAGTGGCTAGGAAATCTTGATAAGCAGCCGCCAAGCCGTCTTTGAAGGAAACCAAGGGTTCCCAGCCGGTGGCGCGGATTTTGGAAATATCCAAGAGTTTGCGCGGGGTGCCGTCCGGTTTTGTGGGATCGGTGAGGATTTCTCCGGTGAAGCCGATGGTCTCAGCGACGAGGGATGCGAGCTCGAAAATCGTCACGTCATCGCCGACGCCGACGTTCACCCAGTCTGGGGGAGCATCGAGAGTGAGGAGGTGGAAGCAGGCGCTGGCGAGGTCGTGGACGTGGAGGAATTCGCGGCGTGGGGTGCCGGTTCCCCAGATGGTGACGCTGGCGTCGCCACGGGCTTTTGCCTCATGGAAGCGGCGGATGAGCGCGGGGATGACGTGTGAATTCTCTGGGTGGTAGTTGTCGCCAGGGCCGTAGAGATTGGTGGGCATCGCGCTGTGGTAGAGGATGCCGTGTTGGGCGCGGTAGTGTTGGCAAAGCTTGAGGCCGGCAATTTTTGCGATGGCGTAGGCCTCGTTGGTCACCTCAAGCGGGCTGGTGAGCAGGCAGTCTTCCGGCATGGGTTGGGGTGCCAATTTCGGGTAGATGCAGGATGAGCCGAGGAACAGGACGCGCGGCACCTCGGCGCGGCGGCTGCCCTCGACGAGGTTGGAGGCGATGGCGAGATTTTCGTAAATGAAATCCGCCGGGTAGGTCGAGTTCGCGTGGATGCCGCCGACTTTGGCAGCGGCGATGATGACGATGTCCGGCTTTTGCGAGGCGAGGAAATCGAAGACTGCGGCTTGGTTGCAGAGGTCGAGTTCCTTGCGTGTTGCGGTGATGACTTCGAAGCCGCCGAGTTTTTCTGCTTCACGGACAAGTGCCGCGCCGACCATGCCGCGGTGCCCCGCGATGAATAGTTTTTTCATAAATTGGATCCGTAGTTTGAGAGAAGTTTTTCCGCCTCAGCAATCGCCATGCCCGTGACTTGGTCCATGTTGTAGTAGCGGTAGGTGGCGAGGCGGCCGATGAAGCTGGTGGAGGGTTCCGCTGCGGCGAGGAAGGAGTAGCGTTGGAATGCTGCGCGGGCTTCGGGTGCGGGGACTGGATAAAAGGGTTCGTCGCCGGGAGTCCAATCTTTTGGGTATTCGCGGACGATGGTGGTGGCATCGATGGCTTGGCCAGTCGCATGTTTGATCTCGACGATGCGCGTGAAGGGAGTTTCCAGGCCGGGATAGTTCACTTGCATGGCCGGTTGCCAAAATCCTGGTTTGCCGGCGATGGGCTCGCGGCAGCGGAGTTGCTCCGCCGTGAAGGATTCTGCCTCGAAGCGGAGTGAGCGGTAGGGCAGGGGGCCGAAGCGGTGGCCGTAGAACTCGTCGATGGCTCCGGTAAAAATCAGGTGTTTGTGACTCCAGCGCGCGCGTGCCTCGTGGTGGTCGATGCCGAGGTGGACGCTGGTGCGTGGCGAGGCGGCGACGATGTTTTCGAAGAGGGCGGTGTAGCCTTTTTTCGGCAGGGCTTGGAACGATTCCGAGAGATAGCGGTCGTCGCGATTGGTGCGGATGGGGATGCGGCCGCAGACTGAGGCGTCGAGATCACGCGGGTGGCGCTTCCACTGCTTGAGCGTGTAGCCCTCGAAAAACAGCTCGTAAAGTTCGCGACCGACTTGCGAGAGAATGACCTCTTCCGAATTTTGGGGGGTGGCGATGGCGCTGCGATGCTGTTCCAGCCATGCGGTGAATTCCGCGCTTGTTGCTGAGTTTCCGGTGAATTCCTCGAAGGTATTCAAGTTGATGGGGAAGCTCCAGTAGCGGCCGCGAGCGTGGCTTTTGATCGTGTAACTGACGGAATGCCAATCGGTGAACGCGGATAAGTAATCGACGATGCGCGGTGAGTTTGAGCGGAAATAGTGCGGGCCGTAGCTGTGGACCAAGACGCCCGCTTCGTTGATTCCGTCGTGTGCATTGCCGCCGAGGTGCTTGCGTCGGTCCGCGACCACGCATTTCCAACCTGCGGCGGCGAGGCGCTCGGCAATGACCAGACCGGAGAAGCCTGCGCCGATGATCAGGAAATCCGTCGAGTGATCGGCCTGCAAGGCTGGGATGGGGTGAAATTAAGCCACGCGTCCAAGCCATGACCGACCGGCAGCACGAGCTGGCGGGGTGTGACGTGGAGTGGGGAGAGCGGCATGTCGGCGGAAGGGAAATTGGCGGAAGGTCAGAGCGTCGGACGGCGGGGGAGTAGAATGGAAAAGAGGTCGATATCCACGGCTTGCGGGCTGCCGAGGAATTCCAGCAGGATTTTCACGCGGTCGCTGCCTGAGGGGATCGAGATGACGGTGCCTTGCATGCCTTGGAGTGGGCCGTGCGCGACCTCCACCTCGTCGCCGAGTTCGACGTTCGGGCTGATGGTGATGAGTTCTTGTTCTTCAGCCCCGCGATGTTCGAGGACCTCGCGCTTGAGAGCTTGGACGAACTCCTCAGGGATGGGTGGAATTTTCGAGCCGAAGCGGACCAAGCCTCGAACGCCGTGAGAAAATGTCACCATGCGTTCCATTTCCGCGATGTTGAACTTCGCGAGCACGTATCCGGGAAACATCGGCTCCACCCACCAGATTTTTCCGCGTCGGGTTGCCTTGCGGTAGCGGATGCGCGGGCAGAAAACCTCGATATTCTCGAGCTCACGCAGGTGGCCAGCGGCGATGTGTTCGCGTTTCGTTTGGCAACGGACGCAGAACCACTCAGGAACTTCGGAGGGTGTGGGAGTCATTGGCCGAGAAGACGTTGGAGGATTGGGAGAACTCTGCCGCCGCGGGTCATCCAGCTTTCCAAGCGCTCTAGGCGCTCGTTGATGAATTTCCGCCGGAGTGGGTCGTCCAGGGATTCTGCGGTGGAGTTGAGAAGATTGATTTTGGATTTTCCGCTGTCCAAGTGAGGACGGATTTGCTCACGGATGAAACCGCCGACGAGCCGTTTCAGTTCGACGGCGGGCTCGTAGTAAGTGCGGCGGTCCGCGTTGCCGTTCACCTCACGGATGGCGCCTAAGCTCTTGAGCATGCGGATGCCTTGGCTGGCTGAGCCTTTGCTCATGTTCAGGCGCTGCACGAAGTCATCCAGCGAGAGCGCTTCCTGAGAAATGAAGAGGAGTCCGTAAATTTCTCCGATGGAGCGGGGGAGTCCTAAGACTTTCACTCCATCCACGAATACCCCGACCACTTGGCGTTCCAAGGGGTCCAGTTCATATCCGCTTTTATCCAGCACTTCGGGCATCGCGCCGCGAGCGTATGGAAATTCCTCCAAAGTTCAAACTAATTTGAACTTTGGAGGATACAACGCGGATGGTGCGCAATTTCGAAGAATGTCTGGGTGAAAAATCAGCCTGTCGTGCGCGCTTAAGGTTGGATGCGTGCGACGGCGTGAGGTGTGATTTGAACGGGGCCGACGAGCCCTGCGGGGAGCAGCGGCGTGTCCTTGCGGTGATAATACCAAGTGACGAAGGCTTTGCGGTTCGGTTCCGGGCGGGCTTGATTTTTGACGAACCAGTCAGGATAGGATTTCATGGCGTGGCCTTTGTCGCCGCGGTCCTCGCCCCATTCGAAATCAGCGGGGAATTGCTCGTCGCCGACGAGGCGGTTGTGCCAGGTGTTGGTGACGGCGACTTGCAACTGGTTGGTGCCGGGTTTGAGGGCGGGTGTGAGATCGAGGGTGAACGGTGGACGCCAGAGGACGCCGAGGTCCTTGCCGTTGAGCGTGATGCGTGCGAGGTCGTGGACTTTTCCGAGTTCGAGGAAGACGGGTGACTGGGTGTTGGAAATTTCGAACTGGTTCGAGTAAGTGGCGGTTCCCGAGAAGTATTTCACGGCGGGGTCCGGGTGGGTCGCGAGGTCTTGGAGCGTGGTGAGTTCGATGGTTTTCGGCTCGGTCACGGGCGACTTGAGGTGGACGCGCCAGGTTCCGCTCAGCGGGACGGGGGCGGCTGGGCTGGGCAGGGTGAGCGTTTGGCGCTTGCCGGATGCGAAAGCGAGTTCCACGCGCGTTTCCGCGACGGCGGACGAGGCGGTGACGGAGCCGTCGCGGGTGGCTGTGAGGCGGAAAGTGGAGGCGGGCTGCGGGGTGCCGAGCGTGAGCGCTTTTCCTTCCGGGGTGCGGAGCGTGTGCGATTGACCGTCGAGTTGGTAGTCAACTTCCAGGGACTTGACGACGTTGGGTGCGGGGTCGCGGCCGAAGATTCCGGGGTGGATGGCGGCGAGGTGGAGGTGGCCGTTTGCGGCGAGGGCGCGGAGTTTCTCGGTGACGTCCAGCCAGCGCTGATTTTCCGGGGTGCCGAAGCGGGCTTGGGTGATTTTCAAAGAATTTCCCGTCGGCGTGGAGGTGACGGCGGAAACGAGGTGGTCGGCCGGCAATTCCGAATTTTGGAAGACGACGAAGGTCGATTGGTAGGCGTTGAGCGTGAGATCGACTTCCGTGCGCGCGCCGTTGATGCGCCAGACTGGGGCGAGTTGGATTTCTGCGGTTTCGGCATTCCAGAGTTCCGGTCCCTTGCCCATGATGCGGAATGAAGCGGTGAATTGCAGGGGCGCGGAGGTGGTGTTGGCGACGAAGAAAAGGCTGGCATCCGAGGTTTGGCGGGCGCTGATGGCGATGCCCTGTGCGCCCTTTACTTGGGCGATGGCGGTGATGTCTGCCGCGCGGATGGCGGTGGCGATGTCGCCTTGAGTGTGGAGCTTGCCCTTGCCAATTGAGCGGATGGGCTCGCCATTCCAGAGCGGAGAGGAGCGGACTTGCTCGCTGCTTTGCGGGTGGCCGGCAAGTCCCGGCGCGCCCTTGGGTTTTGCGCAGACGATGGTGGCTCCTTGGTCAAGCAGACGGGTGATGATTTCGAGGTCGGCAGGGAGCAGGTTGCCATCGTGAGGGATACTGAGAAATGGATAGGAGCGACCGCTCGGGAGGAGGATGCGGCCGTCACGGACGGCGAGGCCCGTGCGGAAGAGACGCCAGGAGATGACGTCGCCAGCTCCTTGTGCTTTTCCGACTGAGACAAAATCCGCGGGGGCTTGGCCGGCTTGGAGGAGGGCTTGGACGCGGCCGAGGTATTTGAAAAATGCGGTGCCGTCCTTGGCCCAAGTTTGGTGGCGGTTGAAGTGAGTGCCCCACCAGCCCATGCCCATGCCAGGCTGGTAGCGATCGTCGAAGGGTTGGTGGACCCAATGGTGGAGGATCATGCGGTTGGCGCCGCTGGCGTATGCGCCGTCGGCCGAGCGCTTGAGATAGGCGGGAGTTTCCGACCATTTGCTGAGGTCGGGAGGGCCGGTGAAGGCCTCTGCACCCACGGTGGTGCGGCCAGCGGCGCGGGCGGCGGCGACGATGGTCGAGTTGATCGATCCGCCGCCGGTGGTCCAAAATTCGCCCATTGGGATGTCGGCGAGGGCTGCGCCTTCGACGGTGTCGAAGGTGCCGCCGTAGGGCTCGAACTGGAGGTCCGCGCCGACGGATTTGATTTTTTCATGGCCGGTGAGCCAGCCGTTTTCGTAGTAGAGCGTGCGGATGATGTCGGTGAAATCCCACTGGAAGCGGGCGCTGAGTTCCTCGCTGCCGACGCTGCGTTTTTCCAAGGTGAGGAGCCATGGGAGTGGGTCGTAGCCTTTGCGTTTTTGGAACTCATCACGGAATTTCGGCGTCCAATTCTGGGCACCGGCCTCGTAGCTATCGATGAGAAAGTGGCGGAAACTTTGGCCAAGGAGCGGGCCGAGGTGCTCGCGGATGGGATCGATGACTTGGTCCCAGTGGAAGCGGTTTTGCTCAAGACTCATTTTATCGACTTCGAGCGTTTTACCGATGAGTTCGTCGGGGAGTGGGTGCGGATTTGCGCCGGTGGGTGCGTGGCCGATGCGGACCACTTGCCAGGCGCCGGCGGGTGCGTTCCACGAGACTTCATCGCCGCGGAGTGAGGATGTGAGATCGATGATTTTCGTGGGGTCGATGACGCCGGTTGCGGGCACGGCGAGGACGGCGATGTCCTGATAGTGTGAAAACGTGAGGCCGTGATTTCCCCAACCGCTGTAGCTTGTGGGGGCTGGGCGCGGGAGCTTGATGCTGAGCGGTTTACCGCCGTCCACCGAGGTGGATGAACTGACGATTTTGCGCATATTCTTCGCTTCATCGATCCACGGGCCGCCGGTGGTTGAGTATCCGACGGTGTTATGGAGGCCGATTTCCAGGCCGAGGCGTTGGGCTTCTGCGGCAGCGTGGCGGAGCGCCTCCCAGTATTTCGGGCTGCGGTAGGTCTGGTCTGGCCAAGGATTGTTGAGCGTGGGTTTGTGTGATTCCTGGACGGCGGAGGCGATGTTAAAAATCGTCGCTCCACCGATGCCAGCGGCCTTCATGGCCTCGAGGTCCTTGGTGATGCCATCTTTGGAAAAATTCGATCCCATCCAGTGCCACCAGACGTAGGGGCGGGCGCTCGTTGGAGGGTTTTTGAAATTTTGTTCAAGGGTGGATTGCGCGGAGGCGAGGGCGGAGAGGCCTGCGAGAGCGACGCTGGCGAGGCGGAAGAAATGGTGCATAGGTGTCGATGAATCCGGGAGAGCTGCTTGGAGGGCCGATCATACGGCGGCAGGCAACGTGGATTTATCGAAAAAATGCGGGGTGGGCGTGCGTGGTTTACGGTTCGCGGATCGACAGGCGGTAAAATTGCTTGGCTCCCGTGGCGGGGCCGGTGAAGCGGATGGAGCCTGCGGCCTGCGGGGTGCCATCGTTCGCGGGGACGTCCCAGAGCGACCAATCGGTGAGATTGTCCGAAGCTTCGACTTGGACGGAGCGGTTCGCCGGGGTGGTGAAGTCGAGGGAAATTTCTTGTCCGTTGCGAGTCAGGCTTGGGCTGGGCACACTGCTGCCATCGGTGGGCTGAGTGCCAGCGAGGAATTCCGCTTGGTTGGTGATGCCGTCGCCGTCGGGGTCGTCTGAAGGCTCGCCGAGGGAGGATGATCCGAGCGTTGCGATGCGCCATTGCTCGTAAGTTTGGCGTTCCGGGAGGGCTTGGTTGATCCATGCGGAAATGAGATCGACGTTCACCGTGTCGATTTCATGGCTGCCGAGCGGTGGCATGCGGGCGAATCCGCCGGTGGCGGCCATGCGTTGGAGAATGACCGAGCGGTCGGTGGCACCTGGGGCGACGAGTTTGAAGGGGTGTGGTGCGACGGCAGAATTTCCATTCACCATTCCGGTGTCCTTGAGTGTGAGCGAGTGGCGACCATCCCAAGCTGAGGGCGCGGTGCCGTCTGTGCCAGCGTGGCAATAGGCGCAATTCACGTCGAGATACGAGCGGACGCGTGCTTCGAGTGCAAATTCGGTTTCGCCGGGGCGGAGGTGGCGTGGCAGCAGGTTGCTGGATTCCGGGGTGTTTGAGAAATAGCCATGGTCCTTCAGCAAGTCGATTTGGTTGCCGGTGCTGCCGTGGATGGTGTTGACTAAATTGAGTTGGCGCGTGTTGAACGAGAGGGCGTGCCCGGCTTGGGGCGAGTGGCAGGTGATGCATTGTGAGCGACTTGGAATGCTCCACCGCTGCGAGTAGGGTGCGCCGTTTACGGTGATGTCGATGGGGAAATCCTCGCCGCCATCCCCGACGAGCGTGGCATCCGTGCCAGCCTCGTTCCATCGGTAGCTGACCCCGTAGATGCCGCCGTCGTTTTTCACCAAGAGCCGGGTTTCGACGCGCTTTTTCGGCGCGGCGGGATTTCCGCGTTCGGTTTCCATGTCGAAGTGTTTGACCCAAATTTGGCCGCTTGGGTAGGTCCATGCGGTGTCGCGTGACCACGTCATTTTCTGGGTGGCGTCCGGGATGATGAACCAGCGTCGCTTCACGGCGTAGTCGCTCCAGAATGCGAGATTCGGCTGATACGGGAGCAATCCCGGTGCGGGTGAAAGGTCGCTGAGATCTGAAAATAACCCGGTGGCGCTGAGAGTGGTCGGGAATCCGGTGGCCGGAGTGGTGGTGACGAGGCGCATGATGCGGCCGCCATTGTAGTCGGAGACGAGGACGTCGCCGTTGGATGGGTCCGTGCCGAAGGTGGCGAGGGCGGCTTGCCCGGCGATGCGCTCGACGGTGGTGATGCCGCCAGGCCGGGTGAGCGCCCAGATGTGGCCGGACACTTGATCGCCAAAAATGTAGGCTCCGGTGAGGCTGGAAAATCGGCTGCCCCGGTAAACGACGCCGCCAATGACGGAATTTCCCTTGTAGTTCGCATCGCCAGCTTGGTTGTTGTGCGCGTATTCGTAAATTGGATCAGCGCCGACGAAGCCTGCGGGCGCAGTTTTCGGGCCGGGGTGGAAGCCTTCCTTGAAGCCCCATCCGTAGTTTCCGCCCTTGGTGATGATGTCCACTTCCTCGTAGGTGTCCTGCCCCACATCGCCCAGCCAGATGTCTCCAGTGGGTGCGTCGATCGAGAAGCGCCACGGGCTGCGGAGGCCGACGGCGAAAAACTCGGAACGAACGTAAGACAAGGTTTCTGCGGGGATGGAGATGCCATTGAAGGTGCCGTCCCAAGTCCCACCTTGGGCGGTGCTGACGTAGGGGTTATCAAGCGGGATGCTGTAACGAGCCACGAAATTTCCAGAGCCAGCGGGGATTTCATCGCGCGGGATCGAGTTGGTGCTGCTGTATCCAAGAGTGGCGGCGGCGGGGTTGGCGTGGGCGTTTGGCTCAAGATTGCCCGGCTTTTTATCCACATCGATCCGGATCATGGCTCCGAAAAAATTCATATCGATGCGCTGTGAGTTGTTCAGATAGTCATTCGGGTTCGCCTCGTCGCCGACGGCCCAGTAGAGGTAGCCGTCTGCGCCGAAATGGAGGTCGCCACCGTTGTGATTGTCCACGCGGTCGCGTTGTTCGATGAGGATGAGCTCGGAGCTTGGGTCCGCCACAGGAGCGGCCAGCCCGATCTGTGCGCTGGGAATGGTGAAGCGCGAGAGGCGCTGATACCAAACACTCGAGTCGGTGGATTTCCCGACGGAGTAGGCGACGTAGAAATAGCCGTTGCTGGCGAAGTTCGGGTGGAATGTGACGCCGAGCAGCCCGCACTCTGGATTGCCGCCGGGTTTCAGAGTTTCCACCGGGCTGCGTGGCGGGGTAGTGATGACGGTGACCAAGTCCAAAACGGTCGTGCTGGTGGGCGTGGCGGCGGTGACGTCTGGAATGACTTTGAGCTTGCCGCCGAGTTCTCCGACGAAGAGGCGCTTGGCATCGCCGGGCGGGCTGACGAAGGCGAGGGGCTTGGTGAAGGTGAGGCCCGGGTAAGCTGGGACGACTTGGACGGCGGTGGGCGGCGGATCGGCAGGGACGTTTAGGGCATCGTTGGCGATTCGCAAAGTGTTGGAAATTAAGAGAGTGACCGTCGCAGTTGCCGAGGTTCCGCCCTCGCCGGAGACGCGGTATGAGAAGCTGACAGGGTCGGTGCTGGTGCCGGCGTGGGCGAAGAGAATTTCTCCGGAAGGGCGGACGGTGGCGGTGCCATCTGCGGGGGGCGTGACGATTTCCACGCGGCTGGGATCGATGGAGCCGCTGTCGTTGGCGAGCACGTTGATCAGGATTTTTTGGCCGGAGTGGAGAGTTGCCGAGTCGTTGACAACGGTGGGAGGCGGGAAAATCACATTCGCCCCGGCGCTCATGCTTGCGGTGATTTGGCCGGGGGTGAGGGCGCTTTCGTAAATTCGCAACTCGTTGAGAGAGAGGTTTGAGTTCATGTCTGCAGCCCATTGCGAGCGGCCGATCCAGTTGTTCACGTCTGCCATTTCGGCGAGCCGGTAGTTGAGGTCTAGCGAGCCTTGTAAAGCGGCGTTGCGATACCACTTCGCTTGGCAGCCGGTGGCTCCGTAGGTGCCCGCGCCGTCTTTGAGGGTGAGGACGTAGTGATATTCCGTGCCAGCGGTGGTGATGCCCGTGAGGTCCGTGTCCAGCGTGAGCGTGGCACCGCCGTTAAGGCGTCCTTCGAGGCGATGGCTGCCAAAGGCGCCGTTGTTGTTGAGCGAGAGCAGTAAATTGTCGTATGCCGTGAAAGCGCCGGGTGCGTTCGGGCCGTCGATGATTTCTCCGGCAGCGGCGTTGGTGCCGCTGGTGATCGTGGAGCGGCCGAAGTCGAACAAGCGCTGCCAAGTTTTCGACGAAAGCGGCGTGGCCCAGGCTTCGAAGGAAACGCTGGTTTTCGAGGAAAGAATCCCGTTTGGGAGGTCGAGGTAGGCGGAGATGGTGGCGGCGTTTTGGTTGCCATTCGTCGTTCCGGGGAGGACGAGGGCGGTGCCGGAGAGGTTTCCTCCGTTGCCACGCAGCGTGGCGATTTCCCCCAATGCGCCGTCGGTGAAAGTCACGCCTGAGGCGGCGGCTCCGGCGGTGGTGTTGAAAGTCCAGCGATGCTTGGGGGTGGGGGCG
>JBEGOB010000100.1:0-3175 GCA_041182265.1 Verrucomicrobiota bacterium | reverse complement strand
GCCAGACCGGCAGCGTCTCGATGGCCGCCGCGTGGGGGACATCATGGAATTTCACGGCGGGCCAGGCGGTGGCAAATCTCGTGTTCGAGGTCCATCCAGCCATCACCGGTCAAGTGCATTTCCCGGTCACTCTGGCAGATGCCGAGGTCGCGCCCTTCAATGCGGATGGCCCGTCCACGCCGCTTGCGCTTCCGGGCCAAGTCGTCCGCTTCTCGCGGAGCTATGCGGATTGGGCCTTGGCAACTCTGGGCAACGCCGCTGCCGATCCGAATGCAGATCCTGACGGAGACGGCATGCGTAACGGCCTTGAGTTCGCAGCCTCCACCGATCCTAGCGATGCCCAATCCCGCTTGCAAACGAGCGCTGCGGTCATGACTGCGGATGGCTACAAACTCCGTTGGTTTGCGGCTTACGGCGTAAGCTACAAGGTGCGCTGGAGCAGCGACCTCAGCACATGGACCGATCTTTCCGGCCCTCAGACAGGCACCGGCGCGGAAGCCGAAGTGGTCGATCCCGCACCGCCTGTTGGAGGGAGATTCTACCGAGTGGAAATCTTGGAGCCGTAAAAATGCGTTCTGACCTGCCTGCCTTGTTGCCCTTCAATTTTAGAAAACCTCAATCGATTCCATCATGAAAAAGGACCCTATCCTTCGCAGCTTGAGCCTTGCGCTTGTGGCTTGGTCATTGCTCGCATCTTGGCTCGTCGCCCAGCGCATGCCGCAGGACAGCTGGTATATTAAGAAAACCGTGGAGACCGGGATCTTCGCTGGCGGCATCGCAAGCGACAAGGATGGCAATATCTACATCTCGGATGCCAAGCTCGGCCTGATCAAGAAATTCTCACCCACCTATCAGTTGCTCCAGACCTGGGGCGGACTTGGCTCGGGGGATGGGCAGTTCGGGACCTTAATTGGGTCCGGTGCGAGCGGTTTATGTTTCACGGCGGCGCAGGAACTCGTGGTTTGCGATCCGGTGAATCATCGGGTGCAAGTTTTCAGTCAGACAGGTGCGTTCCTTCGCAAGTTTGGTTCGCAGGGAGCGGGCGACGGGCAATTCAGCGCGCCAGTGGCGGCGGCTGTCTCTGCGGATGGCAAGATCCATGTGGCGGATCGCGGCAACCACCGGATCCAAGTCTTCTCGTCCTCGGGGGCTTTTCTCTCGAAATTCGGAACTCCAGGAAGTTTTGATGGGCAGTTATCAAAACCAAGTGGATTGGCCTTCTTGCCGGATGGAGAAGTCGCTGTGGCGGATTTTGGAAACCGGCGCATTCAAGTATTCAAGCCGTCGGGAGTCTATTCACGAAAAATTAACCAAGCTGGATCCTCGCTGGTTGCATCCAGCGACGGTGTTTTGTTTTCGACTGATGGCTGGAGATCGCTTGCTCTAGGGGCGGATGGGGCCTGGAAAAAGGAAATGATTGGAGCCACCAGTTACATTTCGGCGTGGGGCTCGAATAGTGCTGGCCAAACAACCATTCCACCCGGTCTGAGTGGCGTGGTGGCGATTGCGGCAGGCTCGAACCACACGGTTGCTTTGTTGGGTAACGGGACCGTGAGAGCTTGGGGGCAGAGTGGGTTTGGCCAAACCACCATTCCATCCGGTCTGAGTGAAGTGGTGGCGATTGCGGCAGGTTTGAACCACACGGTTGCCTTGCTGGGTGACGGAACCGTTAGGGCTTGGGGCGGTAACTGGTCTGGCCAAATCACTATTACATCCGGTCTGAGTGGCGTGGTGGCGATCGCGGCAGGCTCGAACCATACGGTTGCCTTGTTAGGTGACGGGACGGTGAGAGCTTGGGGGCAGAGTGGGTCTGTAACAACCACCATTCCGTCCGGTCTGAGTGGCGTGCTGGCGATCGCGGCAGGCTCGAACCACACGGTTGCCTTGTTGGGTAACGGGAGGGTGAGAGCTTGGGGGCAGAGTGTGTTTGGTCAAACCACCATTCCATCGGGTCTGAGTGGAGTGGTGGCAATTGCGGCAGGTTCAAACCAAACTTTCGCATTAAAAGGCGTGGATGGAGGTTTCTACTCAGCGGTGGCTGCGCTTCCCAACGGAGATTTTCTCAGTATTCAAGAAGGTGGGAGATTGACTCACTACACGCGGACTTTCAGAACCACCCTCCCTGATGCACCGAACTCGATTCCTCTCCCGGTGGTGATTTCTAGCAGTCAGCGGCCCGGCACGAGCTTGGTGGACATCGATTTCCGAGTGGACGATGCGGATGATGCCACAGTGGAGGTGGCTGCCTTGGCGTTTCGCAATGGAGGAAATACCATCGCAGACGTGATTCCGATCAAGACCTTGGTGGAAGGGACGGCGAATAAAGTCGGCGCTGGAGTGGCGACGGGGCAGGTGCACCGCCTCACCTGGGACGCGCGGGCGGATGTCAGCGGGGACTTTGAACAAGTGCAGATCGAGATCTTGGCCAAGGATGGCCGGGGTTTGTTCAATTTGGACTACATTCAGATTCCAGCAGAGGGATCGCTGCCGAGGCTGAAGATTTCAAAGACGCCGCTCAAGGATGCAGATTTTCATGCGGCTTGGTTATGGTTGATCGCCACAGGGGCGACGGACGTTGATTTTGAAAACGGCAGGATATTGCCTTCGCAAGGCCAAGCAGTTGCGAATCCTGGATTGAAGGCGGAGTATTTTGCGAACTCAGATTTTACGGGGCAGTCGATTGCTAAAATCGACGAATCCTTTAGTTTTGATGGCTACTCTGGGCAAGGATCGGAAGGAGTCCCCTTTGGCTTTCACAGCATTCGCTGGGAAGGTGATTTCCTCCCCAAGAAAAGCGGCACGTATTCTTTTGCGTATGGTGTGGATGATGTTGTGAATGTGTGGATCGATGGAAAAAAGGTGGTTCATGAAAATAGTCCTAATTCTTTCTCTGTCTCTGCGGTAGCCAATCAAGCGGTGCCAATGATGATTGAATATGATGATCGCGGGGGTGGCTGGAGGTCCTTTTACCTAAATATCAGTCCGCCGGGAGAGTGGCTGCGGGGTGCGAATGGAAGCGACTTCCAAACTGTCGACAGTTATGCGTCCGGATCCTCGACGACCGCTGCCGGTCGCGCCTTCCTGCTTGCTCGCATGGGTTTGCGTGAGGCGACGGCTGAGGAAATTCTCCGCGCCCAGGAAGCTGGCACGCCGGGTGTGATCAACCAGTGGACTC
>JBEGOB010000099.1:0-9871 GCA_041182265.1 Verrucomicrobiota bacterium | reverse complement strand
GGCTTGGTATTGGGCCATCATGGGAGTGAGTGCGGGCTCGGACATGGGCGGAGAGTGGGGGGCTGATTTGGAAGAATCAAGAAGGGAGGTTTTTTCGGATCAATCTGCGTGTTGCCTCACTGAAAAGGACGCCGGAGTGCGCTGCGATGCGGATCGGCTCATTCGGGGTGGGCCGTCTTTTGACCAGATCGGCAGCAGAAACTCAGGGTTCCAGTGCGAATCTTGGCAAAAAACCGATCATCAAGTGAGGCGATGAATCGCTTGAAGCGCGCCGCACTCGGAGCACGGTTTGATCAATGCTTGGGTGTGAACTTCACACGCAGCGTCCACTCGCGCACTTCGTGGGGAGCGAGTTGTGAGACTGGAGAAGGCGATTGGATGTCCGAAAGACGGTCCACGGGTGCATTGGTCGGCTCGATTGCCCAGTGGTGGAGGCCTTTCCAGAAGCCGCGCGTGATCCAGATGCCGGCGTAGGGGAAGAGTGCCGCTGGCCATGTTAGGGAAAGGCTTGCGCCGTTGGCAGCGTGGATCCCGGCGCGTCCCTTGGAAAGTGGACCGAGGAAGACCTTGGCGGCAGGCGTGGTGCCTTTTGGGAAAAAGGCTTTGGATAGGTCGTTGCCGGGCCATGGCATGAGCGCTGCGCCGCCGGGGCTGAGGCAGGTTTTCTCGGTGGTGTGGATTTGATCGCCGCGCTGCCACTTGAACAAGGGATGCCATGCCCACAGAAAGGGTGTGGGTGTCGCCGCCCGGTTCTCAATCCGGTAGTCAAGACGCACTTCATTTTTCCCAAGGGAAATTCGGCGTTGGAAATCCAGCGGCAGGCATTTGAGAACCCAGCGGCAGGAGAAACTTCCTTTCGCGTCGAAGTCAAATTCCGGAGCGTGATTCCAAAGTTCGCCGTGGTCTGGCAGGGCTTTGCGGCCGATTTTGCAGGGGAGGACCGTGGGGAAGCATTCATCGATTCCGGCTCCTGGGCCGGTTTCGAAATTGCTGGGGTCCGTGGGATGCCAGATGCGGCGCTTGGCGGCAGGCGCCCAGCCGTCGAGCCACTCGCGGCGTGAGATGCGGTCGCGCAATGAGACGATGCGCCCGCCGAGTTCGGGCGCGATCGAGAGCGAGACGGCATCATTCGCCAAGGTGTGGATGGCGAAATCCGCGACCTTTTTGTGCGTGTGGCGGACGCTCATGAGTTAGGGGTTGGCTTTTTGGACGCTGAGTGACTTCGGTTTCGCCACAAGCTTGGTGCCATCCGAGAAGGTGACGGTGAGCGGGCTGCTTCCAAAATTGTAGGCGGCGTAGGTTTTCACTCCGTTATTTTTGTAAACATTGGTGAATGGATGGTCGGCCACCACGCTGGCGTCATTGAGGCCGAGGGTGTTTAGAGTTTCAATCCAATGATACATGAAAGCGTGCGTATTGCCGCCTTCAAGACTGCAATCGGGAGTCTTTGTCATGTAGTCGGATGCCATCGCCGGATCACTGAGCGCGTTGAACATGACGACGAGGTCGCCCCAGCCATTGTTATAATTTTTGCCTTCCGCCCGCTTTTCGACGATGCGCGCGTGATTCTTTTTCACGTAGTCCGGGTGGCGTCCCATGTAGATCGAGGCGGGTGTGAAGGGAAGCCAGTTGATGCCGTGGATGCAGTCGATGTCGCCGGAGAACCAAGTGGCGAAGGCGCCTTTACCACCCCAGACCATGCCGAGTGCGACTTCTTGAAAGTCCTTGGGGAAATTGGTTGAAGAGACGTCGAACCAGTATTCCTCGACGGCGGTGCGCTCGATGTTGAAGAGCGACAAGCCAGTATCGCGGACGGTTTTATCGCCTGTGGCCTCGCCCCAGAGCATCATGCCATACCATGCGTTGAGCGACTCGGATGAAGACTCTTGGTTATTGCCATCCGCGAAATTTGCATCGCCGGAAGCCCAGGAATGGCCCGCGTATTTATCGAAGCAGCGGATGTAGGGAAACATCGAATCTTCTCTGTTGGGAGATGCGATATCGCGGATGAGCATCATGACCATGGGGCCCCATTTCTTCGCCCACTCGGGATCGAGGCGTGCGATCTCGCCGGCAGCGCGGATGAAATAACCGTAGTGGAAGTGGTGGTCGTTGAGTGGCATGTCACTGCCATAGGAAGGCTTGCTGCCGATCATGGAGCCCCAGTTGGAATTGTAGTAAAACAAGGGGGCGGATTCATCGGGGGACGCGGTGAACCAATTCTCCAAGCGGCGTTTCAATTCATCGATAAAGACCTTTTGGAGTTCCGGTGCGTCTGCCATTTCGGCGATGCCGCTGAGTGTGGCGAGGCGGCCGAGAAGCTTGCCGTCCCAGTAGGTATCCGCAAAGACGGCGGGTTCTTTATTTGCCTCCGCTTTCAAGTATCCGAGCATGCGCTCTTTGTCCTTGATTCCTTGCGCTGGCAGCATGGGCAGCACACCTTGCACTGGCACTTCTGTGACAAATTCAGATCCCTCAGCGACCTTCATTTCGCCACGGACCGACTTGTAGGTCATGTCAGTTAGCTTGGTGGAAGTGTATTTCCACTGGTGTGGATAGAGCGAAAAGATCGTTCCATTTCCAGCACCTTCCATGGCTTGGGTTTTGAAGCTGTATGTCGCCTTCACCTTGCCGGCGAGTGCTTGATAGTCCACGCGCGTGTCCACCACGTGGTTGTATGCGTAGCGTTTGAAAAGTGCGAGTGTCTCGGGCTTGTCGTTTGGCAGCAGTGCGAGTGATAGATAGTTTTTCCCGCCAGCGATGTTGGTGAAGACCGTGCCGTCGATGCCGGTCCATGTTGAACCGGTGGGGCCGAACAATGCATAGTGATTGCCGCGGATGGTCACTCCGAGGATGGAATCAGCAGCTGTGCCCGACCAGACCGTCGGTTTGTGGACGAAATGCAGCACTGGATCACCGCCTGCGTAGGTGGCATAGATAAATGGGCTGCCGTGGCCAAAGCTCGTCTTCAGCGAGGCATCGCCCGCTGCGAAAGCCGCGGTTACGAACCAATCCGAGTAGCCGCCGCACTCTGCGGCTTTGAACAGGGCACCTGCGGAGAGGCCGATTTTAAAGTCACCGTCTTTGGTGATTCCGCCGCCCATGATCGCGTCTTTTCCGCCGACGAGACCGGAGCCGGGATAGCTGATTGCCAATCCTTCCGGCGTGCAAACCATGCCTAAGGGGTGCGGAAAGAGGTTGGCCGAGAATTCCTGCCACAGCAGCGAGCTCCACCATTGGCCGGTGACCGTCGGTCCCTTGACATTGGCGGTTTTGTAAATTTTTTCGGGTAGGGGCTTGCAATCGTCGGGAAGAATCGTCGAGTAACTGCCCGCGCCAGTGGCGATGATTTCCCCGTTGGTGGTGACGGGTGAGGTGCAGGAAAGAATGGCAGTGGCTGCCGCGATTCCAGAGATGGAGCGGAAAACCGGGGTTTTCAACGAAGCTTGGGTTTCGGTTTTCATGGGTTTGTTGGGTTGAGATCGTTTGCTAGATAGAATATGTCGAATCGCTTGCTGGGATTAATTGCATAATTTTGCATGATTGTGTCGAGCACAATTTTGTAAAAAGGAGGCGAAGGAAGCGGGAGTTGCGCCGGCAGGTGGAAAGGGTGGCGCTTGCGGTTGATGGGCCGAGTTTAGAGGCCCTTGAATCCGGCGTAAGGTTGATAGGTTCCGGTGGGAACGCTGGCTGGGCGCCACTCGCGATTGAGGCGGCGGAATTGATTGATAAAAGCGGTGGGGTCCGCCCAATTGACGAGGTCGGAGGGCACGCCACTGCGGCTCATGCCGATGCTGAGATTGTGGCGGATCTCGAAATGAAGGTGGGCGGGATACATGCCGGAATTGGTGCCGATGGTTCCGAGTTGTTGGCCGCGTTTGATTGATTGGCCGACTTTGACCATGATGGCGTTGAGGTGCCCGTTGAGCGTGTCGCAGTATTTCACCTGGCCAGTCGCAGGGTCGCGGTAGGCGTGGCGTGTGAGAACGACATTTCCCCATCCGGCGCGAACATTGTGTGCGAAAGTGACGATGCCGTCGGCGATGGCGTAAACGGGATCGCCAAGGTCGGTGTTGCCGCCGGCGCGGCCATTCCAATCTTCACCGAAGTGTTGGGGTGCGCGGAGGCGGAGGCCACGCGATTTGTAGTAACCTGCGGCGTTGGGTTTACCGACCGGAAAGTCGAAGCCATCTGCTAGATTGACGCGTGCTTGCTGGGCGTGTGCGGGAAGGATCGAGAGAAAAATCCCGATGAAGATCGCGCTGAATTTTTGCCATGAATTGCCGCGTGCCGTCATTGGTGCCTAGTCCACCCGTCATGGGAAGGAGCGGCAAGTGCAAAAAAACGCGGCATGGCCGTGAGCCATGCCGCGTTTGAAAGCGGAAACGATGATTTAGATCAGTTGGAATCGCCAATTTGCACCGGGCGATAGCCGCCGATGGACTTGAAGTAGAGAATGAGAAGCAGATAGATCACCGCCATACCGGCAGGGATGAACGAGTCAACCTTGAGGGTGTTGCGGTTGCCTTGGATGTCCGAGGCGATAACGGTTTTCTGAGCTTCCGTGCGTTTTTCGACTTCGACACCCTTGGCTTCCTCAAGGCGTTTGCCATCAATGGGTGTGACAGGGGCGAAGGACAGGAACTTGCTGTCAGCGCCGGTATTTTTCCATTCTTCAAACAGTGCGCTGTCCGTTTTGCGGAGTTCTTCAGCAGCGAAGCGGTCTTTGGCGTAGCCGAGACCAGGGCCACCGATGAGGCCGGCGGACATCATGCCGACGCCACCCATCAAGCTCATGGCGATGGCACCGGTGCGAGGGAAGCGGTCACCAGTGACAGCAAGCATGGTGGGCCAGAAGAAAGTTTTTCCGAGAGCATAGACGAGAAGTGCGCCGAGGGCTGGGCCGAAGGATGACACCGCGCTGACAAGATTGAGGCCAAGGCAGGCGAGCAGGGCGCAGACGAAAAGGAGACCGATGGGCTTGAGGCCAAGGCGTGTCTCGATGAAGTGAGCGCAGAAGCGGAGGAGGAACATCATCAACGAAGTGAAGACGAAGAGGATCTTGCCTTGTGTGGGTGTGAGGATGGCACCGGTGATGTTTTGAATCCAGCCGTCCGTGCCAAGTTCGACAGCACCGACGAGGGCGTGGGTGATGAAAAGCACGAAGAGGAGCCAGTGGCCGATTGCGAAACTCGTGATTTTACCGATCCATGCGAGCAGGCCGAGCGAGATGAGCGCGGAAACGATGGTCGAGGTCACGGCATTGCCGCCAAGGAGAGGGGTGAGAGTGCCTTTGAAGAAGAGATAGAGCATGAAGCAAACGACGCCACCGCTGAGGAGGCCGACGTCCTTGAACATTTCGCCGATTTTGAGGCCCTTGGCGGATGCTTCCGATTTTGGGTATTTTTGGCCGAGGAACATCACACCGTAAGCGATGGTGGGAACGAGGTAGAGGGCGAGCTGCCATTTCCAGTTCCAAGCATTATCGCCGCTGCCGAGAGTCCAGCCGATGAGGCCACCGAAGACCATTCCGAGCGGCCAGCTTGCGGGGAGGAGATTGAGGTAGTGGTTGCGCGCGTTCGGGAAGAGCGTCGCGACGAGTGGGTTCGCGACGGCCTCGAGAGTGCCGTTGGCTGCACCGAAGGCGAACATGCCCCAGAATAGGATCTGGAAGGCGGCGTCCGTGGTCATGCCGGGCATGGCGGTGAAGGTGATGACGGCGGATAAGACGTGGAGGGCGAAGGCGGCGGCGACCAATTTGCCGTAGCCGATTTTATCCACGATGATTCCGCCGATGATGATGCCGAAGCAGAAGCTGGTGAAGCCTGCGCCACCGATGGCACCGAGTTGGGCGCCGGTGAAATTGAAGTCGGAAGCCCAGTTGCCGAAGATTCCGCCACGAATGCCGAATCCGACTCCGGCGGCTAGAATGGCAGTGAAACCGGCCCATAGGAGCCGTTTGGCATTAGGAATTGGTGATGCGGCGATGGCGTTCATGGTTGCGGTGGGATGCGTTTATTATCAGTGGAGTTTTAACAAAATGCCGAGGTGGACAGGAGTTGGGGCGGGCTCTTGATCGGCGTTAGGTTTGGTTTTACAGTGAGTTGGAAGCCTGTCTTTCAGGGCTTGCGGTGTTTTCTAGAGGTCGGAACCGCCCGACGGCAAGCTTCGATTGGATGTCGGGGATTCAAATATCGCGGTTGCAGTGGATTCCTTGGGCGGGGATGTCGGAAAAAACGATGCAGGAATCGAGCAGCGCATTCGCAGAAACCTGCGCGCCGGGCCAGACGACTGAGTTGCGGACGACGGCTCCCGCACCGATGATGGCGCCGGGACCGACGACGGAGTTTTCCAGTCGTGCGCTGGGATCGACCGTGGCCGCTGGGTGGACGGGCGGGGCGAGAGCGAGTTGGTGGTGAGCGAGAAGGTAGGAATTTCGGTCGCCGAGGTCGAGCCAGACGCCGTCGTCGAGGGTGATGGCGCCCAGTTGCCCGAGTTCGGCCAATTTGAGGAAGGCGGGAATGACTGAAATTTTCTCGTTGGCGGGGATTTCGTCGAGGAAACCGGGCTCGATGCAGTAAATTCCGGTGAAAACGTGGGTTCCATGGGCGCGGCCGAGCATTTTCCGGATGTCTGTGACGCGTGTGCCGGAGGGGTCGAGCGCGATGTGGCGCGCCTCGCCGTGTGAGCGGAGGGCGAGCGTGACGGGCAGGCCGGACTCGCGGTGGGCGGCGACGAGGGCCTCAAGTGGCATGCTTGAGAAAATGTCGCCATTGTGGACCATGAGCGTGTCATTTCCGATCCATGGGCGGATGTTTTTCAGGCCGCCGCCGGTTTCTAGGAGGATCGGTTCATGGAACAGCTGGGTTGGGTGGTCGGGGCGAAAATTTTCCCATGCGGCGGGGAGGTGGTGCGTGTTGATCGCGAAATTTCGTGCGCCGGCGCGTGCGCAAGCGTCCATCGCCCATGCGGCGAGTGGGCGGTGAAATAAAGGGACGAGCGGCTTGGGCAGGCGGTCGGTGAGTGGCCGCAAGCGATTGCCGAGTCCGGCGCCGAGGATGAAGGCTTTCTGCACGCCGATTGCTTTGACTTGTGTGGCCAGTAATTTCAAGCTCCGCGTCCTTTCCCGAATCATGCCTGAGCTTCCCGAAGTTGAAACCACGCGCCGCGGCATCGAGCCGCACGTCACTGGCGTCCGCGTGCGCGAGGTGATCATCCGGCGCTACGACCTGCGCCAGCCGATCTCGGCGAGTATCGAGTGCTTGGAGGGGCTGAAAATTGTGCGGGTGCGGCGGCGCTCGAAGTATTTGTTGTTGGAGATGGAGGATGGCGCGACTTTGTTGATCCATCTCGGCATGTCCGGGAGCTTGCGATTGATCGATCCGGCGGAGGATTGGAAAAAGCACGATCACTTCGGGATCACGTTGGAGAATGGCAGGCAGTTGCGTTTTCATGATCCGCGGCGTTTTGGCTTGGTGCTTCGATTGACCGAGGCGGACCCGATGACGCATCCCTTGTTGAAAAATCTCGGTCCTGAGCCGTTGGAGGCTGATTTTACGGTGGATTCTCTCAAGTCCGCCTGTGCCACGCGTTCCGCGGCGATCAAGTTGGTGATCATGGACTCGAAAGTCGTCGTCGGGGTTGGAAATATTTATGCGTCCGAGGCATTGTTTCGCGCGGGGATTTTGCCAAAAACGGCGGCGAATCAGATCACGCGGCCGCGCTTGAAAAAGTTGGTGACCGCGATTCGCGAAGTGCTCGCAGATGCGATCCGCGAGGGTGGGACGACTTTGCGTGATTTCCTCAATTCGGATGGGAAGCCGGGGTATTTCAAGCAGCGGCTTTTCGTTTACGAGCGCAAGGGCGAGCCATGTCGCGTGTGTGGCACGCCAATCGAGCATGCGGTGCTCGGCCAGCGTTCGACGTATTGGTGCCCGATCTGCCAGAAGTGATTGGTGCGATGAGGTTGGATTTTGCGTGGCTCGTGGAAGTTTGTTGCGTGTGGGGGAATCCCCGCCAGTTTACCGCAATGACCGCATCTTTTCCTCGGACCGCCTTTCTCGTGGCAACATCGTTTTTGCCGATCATTTCGGCTGTGACTGCGGCTGACGTCCCAAAGCGCGAACGCGAGTTGCATTTGAAATTCGATGGTGATGTGACCGAGCCGAAGTGGACTGCACAAAACGATGATGTGATGGGAGGCGTGTCGAAAGGTGGCGCTGCGGTGACTGACGGTTTGTTGGTTTTTTCGGGATCCCTTTCGCTGGAGAACAACGGTGGTTTCGCGCAGGTGAGAATCCTGAATCTTGGCCGCGATTTGACCGGTAAAACGGGAGTGAAACTCCGTCTCATGGGGGATGGTCGGACCTATCAACTTCGGCTTGCGACGGATGCCCGGCACCGGGGATCGCGGATCGCTTACAGTGTGAACTTTCCGACCACCGCTGACACGTGGACCGAAGTCGAAGTGAAATTCGCCGATTTGAAACCCAGTCACCACGGCGATGCGCTGGACGGACCTCCCGTCAATCTATCACAAGTCGAGGAAATGAGTTTTCTAATCGCAGACAAGCGCGAGGGTGCGTTCTTGCTCAAGATCGATTGGACGAAAGTCGAGTGAATGGCTGAGTGATTTCCTCAGGCTGAATTTTGGTGAGTTAGGCAATCAAGTCGCTTGATGATTTTGATCCAAAAATGAAAAACCCCGCCCGGGCAAACCGGACGGGGCTATGGATGTCAGTGAGGCGTGATCAGGCGATCATTGGGGGAGAATGACGCGATAGAACTCCTTGTTTTCGATTTTCGGGAAGCTCACTTCGAGATCCGCATCGGCGGGTTCCCAGCCACCGAGTGTGGTGGATTTCTGAAGTGGCAGGGTGAGCGTGACGCTTGCGCCGCTCGCTTGAATCAGCAGGTTTCCGGTGCCGCGCAGGTCTTGGATAGAGCTGGCGGTGTAGAGGCTGAAGGCGGAGGGATTCGATGTCACGTCGGCTTGTCCCGTCGTGCGCGTTGTTTCCACAGCGGTGGCGAGGTCTGGCTGCGTGAGCATCAGGCTTGGGCTGCGACCGATGGCCAACATGCCGGGCGAAAATGCGTTGAGCGTGAGAACTTCACCCGCGGTGTATGGCAGGACGGTGTCGCTGCGGACGGCGCTGCGCTGGATCCGGAGGTCGGATGCGGCGCTGGTGTCTGCTGTGTCATAGGCCGTTTCCGCCGTCGGGTGCTGCGAGCTGAAGAACGCGGCGAGCGTCGCTTGTTCACCCACGGGATTGACCGGGAGTTGTGGGGCAATGGTGAAGTCCGTGCCTTCGTCGAGCGCAGGTCCAAGGGTGTTGTCCGCTAGCAGATAACGGAAATTTTCACCGTTGGCCTTGGCGGGGTAGCCGTCGCCGTTGTTGGCGAGAAAACTCAGCGTCACCACCTTGATTGTGGATGGAGCGTTGGCAACCACAGCACCGTTTTGATAGATGGCGGCGGATGGCAGACCGTCCTCGCCGATGAGCGAGATGGTGAGAATCCGGTTGTTCGCTGGAAGCGTTTCATCCCAGGCGAAGGCGACTCCACCGACCTGCGGGAAGCGGCCTTGGTTCGGCCACGACGCAACGCCATGTTCGAGCAGAGCCTTCAATCCGGCAGGCGTGGTGTCGAAGGCGATGAGCTTGTTGTTGAAGCGCAAGGCGTTTTCGATGTCGAGCTGAGAGACGCCGCCCTCAGGTTTTCCGACGGCTGGATTCGCGAGTGGTGCGAGTTTCAGGGCGCTGCCACCGGCGCTGGAAATCGCGCCGATCTGCGCGCGGATGCCACCACCGTTTTTGAAGGAAACAATCGGAGCTGTGCCGCCGATGATGGCACGGAGAGCCTTCGAGTTTGC
>JBEGOB010000098.1:0-2870 GCA_041182265.1 Verrucomicrobiota bacterium | reverse complement strand
CCAGAACTGCTGCTCCTTCTGGATCCATTGGGTGAGTTCCAGCACCGTCGTCGGCGCAAGACGACCGCCGTTGTCGCCCAGATCGAGCGTGAACAACGGTTCGGGGTTCGGCAAGGGCAGCGAAGCGGAATCGGACATGTGCGGAGTCTCTTTGCGCGCTCAGGTGGCCTTGCGGCGCCCACGCCGCACTGGGCCGGCAGCCGGCTTCCAGGCCCGCAAGTCATCCAGCGTGAAGCCATGCGAGCGCGCTTCTTCGGACACGAAGCCCTTGTAGTACGCGCCCATGCGTTCACCGTAGACCGGGTCCACCTCGTTGTGCCATTGCTCCAACCAGGGCACCAGTTCCAGCAGGCCCGCCAGCAGGGGTTGCAGGCGTGCCGCTTCCCAGCCTTCGCTCTCCTTCATTTCGAGGTAGTAGGCGGCCAGTGCGGTGGCTTGCTGCAGATGGTCCCAGCCGGCCCAGGCGATGGGCAGGCTGGTGTCTGCTCCGCGCTCGCAGCCGGGGTAGCTGATCCAGCGCTCTTTGGGTACATCTAGCGGGCCACGCAGGCGTGCAAAGTCCGACTTCAAAAAATCCTTGGCGTCGTACTTTGGTGGCACCGGAATTTTGCCGACAGTCTCGCCGGCATCCTGCCGCCGCTGAAGCACCCAAGTGTCTTCCCACTGTGCACGCTTGCGAAGGCCCGGCTCCTTGTAGCGTAGGGCCGGTAAGAAGGGCACAGATTCGGTTGCGACCAATGCGCCAACGATCGTTTCTAGTTCGAAGTCGACATGTCCGGCGTAAAGGGTGGCAACCCGCATGAAGTCGGCGTCTGCGCGCATTGAATCGGAAAGCCGATTTACCGTCGTGACTTGAGGCGGCTGATTGGCGCTTGGTTGCCAAAGATGCGATGACTCCATCCGATCGAGCATCCATGCCACTAGGGCTACACGAAGTTCGTCTGCTTTGGCGCCGTGGTTGAAGAGGCCCTGGCGGCCAATCCAGCGACGCTTGTAGTGTGGATCTTCGATGATGCGCAATGCGTTCGTTGTGCGAACAGCGCTAATTCGCCGCTCCCACAATCTACGCAGTTCTGGTGGCCAATCCGCCGGAATTTGGGATGGCACATCGAATCCCTCGAGGTTTCTTTGGTCGAGAATGCAGAACGGACGAAATCCGGCTTCGAGTTGAACGTCCCCAGTAACTGCCTTGGACAGCAGATTGCGGTCATCGATCAGGCCGTACATGTGATAGGCAAGAAAGTCGATCTCTTCCTGGATGAAGAGTTGGCGCGCTCTAGCTCGCTGCCGCGCAGCGAGGGCTTCCTGCCAAGTCGAGGAAATGTTCGAGGCGTTTTGTAATGCGAGTTCAATAGTCGCGAAGGCACCACGCTCCGCGATCTCTTGCGCCAGCCTGTCTGCTTCCCGTGCAAGCTCGATTAAGCGCGGACGGTCAGGGTGCTTGCGCCAGTCAGTTGGTAGCGGCAGTTCTTGAACACGGGTGCTAGCGAATTGATAGGGCACCTTCGACTTGTCCGAGATCCGAATTCCATCGCCACCCATCATTTGCTTTTGATGACTGACTTGCTTCAACCAGAAGCACACTACCGACGAGTTGAGCAAACCGAGGAGTGCGAGATAATCATCTTCGCTGCTTCCAGCGGGCAACTTGATCACAGGCGCAGTTTGCTTAAAGACGTTACCTCCACGGTCTAGGACAAAGTGGTTGTGAGATGCGACCTCCGCAAAGGTGATACTCAGTGGTGTTGAAATCCGCCGAAGAGTGGTCTGATGCCATTCCCACCACGGCCTGCCTTCCTCGAAATACGTTCGGCGTGAGAACGTGGCTCTGGAACCAAGGAATGTGCGGTACGACCAAAGCCAGTGTGAGAGGCCCGGCAGCCGATCAATGTCGACCAGTCTTCCTTCGGAATAAGGAAACACAGCAAATGCTTCCGGAGTTCCTGACCAATCACGAATCTCATCGCCAGAAATCACTGGGCGAAGAGACGAGATTTCGGTTCCAAGCCGCTGCAGACCCTTGGAATCAGCAAGCAAAACTTCATCAGCGCCAGCGATCCCAAAGACGCCTATTTCGTCGATGACATCCGAGAGTCGCTGATCGGAGTTGTCTTCTAGAAGTTCCTTGAGATCCGTGGCGCCACCTCCACCAATGCTCCACGGGTGCTTCGCAAAGGTCGCGCGGACTGTGTCCGCTACGCTAACGTATTCACTCTCGGACCCTGCCCTGTCGATTTGGTGAAGGATGGCCGTCCATACGATTCCCTGCGAAGGAATATCCGGCGTGCTGGGCTCACCGTTAATCCCCATCACAGCTCGGACCGAATGACTCACCGGCAAGCGGTTGCGTCCGAACAGGATCACAGTTGGCGTGCCGTGGCCGGGAATGTATGCGCCCGAGGTGTCTACAACGTGGGTCAAATCGAGGCGCGGCAGCACGTCAACAATCAACTTTGTGCCGAACTCTCTTTTCATGAACGAGTTGGCCGTTATTAGGCCAACAAATCCAGCGGGACGGTTCTTGCCGGTAATGGCTAACTCGAAAAAACGTTCGGTGAATGGGACGCCTAAGGAATACTTTCTGTGGCAACTGACATATTTTTGCCTGTAGGCCTGATTGAGTGCCTTGTCTTTCACCGTGATGTACGGCGGGTTGCCCACCACCGCATGGTATTGCCGTCCCAATATCCGATTGACTTCAACCAAGTCTTCACTTGAGTACGCATGTGACAAGCCTGTCCCGGCGTAGTGCTCGGAACCCTCGAACATGCCATCAGTGGCCGACATGCCGAATCGTTTTCCGTGCAGCAAGCTATCGCCAATTGCCACATGGATGCGGAAGTCCGGCGCCTCGCTCAGCTTGTGCACGT
>JBEGOB010000097.1:0-6677 GCA_041182265.1 Verrucomicrobiota bacterium | reverse complement strand
GCTACGAATACGTGATCAGCCTCGGAAAATCCCTCGATCCCATGGCGGAATCCGCGAAAACCCCGGAGCATTTGATCAAGGGTTGCCAATCCCAAGTCTGGCTCGACGCCACTCGCGAGGGCGACACCATCCACTTCACGGCGGACTCGGACTCAGTGATCACCAAGGGAATGATCGCACTTTTTGTGCGCGTGCTGGACCGGGAACCGCCCGATGCCATTCTCACTGCGGACCTCAGTTTCATCGACCGCACCGGACTGAAGGAACATCTGGCACCGACGCGTGCGAACGCCCTGAACTTGATGGCAGGCCAAATGAAACAGCGCGCCCTAGAATTCGCCGCCAAGAGCTAAAAACCCATCAATTTTCCCTCAAATCCGCCAAGCGCTGGCGGCACCACGCCAAGCCCTCGCTGTATTCTTCACTCTGCGGTCTGGACTTGAGCAGATTTTCCCACTGCACCACGGAATCCGTGAAAATCTCCGTGGCCTCCTCAACCCGCCCGGCAAGCTGCAAAGCATGCCCGAGATCGCCAAGCAAGTAAGCCCCCGAGCTCTGCAATTGCTCCGGACGTGGCCCGCTGGATGACGCGGAAACTTCGAGCTGCGCCAGCAAATCCCGCGCTTTCCCCATCAGGGAAATTTCCTCATCGCGCTCGCCATCCATCCCGAGAATCCGCCCCTTCTGCCACAACAGCAAAGCCATCCGGTAAGACGCCATCGCGTGCTCCGGCGCGGAGGCCCGCACATTCTCCAACATGCGGATGCCATCATTGCTGTCTTTCAGCGCCTCCGCAGATAAGCCACGGTCACGCAACAGCCCACTGCGCAGCCCGAGCTGGGAAGCTTTCCGAGAAACCGCCTCGATATTATCCGGTTGCTCAGCCAGCAGACGATCAAGCAGTGCCATCGAATCCGCACACAGAGAATCCGCCTTCGCCACATCCCCCGCCAGCACCGCGGCCTCAGCCATCGCCGCATAGCAACCGGCCAACTCGAGCCGCATCGCATAGTCATCTGGACTAATTTCCAACAACTTACGCAACTCATCAACCGCCTGTGCCCTCACCTCGCGCGCGTCGCCCATGCTCCCCATGCCTTCCAAAATCGTCGCGGACGACAAGTAGCAAGCGGCCAACTCGGACCGTAAAATCGCCGCATCCGGGCGCTGATCCGCCAGTTGGTTCAAGGACTGCGTGGCGCGCATCAATTGCTCAAGCGCCTTCTGGTCCTCACCTCGCGCGGCTAGAAATTTCGCTTCGTGGAAATCAAGGATCGCCACCAACTGCTGCAAACGCTCGACGTCCACCCCGGCGCGCGGCACCTCATCCAAGGCACGCCGGGCCGCGGCGAACCCCGCCGCCAAGGCCGGATCCGCCACCGATTGTTGCAGCAAAGCAAGCAGCAGCGCATTCGTCGCCATCCGCAATTTCAACTCCGCATCCACTGGCAAGCCATTCCACGCCGCCAAGGCCTCGCGAATCCGCAAACTCGCTAAACTAGCATCCCCCGCCGCCAGCGCAATTTCGGCAAGCTGCAAGCGGACGCGCGCCCGCTCATCCACCAAAGACTCAATTTTCTCAGTCCGCTTGAGAAACTCTTGGAAATACCGCTCCAAGCTATTCAGCCTCAATGCTCGCCCATCCAGCGGTGGCAAGCGCCGATGACCTTTTTCCATCGCCCATGCGAACAAGCGATCCCCGATCAAGCGCGACTCTTCCAAGCGCGCCACCGCCAAATCCCGCTCATAATTCACAGCCTGCCGCGCCTCCGCAGCCTCCTTCTCGGCTGCTGTCGCCTTCTTTTCCGCCGCCACCACCAATGCAGTCGCCTCATTCACCGCCGCGCCCGCCGCCGCCACATCCTGCTTACGCAGCGCGACTTCCACCTGCCGCGCCTGCCTCTCAGACTGCAATTGCGCATCCACCTGCCACCAAAAATATCCAAACATCACCGCCGCCGTCCCCGCCACCCCAGCGATGAAAAACGTCGTCATCTGCACCCACTCAGACTTGCGCTCTGGCACCACTCCACCTGCCGCAGCCCGCCCGGCCTGCGCATTCGCCTCAGCCTGAAGACTCACAAATGCCTCTGAAACCTCGACCATCGATGCCGGACGAAGCGCCGGATCCAAGGCGAGGCAGCGGTCGATCCATGCGCGAAAGCCCTGCTCCAGTTCGTTCTGCGCGGCATCCGGCCAGGCGAATTCCGGCTGCGCCTCCAGATTTTTCGCAATTTTCCCCAAATCCGCCTGAATTCCTTCTTTGCGCGCCACACCAGCCGGAGGAGCCACCAAGCTGAACGTGCCATGACAGCGTGGAAAATCTCCCGTCAACACGCGAAAGGCTAACACGCCGAAGGCGAACACATCCCACCGCGCACCGGCCCCACTCAGATACCCTCCAGGATCCCGCAACTGCTCCGGCGCTTGATAAAGAACCGCATCGGTGAACGCAAATTGCCGCAAACCCGGCATATTTCCCGTCGCCCAATCACTGAGAAAGACCCCTCCCTCCTTGGAAAAGAACAGGTTACCCGGCTTTAAGTTGCCGTGAGCCACCCCGCGCGCATGCATTCCCGCCAGCGCCTTGGCCAGCGCCTTGACCAGTTCCCACGAGCCCTCGCCCGGATGCGCATCCAGCCGCATTTGTAAATTATCCGCAACCTGAGACCCGTCCGCACGCACATGCACGCACCGCGGGCTGACAAAAATCGCCTCGCGCGATGCGAAATCCGCCGCCAACACCGGCAACACTCCATCCGGCCAGCCCCCCGCCTCCAAGCGCCCCATCACCTTCTCAACCAAGCCGCGATCCACCGTCGCATCATTCAAAACCCTCACCACCCGCGCCTCGCCCGCCCGCGTATCCGCCGCAAAGACCCGCCCACTTCCTCCGGTTCCCAGAAGATTCCCAATTTTCAAATCATCCAAACGAGGCACATCCATCGCCCGCACGCTAGCCCGCCAATCCAGCCGCGCCAATCACGAAGCAACAAGGATTTGCCATTTTTGAAAAAATTTTGTAACCACTCCGTATCGGTAAGTTGCCGATTACACCCCGGCCACTTTTCATCATGAAACCACGCTGCCCCGGCAATCCCTTGGAACGCTACTCGTCACGCCGCGAGTTTTTCTACGTCGGACTGCTCGGCGGCATCGGGCTTTCCCTCCCTCAATTTCTCAGCACACGCGCCGCAGCTGCCACGAAAACTTACGGCACGCACGAACCCATCGCCCAAGGCGTCATCCACATTTTCCTCCCCGGCGGCATCGCACACCAAGAATCCTTCGATCCCAAACCCTTCGCTCCCGCCGAATACCGCGGCCCCTTCGGCGCCATCGACACGAAGATCCCCGGCGTGCAATTTAGCGAATTGATGAAGGAAACGGCAAAAATCGCCGATAAAATGACCTTGATCCGCTCCATGTCACACGGCGAGGCCGCTCACGAGCGCGGAACGCACAACATGTTCACCGGATACCGCCCCTCCCCCGCGCTGGAATATCCATCGATCGGCTCCGTCATTTCCCACGAACTCGGCCCACGCAACGACCTTCCGCCCTACGTTTGCGTCCCATCTGTCCCGAATGAATATGCAAACTCGGGCTATCTTTCCTCCGCTTTCGGCCCCTTCGCCCTCGGCTCAGACCCCGCGCAAAAGGACTTCCAAGTCCGCGATCTCAACCTGCCGAAAAATGTCGATGACGCGCGCTTCTCACGCCGACGCTCGCTCCTCGAAACCGTGGACCACCATTTCCGCTCGCTTGAAAACTCGGATGCCATCGACTCGATGGACGCGTTCTATCAACACGCCTACAAACTCATCTCCTCTCAAAAAGCCCGCGAAGCCTTCGACCTGAAATCCGAACCGGACGCCCTCAAGGACGAATACGGCCGTAGCGCCCCGGGCCAACGCATGCTGCTCGCCCGCCGCCTCATCGAGAGCGGCGTCCGCTTCGTCTCGCTCACCGCTGGCGCTTGGGACCACCACGACAATCTCAAAGCCGGCATCCAGCGCGAACTCCCACCCGCCGACAAGGCGATCGCCGCTCTCATCCGCGATCTCGACCGCCGCGGCATGCTGGATTCCACGCTCGTCATGGTCACCACCGAGTTCGGCCGCACCCCGAAAATCAACCCCACCGGCGGCCGCGACCACTGGCCCCGCGTCTTCTCAACCATGCTCGCTGGCGGCGGCATGAAACAAGGCTATGTCCATGGCGCTTCCGACTCTCTCGGCGGCGAGGTGGACACCGACGGCGTCGGCGTGGCTGACCTCGCCACCACCATCTATCACCAAATCGGCATCAACTCGGACTCCGAACTGATGTCTCCCGGGAACCGCCCCATCGAGATCGTGGACGGCGGTGAAGTGCTCGACTCGCTCCTCGCCAAGAAAGCCTGATCGGAAAATGCGTGCCATTTTCACCCTCCTGCTCGCATCGCTCATCCCGCTCTCCGCCTTCACGCCCGTCCTCCACCTCATCAACCCGCGCGGCGGCCAACGCGGCTCGGAATGTGTGGTGAATTTCCACGGCGAGCGCCTCGGCGACATCTCGGAAGCGATTTTCTATCAACCTGGAATCGCGCTTTCAAACATCGAGATCCGCAGCCCGCAACACGCCGTCGCGAAATTCACCATCGCCCCGGACGCAGCCCTCGGCGAGCACTCAATCCGCCTCCGCTCCCCCGGCGGACTCTCCGAACTCCGCTCTTTCTGGGTCGGCCAATTCCCAAACATCGCCGAAGCCGAACCCAACGACCGCTTCGACCAAGCCCAGCGCATCGAGCTGAACTCGACCCTCGAGGGCGTCTCAAAATCCGAGGATGACGACTATTACATCTGCCACGTCAAAAAAGGCCAACGCCTCTCCGTCGAGGTCGAAGCCATGCGCCTCGGCCGCACAATGTTCGACGCGTATGTTGCGATTCTCGATCCCCGGAAATTTGAAATGGCGTCCATCGACGACACCGCGCTTCTCCGCAACGACACCTTCGCCTCGATCATCGCCCCCGAGGATGGCGACTACCGAATCCTGATTCACGAGGCCGCCTACGAGGGCAATGAAAATTGCCAATACCGCCTCCACATCGGCAGCTTCCCACGCCCCAAAGCCGTCTTCCCAAGTGGCGGAAAACCCGGCGAAGTCGTGGAATTCACCTTCGTCGGCGATCCATCCGGGCCGATCCAACAGAGCATCACCCTGCCGCCCGTTCCCACGCCACGCTTCCCGATTTTCCCGCTGCATGACGGATTGTCCGCCCCCTCACCCCATTGGATCACCGTCTCGCCGCTGGAAACCATCCGGGAAATCCCGCCAAATCACGAACCCAGCAAGGCCACCCGCGTCCCCGCCATCCCTGCGGCGATCCATGGCGTGCTGGATGCCGACGCGCCGGCGGACTGGTTCGTTTTCCCCGCGAAAAAAGGCCAGGAACTCGTCATCCGCGTGCTCGCCCGCAGCCACCGCTCGCCGCTGGACTCTGTTCTCTCCATCCACCAAAACGGCGCAAAACAACTCGCCAACAACGACGACCAAGGCTCGCCCGACAGCACGCTCACCTGGACTTGCCCCGCAGATGCAGACTACCATCTCAGCGTCCGCGACCAGCTCGCACGCACCGGGCCAGACTTCACTTACCGCGTTGAAATCGCCGAAAAATCACGCGCCATCTCCGCCACCCTGCCCACCGTCGAGCGCGTGAACACCCAGAAATGGAAGACCTTCCCCGTGCCTCGCGGAAATCGCTACGCAGCCCTCATCAACCTCACGCGGGAAAATATCGCCTGCGACGCCACCTTCCACGCCAGCTCACTCCCCGCCGGCGTCACGCTGCACAGCGCCCCCATCGCCAAGGCCATCACCGCCTTCCCCATCGTCCTCGAAGCCGCGCCAGACGCCCCCATCGCCGGCGGACTCCACGAATTTCTCGTCCGCTCCGCCGGCGACGCACCGCCACTCGTCGGCACGCTCACCGACACCATCCACCACATCGACATCAACAACCAAGGGCCCTACCACTCCGCAAGCTTTGACCGCATCGCCACCGCAGTCACCACCGAGGCTCCCTTCAAAATCGACCTCATCGCCGCCCCGGTCCCGATCGTAAAAAACGGCACTCTCGCCCTCAAAGTCATCGCCACACGCAGCCCCGGCTACACCGAGACCATCACCGTCCGCTTCCTCTGGAACCCGCCCGGCATCAGCGGCCCCGTCAACATCGAGATTCCCGGAAACGCCTCCGAGGCGCTTTACGAGCTCAATGCCAACGCCGATGCCGCCAGCGCCACTTGGCAAGTCTGCGTCCTCGCGGAAGCCCCCACCGCCGAGGGCCCCGTGCTCGTTTCCTCCGCCCTCACCCCGCTCACCCTCGCGGAACCCTACGTCTCCATCAGCCTCGACCTCGCCGCCACCGAGTCCGGAAAAGCCACCGTCATGCCCGCGAAAATCGAGACGCTCCAGCCCTTCGAGGGAGCCGCCACCGTCGAGCTGATCGGCCTCCCGCACGGCGCCACCTGCCCACCGCAAACTTTCACCAAGGACCAAACTGAGCTGAATTTCCCCATCGCCGTCGCCCCGGACGCCGCGATCGGCAAGCACAACGGCGTGTTCTGCCGCGTCCAAATCCCACAAAACGGAGCCTCGATCCTCCACCAAACCGCGATGGGAAGCAC
>JBEGOB010000096.1:0-3683 GCA_041182265.1 Verrucomicrobiota bacterium | reverse complement strand
CTATCTGGGTGAGACCGGATAGGGGAAGATTCGTCCCGGAGCTGCCCTGTAGCTCAGTGTTGGATCCATAGATCACATAGCTCGCAGGATCGCGCTCGGAGGCATTGTTCGCGGTGTAGAATGAGAGCTGGTTGAAAGCCAGGGTCGAGTTGGACGGGCTGAGGATCAGACCAGCGTTGGTGTTGCTGAACAGGAGGAATCTGGTTGTAGGGTCGCCGTCCACCGCTTTGTCAGGGCCTTCCAGAGAAGGCCAGTTGTTCGCCGAGGTGTTGGCTCCGCTTGTGCGGTGGGAGAGAAAACTACCGGGAATTTGCCCGCTGCCGTCGGCCGGCGCGCTATCGCCCTGACGCTGCCAAGCCAACGCGCAGTGATCGCCGACGTTGTTTTCCTTGTGGCGGACCTCGATGTAATAACGGACACCCGCTGTGAGGGACTTCCATGCGCTGGGTGAGCGGGCGCTCCACTGTTTTTCATTGGTCCAGCCGGAAAGCTCGAGAATGCGCACCGCCGAGGCGGGCTGGTCACCGGTGCCGAGCCAGATCTCCGAACTGTCGTCGGACGCGAGGTAGAAGCGATAGTTTCCGGTGACGGCGGGAGTGATCCAACCAGTCCAGCGCTGGCCGTAGAAATCGCCATAGTTGGTGGTCGAGGCAGCGCTCGTAATTCTGGCTTTGGAATCCGGGGAGTTCGGAAATTTTGCGCTTGAGGTGAGGCTGGAAACGGCATCCCCACCGATGCCTGTGTAAATTTCCTGCCACAAGCCAGAGGTCGTGCCGACCGTGCCGATCGTGAAATTCGTGCCACTGATCACGCCTGCTTTGACCTGGCTTGTGGAGGCGTAACTAGCCTGGATTACAGCGTCCTGAGGCTGGGCGTGCGAAGGGAGCGCGGAGGCCAGGAATGCGGCCACGGCGCCGGAAACCAGCAGGCAGGCCTTGTGGGGGGAATGGAGGAAATTTGTGAGGGATGAAGCGATCATGGGTGCATTAAATCTTCGGTTGAAGGGGTGAGGGATGAAATGGCTGGAGCGGTTTGGGTGAAAGGATCGGTTGGGGGTTCGGAAGTGGTCCGGTCAATTGCCGGCTGCTGCGCTCACCCGCAGGCGTAGGAAGCGTTTGCCGCTGGTTCCCTTCGGCGCGCTCGCTTTCACGGTTTCCAGCGCTCCCTGGGTGGAGGTGATTTGTTGGGTCACCGTTTCCGTGCTCCAACTGCCGGCTTCGAGGGTTTCACTCCACTCGATTTGGTAGCTCACGCCGTTGTCCTTTGCCGCGCTACTACGGGTGTAGGTGTATTCCAGGTTCGCACCGCTGAGAGTGAAGGTGTAGGTGGTGCCGGTGGAAATTACCGTGACCATCTGGTTGGCGACGTTGAGGTCAATATTGAGGGTGGTCCCGGATTTGCTGCGGATGGCAGCCTGTGCCGAGCCCAGCAGGGCGCCACCGCAGACGAGCGCAAGGAACGCCGTGCGTGGGGCTGACAGACAACGGATGGGTTGGGGTGACGGGTGAGGTCGGATGTTACGGCTCTTCATAAGTCAGCGAAGAGAGTAGGGGCCGCGTGCGAGTGAAAAAAGAGAAGAAGTGGGGTGTTTTCGGGGTACGCCGGAGGCGGTGTGGGGGAACGCCAATTGAGGGTGGAACATGACCAAGGAACAGGCCTTCAGTCAGCCAGGAGGAGCGAGTTCACCCTCGGGCACGGGTCTCAACGGGGGATCGCGCCACAAAAAAAGACGGACCCGAAGGTCCGCCTTGATATGAATGAAATGAGAGTTGGGATGCGCAATCAGCGCTTCGGGCGGAGCAGCATCACTCCGCTGGCGAGCATCGTCAGGAGTAGCGCGCTTGGTTCAGTGACACTGGCGACACGGAACCCGATGCCGTCGAGCTCGAGCGTGCGGGGGGGGCCGCGGGAGGATGCACGCAGGTTGAAATCGGGAAGGCCATACCCATACCCGCCCCCGCGCATCACGTGCTGCGTGTCGGATATCACCGCGTCATTCCATTCGAAGACGTTCCCTGCCATATCAACCTTGCCGAAATAATTATTCGCCGCCGCGCTGCCCACCGTCGTCACGTTACCGTCCTGAGCATTCCAATCCGCGCCGCCAGCGTAGTTCGCCACGTTCGCGCCGGGCTTGGAGATGTCTCCGGTCTCGGTGCTGCCGCTGCCTTGGCCGTTGCCCAGCCAGTTGGTGAAACGTGCAGCGTCATACCAGCTCACGTAGTTCACCGGTTTGTCGCCCATGCTGGTGCGGATGGTGTATTTCGCGCCGCTGGCCGCGGCTGCGGTGTAGGTGATGCCGCCACGCGCACCGCTGCCCATATTGGAATTCTAGATACCGTTTGTATTTGCACCGTCGGGATCCACAGCATTGAGGAAGGCTGTGTATTGGGCGTTGGTGACCTCGTATTTGCCGATCTGGTAGGCGTAGGTCACCGCACCATAGCCAGTGCTGTCTGCGGCGTTGCCGGGATTGCCGACGGAGATGTAGTCGATGGTGACGGTGGCGGTAGCGGGCAGGGCCAGCACGGTGAGGAGGAATAGGGAATGGGCTGTCTTCATAAGCAGCTGCTGACGCTTGCCTCCCCCCCAGCTTGTAAATTGGTTTCTTCAGAAGACGCCCCTCAGCCATGTAAAACCTGCACCATCCATCCTGCGGACAAGAGGCTTCCCACGGGACAGGCAACTTTTACGATGGCACTCGAGGACGCAGGGGAAGCGGCGGGAGAATTCCGCGCAATGGCGCAGTCCGGCGTGGGTGCCTTGGCCTTTCCGGCAGGCGTGGAAGCGGACGGCGGCCATCACATTTTCCAGCGAGCAGACTTGCGGATGCAGGTTGTTGTGGGATTTTACCTTCCCAGCGCCTCGATGAACTCCTCCACGCTCACGCCCGCCTGTTTCAGGATGCCGGAAAGCGTGCCGATTTTGATCTCGGCATGCATGGGCACCACGCAACCGGCCTCATCCCGCTTCATCACCACATGGCTGCCGCGTTGGCGGGCTTCTTCAAAGCCGAGCTTGCCGAACGCCTTGCGACATTCCTTCCCGCTAACAACCGGCAACTTGGGCATGGGAAACTTCAAAACAGGTTAAGACCGCAGGTGCCTTCGACTTCATCGGGAAAACCTCCAGATACAGCTCAGTGGCCTCGCGCAGATTGCTTACGGCCTCATCAAAGGTCTCGCCCTGCGTGGTGGTTCCCGTTTCGGGATTGAAGGCCACGTAGCCGCCTTCTTCGGCTTCGGTAATAACGGCACTGAAAATCATGAGGAAAGTGTGAATCAGCATGGAGGATTTGTCGAGGTCCGGCTTTTCAACCAGCCGCCGACCATCCGGCCGCATTCATTGAGCTGGAGCGCGCTGAACTCGAATTGCTTCGGTGCCAGCAATTTCCGGTCACTCGCCATGCGGACGGCCCAACGCGTCATCTCGATGCCCTCGTTCGCTTGGACCATGGTTACGGAGGCGGAGGTGGAGGTGATGAGCGCGTGAGTCGCCGCGAGGGCGAGCGCTCCAACGACCAAGCGTGGCAGCGCAGTGGATCCGTATCTTTTCATTTTGCTTTCATGCTTTTGTTTTCAGGGTGGATGGAATGGTTAGTTCTCGTTGATTGCTTGCGCTGTCACCGCACCAGCCGCGTGAATATGGGGGCGGGTCACGAAGGGGGACAAAAGAGAAAGTGG
>JBEGOB010000095.1:0-22712 GCA_041182265.1 Verrucomicrobiota bacterium | reverse complement strand
CACCAGTCTCCGACAAGGAGCAAACCACTGACTGGAGAGCCGTGTGCGGGAGATCTGCAAGCACGGTTCGGAGGGGGGAGCGGCGCAACTCAATGCGCCGTTCCTACCTCTATCCGGTGGTTGATGCCCGGTAGGGCGTGGTCGGCCTCGCCGCGCCGACTTGTCCGCTGTATGGCGGTGCGGATGGGGAAGAGGAAGATTAGCCTCCGGCGGGAGAGGGTGGAGTGGGCGGACCAGGGCCGGATCCGGCCCTACCGGTGGATGTGGCCCGGTAGGGCGTGGTTGGCCTCGGCGTGCCCACTCGTCTGCCGATTTGTGGGTGGCTGGCGAAGTCCATTTGGGCCAGTTTTGGCACTTATCTCCAGCTCGACATCCTAGCATTCAGTGCTCTACTGGCTGCGGCTTGGCGGTATTTGCCCGATGGACAAGCCGTCAAAAACCCACGCATGAAGACTCCGCGAATTTCGAAATTTACCTCGATCCTGAGTCTGCTTGGGCTTGCGGGAATCTCTATGGCTTTGGAAAAGGAGGTCTCACTCGTCACTCAGAAGCCGATCGGCGAGCTGGCGGTCGCTGGACGACTTTCGATTGATCTACACGCGGAGTTTATGCTGTCGCGGAGCTATCAAACAGAAACTGCCTTGAATTGGTACAACTGCGGCTACTCAGGTGGCGGCGCAGGCGGAACTAAAGTTGGAGGGAATTTCGGGCATTTTGGATTTCAAACATCTTTCGAAGAACGCGAACTGAGATATCCGAATGCGGTGACTGTAGATCAGGTTCGGGCGGTTCACTTCGACGGCGATGACTTCCTCAAGGGCAACATTCCGATTGAGCGGAAAATTCTCGAGTCCGGCACAATGGCGCTTGAAGTTTGGCTGCGTGCGGAGAGCCCGAAACCAGGTGAAGTGATTCTTTTTTGGCAATCGATCGATGGTCGGGAGTCTTCCGCACCGCTCGTCTTTCCGCCTGATTTCAAGGGCTCAAGTCAGTGGCGGCACCTTGTGGTCAATTGCACCGGGCAGCAGGAAAACTGGTATTTGGACGGTGTGAAGATTGCGGGGATTCCTCGCAGGATGCTTGTGCAAGAAGGGCATGTGATGGTTCTAGGCGCTTACAATCCTGATATGACTTCGTTCAAGGGAGAGCTTGCAGCAGTGCGCCTGCATGACGCAACCATGAGCGAAGAGGAAATCGTGCATAACTTCAAAGGCGGTGTCCTCCTCGGCACGGAGATGCACAATTGGTGGCGAACCGAGCCTGACACATGGTGGATTCAGGAATCCGCGCATTTTCGGCATGCCGTGGATCAAGAGGAAATGAAGGCATGGACGCCTCAGCAGCGTGAGCAGTTCGAAAAGCGTCTGCCTGAAATGTTTGAATTGGCGGAGCTTGCGTATCACACTTATTCCGAGCGCTTGGCGCTGCGTTCATCCGTGGTGAGTGTGCGGCCGGAGGAACGCGGAGACGGCGTCAAATACAAGGTGCCGATCCAGCCGTCCCAAGGCAGCTGGATGGGCTATGATGAGCATTTCGGCTGGGCCTGCCAAGAGGCGGGGTTCATCAATCCACACGAATTGGTGCACGGCTGGCAAGTCATGACGGGCAATATGGCTGGCAACTACTGGGAGGTGCATGCGAATTTTCCGCAAACCTATATCGGAGTCTATCAAACGGTTCCAGTCATCATGGCCGAGGCCTCCGCATTTCCCGCGAGTGGCAGAACCTACTATCATGATCGGACGATGTTCGAGCACTTGGCGCAGACTCCTGAATACGGTCCGATGTTCATTTCAAAACTTTGGTATGATGGACCGGACGCCGCCAATCCGACACCTTACCCATGGCTCACTTTTGAGCGGATCAATCCATACGCGGATCGCTCTCTAGCCGATGAATTCACGCGGATGGCGATGCGGAATGTCACTTGGGATTACCAGACGTTCAAAGCGTTCAAGCCCGGGGAAAATTATCAAGATCCGCAGGAATCGTCGGAGAATCTATACCTCAAGACCGCTCAGGAAAACCGCAGCGACATCGAGCAAAGACTTCTGAGGTCGCGAGTGCGGCTAGAGCCTATTTCCTATGAGCCGCAATGGTGGAGAGTTCCCAAGCAGCAGGCACCGCAGCAGTTCGGGTGGAATATTTGCCCATTGAAGTTTAGGCCAGGCAAGCTCACGGCGGTGCTGAATGGGTATATGGATGCCAAGCGAGGCGGCGATTGGCGGGCTGCGTTCGTCGGCGTGGATGTGAATGGGAAACCTGTCTATGGAGAGGTTTTCTCGCCGGGCGAAGTGCAGGATTTCCAGGCATCCACCGAGCTCAAGGAGTTGTTTCTGGTGGTGTGCGCGACGCCATCCAACATTCTTGAGATTCCGATGACTGGGGATTTCCGCTCGTTCGAACAGGAACCTTTTCCCTACAAGGTGAAGCTATCAGGGTGTGAACCATTTTGTGCGATTGAGGCGGAGCGCCCGCAGGTCGAAGGTAGTAGGCCGCATCAAAATGGGGGTGGTCTCGTGGAAGACACTGCGAAAGTGGATCCGTCCGCGTTTGTGGGGCCGCATGCAAGAGTGTTAGGAAATTCCAAAGTGTTGGGTGGCGCTCGCATTGAGGATTATGCAGTGGTGAGGGATTCCACGGTGATGGATCAGGCACTCGTCTCGGGGCACGCCTTGGTGAGCGGGAATTCGACCCTTTCAGGACGAGCCAAAGTCCGGGACTACGCCGTCGTCAAGGGGGCGACCACGGTCACGGATCAGGCGAAAATCCTCGAGCACGCGGTCATCGAGACGGGGAAGACGTGTTCCGGTCAGGTGGTCGTCAAAGGCATTTCCTCGATCTATGGTGGCAATCAAAGCGGCTCGGCAATGATCGACGGATTTTATGCCAAGGGGAATGAAATCAACAAAGGCAAATGGTTCACATGGAGCTGGGGCCAAGGGAAAAACCCGGGTGAGGAGGACGAAGAGTTCGGCGGACTTTACGCCGATTACGATTTCAAAAACAAGCATGGCTGGATGGCTCGTGATGACTTTGGCGCGACTTGGGGATACTTGATCAACGGTGCCAGCGTTGCTGACGGCGACTTGCTGCTGAACGGCAAAGATCAATTCGTGGAGTTGCAGGACGATCTAGCAGACATGGCGGATTGCACTTACACGGTTGAGGTGGTGTGGGATGGAGCTGCCGAAAACGCGAGGATTTTTGAGTTTTCCGCCGCGAATGGCGACATGTTCGGGCTGATCCCTTCCAAGAACGGTCGGATGGTGTGCGCGATTCAAAAGGGGAATGTGGTGGAATCCATCACGGCTCCGGCTTTGAAGAAAGGAGTGAGGAGCACGGTGCAAATCATGGTGGAAGGTGCTAAATTCAGCATCTATCTGAACGGCGTGAAGCTTGGAGAGAAAACTGATATGACGCTGCGTCCGCAAGACATACGCGCCACTCAATGCTATCTCGGCCGGGGGATTCATGGAAATTATTTCGGAGGAGCGATCGGCCGGTTCACCGTTCATTCGGTGGCTTTACTGGATTCAGTTCCACCCACGCCGAATCCAGCTGTGTTTGAAATGCCGCCGTTGTTCACCTCGCCTTATTCTCTCATCATGACTGCCAGTTCCGGCGCAGACCCACTCGGTAAGGTGGAGTATTTGTTCGAGGAAGAGGGAGGAAAGTGGAACAGCGGGTGGATCGGGGAAACCACCGTTCGGATAGAGAATCGCACGGCATCCAAGCCCATGCGATATCGTGTGAAGATGCGTGACCAAGGTGGCAACGAAACGAAATTTTCCGCGCCTATCAGGTCGGCTGGGTTTTCCAAAGAAACACGCGTGCTAACGATTGGCCGGAGCGCACCCGCTGTTCTTGAAGCGGAAGACACTTTCGCGTCGCTTCCTGCGGCGGATCGAACAACTCTCTGGGAGAAGCAATCCGACATCGCGGGTTTCGCTGGTGAGGGATACATGGCGGTGCCTGATCGAGGTGTCGTGCACGAGCCGTTCACCCCGACGGCAGCGCGGATGGACTATGCCGTGCGTTTTGAAAAGCCCGGCAGTTATTACCTATGGGTTCGGGGCAACGGAAACAATGATGGTGGAAGATCGATTCATGCCGGGCTCGACCTGAAGCCTGCGGATTGGGGGACTCATCTAATCACCGGACATGGCCGCTACACTTGGAGCCGCTCGCCGGTCTTCGAGGTTGATAAAGCGGGTAGTTATCTTTTCAGCATTTGGATGTGCGAAGATGGGGCGATGCTTGATCGACTGCTTTTCACCGCCGACAAATCCTACGAGCCAAGCCCGGAGGAGCGTGCGGCTGATGGGGTGATGGTGGGAGAAGGTCCGGCCGTTTCCGATGGGCGCAATGATTAGATGCTGCGCTCGGGAAATTCGTGTTTCCATCGGATCAAGGCTTCGCGAATTTCCGCGGCTTCGCGGGTTGGGCTGAGTTCCCAGATGAGCGGGCAGTTTTCAGGAAAAAGCTTGAGCAAGGGCGCGTAGTCAAGCATACCACTGAAAGGTGTCCGGTGATCGCGCGCTGGCCATTGGACGTCGTGCACGTGGCCGCCGATCAGGTGCGGTGAAATTTTTTCAAGCCACTCCAGATGATCGAGCAGTCCGAGATTGTGTTTCAGTTGGACATGGCCGAAGTCGTGCCAGTATCCAACCCACGGATTGTCTGCGAAGTGGCTTTGCAGGGAAATCATCTCGCGCTCGGTCGGCATGTCTTCGAAGCGCGAGCGTGACTCGATGGCCAACTTGACGCCAAGCTCGGCGGCTCGCTCGGCGAGAGTGCTGAGGGCTTCGAGAGCGCGGCTGAAATAAAGAGGAGCGATTTTTTCACGCTTCTTCACGAACGCGAGCTTGGCCTTCACGTAATCGGGCGTGTGCTGCTGTCCCTGCGCGACCATGGCGGTGAGGGGTTTGGTGAACTTTTTAGGATTCATGGGCACCGAGCCCATGTGGAGCACGAGATATTGGGCGCCAAACTCAGCGGCGAGATCGAGAGTGCGCAAGGTCATGTCCATCGCACGTTGTCGGTCGAAGGGACGGTGCGAGGTGAATTCATAGGCGTCCGGGGCGTCGATCATCACCTCGACGGGCGATGGGAAATAATTGTGAACTCCAGCGCAGGTGAAAATTCCACGCGTATGTGCCCTTTGAATTCCCGGCAGCTTCGTGATCGTCATTCCGTGAGACAACTCGATGTTGGTGAATCCCAGATCGACGATTTCCTCAATCATCGACTCGCCGTCCGTGTGGCGGCTGTTGTTCCAACAAGAAGAAAAGGCGAGCATGAGAGTGGGGTGAGCTGCCTGCGAGGCTAGACACGAATGGTCTGGCCACCAACCTCAAAATCCACTCGCTTGAGGCTCATGATGCGAGCCTCAAGGAGTGGATTCTGATTTTCAATCTGGGGGGGAAGTTCTGGAAGCACCATCTGACAAGGGGCTTGAGACGCCCGCTCCTCCTTCAAATGAGGAAGAGCGGGGGTCCCAAGCGGGTGTCAGATACGGAACTGCCAAAGGGCCTCTGTTTCGCGGTCGCGCCATGCAGGACGGCGTGACATTGGGTCTTGGAGCGTCCGCATGGTCTTGCGGCCGCCGGTGCTGATGAAACTTTCGCAGTCGATGGTCACGACCTTGAGTCCCATGTAATAGGTATCGTGGAGGGTTACGACCGACTCCTCTCCGAAGGCTTCAGCCAAATGGTCCTTGAGCAGAAGATTTTCCTTTCTCCCGATAAATAGGAAGGCCGGGGTTTCTCCATCATTGCACTTGGACCGAATGAGCTCCGACACCGCTTCGCCGTCCCAGATGTCTGCAAACGACAGCTCGGACGGCACGGTAGAGAGATCAGGGTAGGGAGCGTGGTATTCTGGGGTGATGTTCATAATATGTTTAGGATGCAATGTTAGTTTAGCAGTCACCGTGCCAGCAGGTGGAACTCGCAAGTGGTTTGCGTAGAACCGCTTGATCTGATGTTGCGGATGACTTGCCCAGACTTTCTGCTGAATGCCCTATGGAGACTAGGATGGATCGGTGACGGTTTTGATGCAGATCCCGGCAAGAGCGATGTTTTTGGCGACGAAATTCCATGAAATAAGAAGAATTCCCTTTGCTATTCGTGGCGGATTTTGTCATTCCGCCGTGTGAGAATGCCGGAAATTTTCATCTCCACCGGCAAGTAAATCTCGTCCTCCGCCCCGAATGTACCTTGAGAAGATTCATATCATCCGCACCACGCTGAAGCGATTCCGCAGTGTTTTGATGATGCTTGTGAAGTCCAAAGAAGGGCCGCGGGCCATTGCCTTCGCAGGGACTTTGCTGCTTTTGATGTTCGGGATCAATGGCTTGAACGTGGTGAATAGCTATGTAGGGCGCGATTTCATGTCGGCGATTGAAAAGCGCAACATGTCGGAATTTCAGTTCCAAGCGCTGCTTTACGCAGCGGTTTTCGTGGGTTCCACCGTGGTTGCGGTGTTCTATCGTTTCACGGAAGAGCGCTTGGGAATTCTTTGGCGCGAGCAACTCACCCGGAAATTGACCGAAGCGTATCTGCGGGATCGGACCTATTATCGCTTGGATGCAGCAAGCGGCGTAGCCAATCCGGACCAGCGGATTTCCGACGATGTCCGTGCTTTTACCACGACGACGCTGTCTTTCACGCTGTTGATTGTGAATGGTTCGCTGACCGCGCTTTCGTTTTCCGGGGTTCTTTGGAGCATCAGCCCCTTGTTGTTTGGGGTGGCGGTGGCCTACGCTGTTCTCGGTTCAGCCTTGGCAATTTTCCTTGGAAAACCGCTGATTCGCTTGAATTACAACCAGTTGGATATGGAGGCTGATTTCCGTTCAGACCTGATCCACGTCCGGGAAAATGCGGAGTCCATCGCCCTCGCACATCGTGAGGGGCGCTTCACCGCTCGCCTTAATCTTCGCCTCAATGCGCTCACAACGAATTTTCGACGGCTGATTCGGATCAATCGCAATCTTGGATTTTTCACCAACGGTTACAATTACTTCATTCAAATCATCCCTGCGCTGATCATCGCGCCGTTGTTTATTTTAGGCAAAGAGGAGTTTGGTGTGATCACTCAATCCACCATGGCCTTCTCGACGTTGCTTGGGGCATTTTCATTGATTGTGACGCAATTCCAGTCGATTTCCGCGTTCACAGCGGTGACGGCCCGCTTGCATTCGCTCAGTGAGGGTATTGAAAAATCTCAGCGCGAGACTCCCTGCACGATTCGGTTAGCCGAGGAACCGGATCATGTGGTCTATCGAAACGTGACCTTGCGCTCAGCGGACAAGTCACGACTCCTGATCTGTGGACTGAATATGGAGAGTTCACGGGGCATGCGCTTGCTCGTGACAGCCAAGGATGATGCGCCGAAAGTCGCACTCTTTCGCGCAACCGCCGGAGTTTGGGACTGTGGGGGTGGCGAGGTGACTCGTCCTGGGCTCGATGAAATTTTATTTCTCCCCGAGCGTCCGTATTTGCCGCCAGGCACTCTCCGCGAAGCACTGCTCCGCACGGGGCGTGAGGCACTCACATCGGACGATACGATCATGGAAATTCTCCGCCGATTGGAAATCGACGACGTCGTTGCCCGTGCCAATGGTCTTGATACCGATCAGGACTGGGACAATTTACTTTCGATCAGCGAACAACATTTGCTCTCGATTTCCCGAATTCTCATTGCCAAGCCGGTTTTCGTTTTCCTGGATCGTCCGGGAAGTTCCCTGCCGGAAACGCAGATCGCGACGATTCTTGAAATGCTCTCGGAGCAGGGCACAGGCGTCGTGGTGATGGCGAAAAACGGGGAATCTCATCTCCGTTACGACGCGACTTTGGACATTCGTCCAGACGGTTCGTGGGCGCTCAGTTAGGGTGTTTTTTACTCGGTTAGGCACCGAGAGTGATTCGCAGTGTATGTGACTTCCCGTCATCGAGCATCGGCCAGCGCGCCACGCCAGCCTCTGGAGCAAGCGACTCGCCGTTGAGCGAAATGCGAAGCACTTGAGAGGCGTTGCCATCCGGGATGTTGACTTCAATTCGATAGCGAGTCCGTCCGGAAATTGTTTTGAAATCGATGGAAAACCCGGGCCAATCATCCGGCACGCGTGGATCAAGGACCATCGTGTCGCCATTCTCAATTCGGAATCCGAGCACAGATTCCAAGGCGACACGGAACATCCATCCGGCGGATCCCGTGTACCAAGTCCATCCACCGCGCCCGATGTGAGGGGTGGCGCCATAAATATCCGCCGCCACCACGTAGGGTTCGACCTGATAGGTGTTGACCGCCTCCGCATCGCGCGATTGCCAGATAGGGCTCAAGCGTTGCAAAAGACGTGCGGCATCATCTCTGCGGCCCGCCTCCGCCATGGCGCGGATGACCCAGCAGGCGGCGTGCGTGTATTGTCCACCGTTCTCACGGACACCCGCGACGTAGCCTTTGATATAGCCTGGATCATGGGGTGTGTTGACGAAGGGTGGATGCAGCAAGCGGATGATGCCGTGCTCCTCATCGACCAAGTCTCGTGTCAGTGAGTCGAGGGCTTTTTCGGCGAGATCCGTGGGGGCTGCCTTGGAAATCACTGCCCATGCTTGGGCAAGTGCATCGATGCGACACTCGTCGTCCGTGTGGGTTCCAAGCGGAGTTCCGTCATCATAATAAGCACGCCGATACCATTCGCCATCCCAGCCAGCTGAGTTGATTGCAGCGAGCAGATCTTCACGGTATGCCGTATAGACCTCGACGCGTAAGCTCTCGCCGCGTGCCTTGCAGAGTGGGATCCAACGGTTTAGAATCGTGAAGAGAAAGAATCCCATCCACACACTTTCCCCGCGGCCTTCACGGCCGATGCGGCTCATGCCATCGTTCCAGTCACCGATTCCCATCAGTGGCAAACCGTGCTCGCCCTGGGTGAGCGAGCGGTCGATGGCGAGGCAGCAATGCTCGAAAACGCTGGCGGTTCGCTGGGAAATGCTGGGCTTCATGTATTCCTCGTCTTCGTCAGGGCCGAGCAAGGGACCATCAATGAATGGGCGAATTTCATCAAAGACACTTTGATCACCGGTGACTTGCACATAGTGGTCAGTCAAGTACGGCAACCACAGCAAGTCGTCGGAAAATTTGGTTCGCATGCCACGGTTCATTGGTTCCGGATGCCACCAATGCGTCACATCGCCCTCGGGAAATTGCTGTGCGGTGTGCACCAGGATTTGTGCACGCATCAACTCCGGGTGAATCGCAGCCAGCGCGCCGGAATCTTGCAGTTGGTCGCGGAAACCAAAGGCTCCACCGGATTGGTAGAATGCGCTACGTCCCCAAATGCGACACGCTAAATTTTGATACAACAACCAGCCATTCACCATGAGATCAACTTCGGGCAAAGGTGTTTTCACTCGCACGTGATTCAGCATTTCCTCCCAGTAGTCGGTGGTGATGCGGCTTGTTTCTTCGAATGCGGAATCGAGGTTGTAGCGTGCGATCAAGTCATTCTCTTGCTTCTCAGACATTGCTTCTCCGAGAGTGACTAAAATTTCGACTTCCGCGCCGGGTGCTAGCTCAAAGCTGACGCATCTGGCGAAACAGGCATCTCTGCCAAAACCGCGGGGTGTGGATGTTAGCTCGTCGCACAGCATGGCGGATGGTGCTGTGAGTCCGCCGCTGCCGAGAAATGTGCTTGAGGAATTGCAGGAGCTTTCCCGCTTCACGGGTGCGCCCCGGAGCATGACTTGTGAGAAAGCCCGACCGCCGGAAAAGTCGCCAGCGCGCGGATTGACTGCGTGTTGTGTGCCATGACTGTCTGTCCATGCGAGGGTGGCGTGGTGACGGTCTGGAGTGGAACAAAGCACGAGCGACTGAAACGCGGAGAAGCGCAATTTGCGCGTTTGCGTGCCTTGATTGACCAGTTTTATGGTTAGCAACTTCACAGGATCTTCTGGCGGAACAAGACACTCGACCGATTGGGAAATTTCTCCAACGGTTGAAGAGAAGTGACTGCGTCCAAACCCATGGCGTACGACAAATGGCGACAGCGGGTCGCAAGGACCAGGCAAGGGTGACCACAAGCGCCGGGAGTCCTCGTCCATCAGGTAAAGCGCCTCGCCGTGCGGGTCACGGATCGGATCATTCGACCAAGGCGTGAGTCGGTTCGCCTGACTGTTTCGCGCCCAAGTGTAGCCAGCGCCGCGCTCGCTGATGATGCAGCCGAAATTTGGGTTCGCCAGCACGTTCACCCAAGGCATTGGCGGAAGTTGAAGGCGACCGTTTGTGAGATGCAGTGGGATCACATACTCGCGCCCATCCGCCGTGAAACCGCCGTAGCCATTGAAATGAGAAAGTGTCTCGCCGACGTCTGCAAGAGCATCCGGCACGCATGATTCTACGCGTGGTGTTACGGAAATAGGCACATCCTCTGTGGGGTGGCGCTCTGCACCCACCACCCAGTCTGCGGAAGCCAGGAACCATTCCATCTCGACGGTGGAAAAGCTTGTAGGATCGATGTGAAAAACACCTTCGGGCAATGCATCCGGAAGTTCGTTTGTGATCACATCAAGTCGAACTTGAAGCCCTTGCGCACGCCACGTCGGCATGGCAGATAGAATTTCGAGGGTGTCAGGACTCGTCCATGAACCCGTCGCTATCACATGGAGTTCATCCGCTGATTTTGGGAAACGGTGCAAAATATCAGAACCTGCTAGTGAACTGGGAACTCGATGGTTTTTCCGGCCAAACATGATTTCCGAAAGGATGCGCGCATGATTTTCTGCGACTCGCTCCACAAAGCTCACTTGTTTCAAAGCCTGCGCCTGCGCGAACTTCCGCATGAGCTCCATCACGCTTGCTTCGTCGGGCGCGGCGGCAGTGAGCAGCCACAGGGTCTGTGATTCTCCGGGAGCCAGAATGATGGGGCAACGCCACGCCATCACGGGGTCCAGCACGTTCCCCGTTTGACCGGATAGGGGACCGGGCGCATCCATGGCGGCGGGTGACTGCGGTGAGCGTCCTCGACCGATGAAGACCGCGCGATTGGTTTCCCACGAAATATCCGCGCTTTCTGCGATCATCGTCTGCGCCATCCAAGGCCAATTTTCGTTGAGCCCGCGAGGACGGCGGCGCGCTAACAAAATTTTGCCTTCGGTGGACAACGAGGTTTGGACGAACAGCTTGGAAAAGGCTGGGTGGCCGGCATCGCCCATTGGGTGGTTGAGTGAAACTTCCGCATAGCTCGTCAGTTCGATGTGGCGTAGGGTATCACTGCTATTCTGTAGCGTGATTTTACGTATTTCCACGTCAGCATCCGGGAGCACCGTCACTTCGATCGTTAGTGATAGGTTGCCAAGAAACTGTGAATTTTCCGCAAGTTCCCAGCGTTCTCCTTCGCGCAGATAGAGCATCGGACCGCAAGCGCACGGGTCAGCCTCAGAGAAGCGGGTGAGAGCGACCCAGTCCCGGAATAGTCCGCCGGATCCGTCCGGCATCACCCAGCTGCGCATGTGACCGTTTGTGTGAATTTGAAAATGACGAGGGGTGGATTTCATGGCTGGCTAAGGAGGAGAGTGAGTGTGCAGGGGAGCTTGACGAGCGTAACACAGCCCGCCTTGGAATCGACAAAAAGTTCAAGTCCGGTCGAATCGCTCGCTTTGAGAATGTGGTGGCCGGGTGGTAGCGGCGGCATGATGAACAAGCCGCCGGCAGGCATCGATATTCCGGCAACGTCAACGGAGATCAGAGCGGTTCCCTCGGCGCAGATCTCGAAATTCAATTGACCGAAACGTGTCATCAAGCCGTGCACTGAGAAGCCTGAGTCCGCCGCAGAGATCCAGCACCATGGAAGCCCTTGTGCGAGGACCATGCTGTCGTTTCCGTCGCGCTCACTTGCGATCATCGCCGCGACGGCAAGCAGATATTCCGCAGCGATCCATGTGTGCGGGACATCTCCAAGATGGCCAGGCGAGCGCGGGTCGCGCCATGTGATTTCCGGCCATTGATTCCACTCCAGCGGGCGTCGGTCCGATAGAAAGAAATCCAGCAACTCATGGGCTTCTTCGCGCCTACCAAGTCGCACGAAGGCACCGATGATTCGAATTTCATAAGCGGTGTAGTTGAGCCATGGAATTTCGCCCGCGTGCTTGCGCCGGAAACCCGATAGGTAAGTGTCCAACATTTGGTGGAGCGGTCCTTGTGGCAAATCGTCCGCAAAGTCCAACTGCGCAATCGCGTTGGCCGTGGCTGTTGGGTCGAAGTCCGCCCACTCGACGGAGCCAGGGATGTATTCAAGTTTGTGGTCGGAAATGACCTTGCTGATCGATTTTTGGACATCCCCTAAAAATTTTTCTGACTCCGCCTGCCAGCGTTCCGCATCTGCGGGCTGGTCTAGGAAGCGTGCGAGTTCCGCCGCGGCCTCGAGACCGCGGATGCCCCAGAAGTCGTCCCAGTATGAATGGACGGGATGTGATAGGTAGCCCTCATGGCTTGCGGATTCCGGCAATAATCCATAACAGGCGGCATGCTCTCCGTGTGCGTATGCAGCTGTCATGCGCTGTGCCCGCAATTCAAGAAGGTGGTCCGCCGCCAGCCGCACCGTATCCCAAAGAGAGACGAGCCATGCGCGGCTTGGATTCGCGCGGAACGCTTCGCGCACGCCCCAAATGAATTGTCCGTGACTGTCGTGCTCGACCAAATCATCCACACCATCGCGATCGACGACGGAAGGAATGTGTCCATCCTCCCGCTGAAACTGCGCATACCACACAAGGAAATTTCGCAGCACTTCCGGGCGGCGCGCCTTGGTGAGTGCAGCGCCCATGATGACGCAGTCGCGGACCCATGAACGCGTGTAGCGGCGGGGACCCGGCTGGATGGCAGGGCCGTCACAATTGATCAGAATATGCGCGGCGGCTGTGCGAAAGCAGGCAATGGCGCTCACGGCCACTTGGGGCACACACCACTTAACATCGGCTAGGGTTTTGCGCCAATGGGATAAGGCTGACTCGTAGCTGTTGGATTTCAACCGAGTGGATTTTGCAAAAAAGGGGACGGATAGGGTGATGCTGAGGGAACCCAACTGAGGTGGGACTTGCCATGCCATCGCTGCGGATGCCAAACACGCGGTATCGGTGACTTCCGAACGGGGTGGCAATTGTCCGCAGCTTAGAAATTCCATCACGCCGCCTTCCTCAAAAGTGGCTGCGCCGAAATCATGGGGAGCGTGACTGGACTCGATGCGGCGGGAGTCAATTGCGAGTCCGTTGCGGCCGCAGGTGATTTCTCGCACCGTGCTCCGGCCGCCTAAGTCACGAAATGCTTGCCATGGTGGATTCACTTGGAACGGTCGGACCGCGACGACCAAACGGATCTCCTGACTCAGCGAAGTTTCCACCTGATAGTTCGCGCGCAGCACTTGTGCGCCCGGGATGCCGTCCATCCAAGGTGTGATCGTTAGGATGAGTCCCTCATAGCGCCACGTGACGACAGGGAAGGGCGCACCATCGGTTTGCAGAGACGGTTCCGTTTCCACGTCCGCCCATGTGACCAAGCGGTCACCGATCAGAACAAAGGGCTCTAGCGAAAATGCAGCTTCATCCACCTCAATCAATCCTTCCTCGTTGATCAAGCCACGACGTTTGCCTTCCGGAGTGCCGATGGGTGTCCAGTAGGATTGTTCGCGATACCAATAGCGCGGAAACCATCCTCGCGGGAAGTCCGCTGCCACCGCGTGTATGAATTCGTTAGGAGTTTGTGAGAAAGCATCCGGGCACAAGCGCAGGGCGCGCAATGCCGCCGATTCAGGTTTGGCGAAATGAATCCGCAGGTAGCGTGCCTGCGCGCGGGGAGCGGGGATATAACTTCGCATCCCGCAGTCGTGGATTGCCTGATGAATCCTTTCCCATGTTAGGCGATCGTTTGAAACTTCAATTTCAAAGGCACGCGGTGCCATTAAAGGCGGCCAATCCATCACCAATCCACCAAAACGCTGTTCGCAGCCAAAATCGACTTCCCACCATGGATGTTGGTCCTCCGCAGACGCTTGCCAACCGCTCGGAGAAGAACCTTCAAAAACAGATGCTGGTGCTTGGTTCGGCAAACTGCTGGACGCCATGACGGATTTTGGCAAATGAAGGGTCTCGTCCTTCAACGAGATTTCCGAGAAGGCAATGTGGCCGCTTCCCCCAGGGCCAGCGGCGATGACGAGTTCCACCGCGCCAATCAATGAGGCGGCACCACCCCCGGCCGGCCCCCATGCGAAGGGGAGATCCCGTTCGCGAATCCGGCAGGTTTCCCACTGGGCTGGCGTTTGAAAATCCTGCTTCTGATAGCGCCAGGCATTAGACCCTGCTAGATCGGCAACTTTGAACTCAAAATGATTGGGCAAGCCAGCGCCGCACAGTTGAAAGGCGATTTCAAATGTCTCTGGCAGCGCCAAGTGAATTTCCCGGCGCGCGACGACGAATCCGCCGCCACCATGGAAATCGTAGTCCAGTCGCAGTGCGGGCTTACCATCCGGTCCGCTGACGGAGCTCAGCTTACCTTCCGCGAGACCGGAGGCGATGACTTGCCATGCGGATGGATCATTGAAGAAGCTTGAAAGGGCGTTGATGGCCATGGTTGAGGGGGTCTATCAGTTGGGGAAGCCCGTGCGAGCGAAACCTTTAGCATGGCAAGCTTTGATGAAACTGGTCCGTGGTTTCCAAGGATAGAATCAGCTCGACGAGCAGGCGAATGGTGTTGGAAATGTCATCGAGGTGGGCGGTTTCCACAACCGAGTGCATGCAGCGGAGTGGCAGAGAAATGAGAGCGCTCGGAATCCCTTTGCGTGAAGTGAAAATCGTATCGGTGTCCGTGCCGGTGAAGCGACTGCTTGCTTCATGCTGGAGTGGAATTTTGCAGCGCTCCGCCACTTCAATGATGCGCTTGACGAGCTGCGGATGATTTGCCGTGCCGTGAGAGACGGTTGGGCCGCCGCCAAGCTTTACGCTGCCAAACTTTGCGGAATCAATGCCTGGAGTGTCCGTCGCATGCGTGACGTCGAGGCAGATGCAGAGGTCGGGCTTGAGACGGTAAGTCGCCATCATCGCGCCATTTCCGCCGATTTCCTCTTGGACGGCGTTGAGACAAAGAACGCTGAACTCCGGCTTTTTCTTGCCGAGTGCGAGTTCTTTCAGCACTTGTGCGATGATGTATCCACCAATGCGGTTGTCGAGAGCGCGGCTAACAATTCTGCTGTTTGACAGCTCCATCGGTCCATCCTGATAGACAGCGGGATGTCCCACACGGATTCCGAGGGCGGTGACTTCCGCGGCATTCGATGCGCCAACATCCACCCAGAGGTCATGCACGGCTGGCGCTTTTTCCTGGCCGGCTTCATCGCGACGGAGGTGGATCGCCGTGTTGCCGATGATGCCGGACACCGGACCTTGATCGCCAAGAATGGTGATGCGCCGGCCGCGTGCGGTGGCCGCATCCGAGCCGCCGACGCGGTCGATACGCAGGAAGCCTTTTTCATCAATGTGCTTGATCATGTAGCCAATCTCGTCGGCATGAGCTTCGAGCATGATCACGTGCTCGGACTTTCCAGGGAGCTTTGCCCATGTCGAGCCGTAAGCATCGCAAGCGACTTCGGGGGAAAAGCTCTTGATCCACTGGGCCCAGACGTGCTGGCCGGGCATTTCAAAACCAGTCGGGCTGGGAGTTTCGAGGAGTTGGTAGAGGAAATCGCGGTCGGCTTTCTGCATGCCGTGATTCAATCATTGCTGCGGTGACTGGCAAGTGGATTGATCGAATCCGGGCGGGAGCGGCGAGATTGAGAAAATCCGCTTGCCGCAGGTAATTTTCAGGAAATTAGGGTTTTTTCGAATCGAAATGTGCGACGAGCGCGTAGGTATTCCGGTTGAGAGTCTTCATCGAAGTGAGCAGATCATCGAAGGGCTGGTAGCGGTTGCTGACGATGCCTTTGTTCGAATCCCGGTTGGATGGGTCCACCTTCTTGTCGTCCGGGTCATTGTCGGCGTAGCGGTGCCAATGCCATCCCACGCAGACGCGGCTGGCGATGAGGCCGATGGTGAAATTTTGATAGAAAAGGCCGCGGTCATTTTGGGTTTCGACCAACCATCCGGCGCCGCCATGGTTGGTGAGTCCCACGTCGCCAGCTTTTGCATAGAACTCGGTGATCATGACAGGTTTTCCGGATTCGCGGTTCCACATTTCAAGGCGAGTTGCGCTCGGACTCCATGCGTGGTAGTAATTCACGCAGACGATATCGACATACTTGCCAAGAGTTTTGAAAACTTCCGGCTGGCGGATGGCTGAACCATGGAGGCGGGGGCCGAGAAATAGATGGTTTGGTGCGTGTCGGCGCAGTGCGGATCGGGTGATGCTGAGATAGCGGTCTAGGGCGAATGCAAGGAAATCCGCGCGGTCCTCATCTGTGATGATCGTTGGCGAGGATGCTTTGGTTTTGCGTGCTTCGAGCCAGTTTTTGGCAGCTTGGTGTCCAGGGTCGGTGTTTGGGAGAGATAGATAATTTTCCAACATTGCGTGCGACCATGGGAGCTCATTGTCTGAAAAATATCCCAATACGCTTGGGTCGTTGCGGTTCTCGATCATTTTCGCTGCGTAGTCATTGCAGAAGCTCTCGAAGGCGGGATCAAAGATGAATGGACAATCCTTGGGGTAGCCGGTGTGGCCGGGTTTCTGGTAGGTGCCGCCGCGAATTTTTCCGTATCGCGACATGAAAGAGAGAAGCGGTGTGCATGCCTCCGTCTGTTTCGATTGATCAATCGTGGACCATGCGCCGAGCGTGTTGAATCCGTGCTTTGCCAGCATGTCGTGAGTGTCCGTGGTCCAATGTTCTTGGGATTTGAATTTCTCTTTGAGTGCGGATTTCCCCCCTTGGGTTGTGATGCGGCTGACAGAGTTGATCCCACGGCTGAGGAAAAGTCCGCCAGTGGGCGTCACAATCCACCAGCGGCCATCGAGCTTCTGGGTGTGGAAGAAGCCTGTGGTTTGTGTGCGCTTAGAGGGTAGCCCGCCAAACTTGTCCAGATTGGAATCTTCGGTGGGTGTGCGGAGGCAATCCTTCACGAGGGTGACTTCACGTTTCACCCATTTGCCACCGGGTTTCAGTGCGGTGTTGATCTCTTTCTCCGCAAATCCGTGGTGGATCATCAGCAGGAAAATCATGGCCACAGTGAGACTCAGTGGGGGGCTAATTGGCTTTGAGAACATTGAACTGCACGAATTTTGCAGCGCTGAGCCTGATGTGTCACCTCACTAAATTTCGTGAGTTTAAAAAGCCAGTGCTTGTCCAGAATATCGAGGGTGTTTCTTACCTTCAAAAAGTTCGCCATTGTGCGCTCCAGTCGGCTCGTATTCACGCGGGTGGGGCAGTTCTTCGCGCTGTGCGCGGGGATCTCGTTCGCGACTGCGGAAACATGGGTCGCCACCCATACGCAGATTGGGACGACGCCACGAAAGCTTGGATACAATCTTGGCCACTTCATGTCGAATTCCAATGCTGCGGATTGGTTTCGGTATTCTGGAGTGGATGCCGCGCGAGTGTTCATCAGCCCTTCTGATATTGAACCAAACGATGATCTTGCGCCGGTTGGCGATGGGGTTTCCAGTGAACTTGGATTTTTCAACCGTATCAATCTGTTGCGCGCGAATGCGGCTTCTAAGACGGAATCTCTGAGTTCTTCATTTGTGAACTGGAATTACTTTGCCAACAACTACGCTAAAATTGCGACAGGCAATAACCGCATGCAGATCGGGGCCACCTTGGCGACTTTGGATGCTCGGGGTGTTTCGATTCTCGTCAATTTGACCGCAAGTCCATCGCGTTTTCCGGTTGCAGGGCCTGCGGACTGGCCTGCACAATGGGAACTGTGGCAGCACTACTACGCACATGCATTTCTGCTGTCCCGCGATTACAATGTGAGTCGATTTTCGATGTTCAATGAGCCGAATGGATGGCTTGGAATGACGGAGTCAGATTGGGTGATGCGCTATCGAATTTGCTCGGATGCGATTCAGAGTGCAGTCTCGGATATGAGCTCGCGTTATAGCCGCAATCTTGTCGCGCAGGTTTATGCACCAAATACCGCGAACGGATTTGAAAAATACAATAGCATTGGCTTGAGTGAGGAAACGACGGACACTTGGGGGCGCGATGCGATCGTAAATCGGCATTTGCGTTTGGATGGCTCATCTTCGCCAGACTGGATGAATTTGCACGTCTATAACTATCAAAAATACACGACTCGCCAAATTGCAGCAAACGGTCTTTCTGGGTATATCAATGATTATGACACGCTTCGCGGTCTGATTGATGCTGACATGCCTGGTGAGCCGCAGTTGCCGATTGCGCTGACCGAGTTCAATGTGAGGACCGGGGCAAACTATGATACAAGCACGGCAACCCAGGACTCGCCGATTGATTTTACTTCATTGGGTGCCAATTGCATTGCGCTTGCTGAGCGTGGTGCCAGCGAAATTTATGTGTTCAAATTCGGACAGACTGCGAATCCATCGTCTGTTTATGGTGTTGCCAAGAATGGAACTCATTACGTGGAGAATGGGACATCGGGAAACAATCGCTATGGAGGGGCGACGCAGTGTGCGGAGGTGTATCGATTGTTCGTTAAGGCGGCGAGAGGCGGTCGTCCGAGACTGGGTTTCACCACCAGCGCCGGTGCGGGTCCGAAGGTGAATGCGGGTGTTTGGAGTTTGTTAACGCACGATGTGGTTAGTGATACCTACTATGCTTTTTTGTCCAATCAAGAGACAGAGGAGGTTCCGATCGAGTTTGATTTCTCACAGCTGCCTGTCGCAGCGAATCAAGCGGTGTTCGTCGAGGAAGTCAGTGCCATGTCGAGCGGTGGCATTTCCCGGATAGGTGCATTGATTGATGGCAAGCTTGGGGACGCCATCATGCCAGCGCAGTCAGTTTGGCTCATCACAGTTCCGGCTCAGACGGTCAGATTTTCCTCCGCTGCTGCTGTGGCAGACGCACAATTGTGTGACGGTGCAGCGAAGAATCTGCCGGGAGGATCCGTCGCCCAGATGGAAGTTCGGGCGGATGGAACTCTTGACGGGCGGAAAGTTAGCTTGATTCGAATTCCGGTTCCTACGTCGAATGCATCGGAAATTCACTCGGTTTTTCTAAAGATGAATGTAGCAACCACGTCTGGCACGCAAGTGACACGCGCTCATGTCTATGGAGTGGATCATTCCACTTGGCAGGAGATGGATGCGACATGGGCCACAACAGCGTCGCTGCTCAGACAGAGCGTTCCTGCTGGAAATTTGATTTCCAATAATGTGGTGGTCGGGCAGGGGACTTCCGCGATGATCTTGGGGCAGTTGCTTGCGGATTCCCCGAATTTTTCGGAAAAATCCTTGGATGTGACGTATTTCGTCAAATCTAGGACTGATGGATTCGCTTCATTTTTGATCGTGCAAGACCACCGTTGGGATCGTGCGCAGCCAACGCTAACGGTAGGAGACACTCAAGCAGCCGGTTTGTTGATTGAATCTCGCGAGTCCGCGACCGCACCGAGTTTGGTGAGCATGGTTGTGGGCATCGCGCCGACGATTACCAGCGAACCGCTTTCGAAGATTGTCGAGCTTGGGGAGTCCACGAGCTTTCAAGTGACAGCGATTGGCAGTGAGCCGATTGGCTATCAGTGGTTGAAAGATGGTGCTCCGATCCCTGGCGCGGTCTCTAGCACTTATATGATACCGAGCACGGGTGCGGCGTCGATTGGGAGCTATCAGGTATTGCTGACAAATTCCTTTGGATCCGCAAGCAGCGCGGTGGCGGATCTCCATGTGACAGCATCGGCAGTCGTGGCGCGTGAAGCGACGATCCGTGGTGGCACCTCAGCGGACATGGATCAAGATGAGGCCGCGATTGGATATCTCTCCGTGAAGCATTCATCCTCCGCAAACACTCGCCGGAAATCCTACTTCCAGTTCGATCTGCCAGAGGGAGTTGTGGATCTTGATGCGCCGGCGACGTTCAAGATTCGATTTCATCAGGCTTACCGTCATCGGGTTCGCTTGTGGGGGCTTAAACAGCCTTATCTGGATTTTGCCAGCACGGTCACATGGAATACGGCGCGCGCGAATGACTTGTTTGGGAATGACATGTTGGTCGAGGGGAATGACTTCGCTGTGGGAATTGGAGAAGTCGATATTAATCCTGGAAGCGAGTTGGTTCCATACGATTTTGAAATTGCCCGATTGGGAGACTTCGTGTTTGAGAATCGTTTAACGCTGGTGTTGAGCGGAGTCCTTGCGGGAACGAACGACGATGCAGGGATGCGTATTTCGCGCGGTGCATCCACGCTGAGTTACTCCATGTTAGCGCCGGGTTCTCCGCCAACTCTCAGTTCGGTGCCGGATCAATGGGTGGATGAAGATACGCCGACGGAACCGATCGTGTTCTCAGTCAGCGATTTGGATACGGCATTGGATGACTTGGTTGTGAGGGTGAGTTCGTCCAATCAGGTATTGGTGCCGGATCGCAATTTGATACTTGAGGGGAGTGGTGGAGAGCGTCGATTGAGGGTGGTGCCTGCGGCCAATCAGAGCGGGACTGTGACCCTTTCGATTGCGGTGTCTGATGGTGCGACGGAAGTGCGTGAGTCCTTTGAGTTGACGGTTCGTCCAGATCGCATGTGGACGAACTGGCGGCAGTTGAAATTTGGGGACTCGTGGCGTATGGAGGCACTTTCAGGACCTGCGGCGGATCTTGATCATGATGGAGTGGTGAACTTGTTGGAGTATGCATTGCGGGGCGATCCCGGACGCGTGGATCTTGGGATTCTTCCAAGTGGAGTTCGTGTTGCTGATGGTTTTGAATTTAGATTTTCGCGGGAGTTTGGGGCGACTGATTTACGGTTGATTGTGCAGGTTGCAGATCACTTAACCGGAATTTGGGAGGATGTCGCTGTTTCGAATGCCGGGAATTCGTTTGTCCCGTTGATTCCGGATCTTGAAGTTTCAGTCGATGCAACGGAGATTTCGGAGGAGGTGGTCCTCGTGGATCGGAGACCTAGCGTGAGTCAGAGATTCATGCGACTGCGTGTTGAGTTGCTCAATCCGTGAGAAGATTGGTGAGTTCAAAACAGCAAACAGGGGAAGCTATTTTGGCGATTTCAACTGGATCACGTGATATTCTGGAGGATGTGACCGTGGCACTTGATTCAAGATCGACATGGTAAAAAATTGTAGATAGAGACAGGGATGTGTTTTAAAACTCGATTCGGAATTCACTGGATTTCGCTGCATGATTGGAGCTTGTGCAAACTGCTTTTTGTTGCGGTATGGTTGGTGCAGCCGGGTGCCGTGTTTGGTGATGTTGTGCAGCCAAAAAGAAATGTCCTATTTCTCATTGCGGATGATATGAATCAATTTCTCGGTTGTTATGGCGACCCGATTGCAAAGACTCCGAATTTGGATAAGTTGGCGGCGCGTGGAGTGCTGTTTGAAAAAGCGTATTGCAGCTTTCCGCTGTGCGGGCCGAGTCGGAATTCCTTGTTGACCGGGCTCTATCCAAATAGCACAGGAATCTTAGAGAATGCGCAGATATTTCGCCAGACTATTCCCAATCAGTTGAGTCTGCCGCAGGCTTTCCGCAGGCATGGTTGGTTTGCAGGTCGGGTCGGAAAGCTTTATCATTATGGAGTGCCACTGGCGATTGGCACCGATGGTCATGATGACCCAGCCTCATGGGAGCTTGAGATTAACCCGGCGGGGGTGGACCGTCTTGAGGAGGAACCCAAAATATTTTCGCTCAAGCCCGGGCAGTTTGGTGCGACCCTAAGCTGGTATGCTTCACCAAAGAATGATCGATATCACACGGATGCGATGATTGCGGCGGATGCAGAGTGGGTTCTTGAGCGCTGTGCGCAGCGGCGAGATCGGCCATTTTTTCTAGCAGTAGGATTCTTTCGTCCGCATACACCGTTTGTCGCACCGAAGAGTCCATATTTCGATCAATTTCCTGAAGCCGATATGCCGGTGTTGCGTGTGGATCAAAGCGCACTTTCGATGGTTCCGAAAGCGGCGATCGCGAGTCTTCGGAAAAAGGAAGAAGATGAGATGAACGACGAGACGCGTCGGCAGGTGAAGCAGGCGTATTATGCCAGTGTGAGCTTTATGGACGCACAGGTGGGTCGAGTGATTGACGCCTTGGATCGCTTGGGATTGGCGGCAGATACGACCCTTGTTTTCACGAGTGACCATGGCTATCACTTGGGCGAACATGGACTCTGGCAGAAACGAAGTTTGTTTGAGGAAAGTGCGCGTGTGCCCTTGCTGATTGTTGCGCCGGGTGGAGGGCGGGGGACTGTGGTTAGGACTCCGGTGTCTCATGTGGATATCTATCCAACCTTGATGGAGATTGCAGGGATTGAGGGGCCCGCGAATTTGCAGGGGCAAAGTCTTGTTCCGGCACTTCGTGATCCTGAGTGGCGTGGGCGCGGTTGGGCATTGACGCATGTGCTGCGGGGAAGTTTTTCAGGCTATAGCCTTCGGACGTCGCGATGGCGCTATACAGAATGGGATGGCGGGCACAAGGGGCGTGAACTTTACGACCATGGTGCGGATCCCAAAGAATCCATCAATCTCGCCGGCGACAGTGCCCATCGTGGAGTGCTTGATGAATTGGCACTCATTCTAAAGCAGGC
>JBEGOB010000094.1:0-6585 GCA_041182265.1 Verrucomicrobiota bacterium | reverse complement strand
GGTAGCTGATAGGATATCGGCGCTCGGTGTCTTTGAATTTGGGGGAGAACTGCGGCGATGCGTCGCTTGCAGTTTGCGTTTGTCAGTGGGAGAGGTGGGTGGCTAGCTTGTGGCGGAATGGCTGGAGCACGTGATGATCAAGCGCCGGATGGGGTGGCGATGCCGACTTTTCGCGAGGCTTTGGGGTTTTGGTGGAAGCTGGGTTGGATCAGCTTTGGCGGGCCGGCGGGGCAGATTGCGATCATGCACCGTGAGTTGGTCGAGCGGCGGCGCTGGCTGACGGAGGAGCATTTCCTGCATGCGCTGAATTTTTGCATGATGCTGCCAGGGCCGGAGGCGCAGCAGTTGGCGACGTATCTTGGGTGGCGGCTGCATGGCGCGCGCGGTGGGGTGGCGGCGGGCGTTTTGTTTGTCCTGCCTTCCATGGGAATTTTATTTGGCCTGAGCTGGCTGTATATGGCGGGCGGGGACTGGGCGTGGGTGGAGGGAATTTTCAATGGCTTGATCCCCGCGGTCATCGCGGTTGTGGCGCTGGCGGTGCAACGGATTGGCGCAAAGGCGTTGAAGTCGGCGAGTCTGTGGGGTGTGGCTGCGGCGTCGTTCGTTGCGATTCATTTTTTCGAAATTTCGTTTGTGTGGATTCTTGGGCTTGCGGCTTTGGTGGGGGGCGTGGGCGGTCGATTTTCTCCTCATCAATTTCCAGCGAGTTCCGGGCATGGGGCGGGGGTTGGTGGTGAGGCGAGTGTGGTGCTGCCGCCGGTGGTGCGTGCGAGTTGGACGCGGAGCCTGCGTGTTTTTTGTGTCTGTGTGGCGTTGTGGTGGCTGCCTTTGTTGGGCGTGGGCGTTTGGCTTGGCTGGGACGGAATTCATTTCCAAGAGGGTCTGTTTTTCAGCAAGGCCGCGCTGGTGACCTTCGGCGGGGCCTACGCGGTGCTGCCCTATGTTTCGCAAATGGCGGTCGAGCATTACGGGTGGCTTGGGCAGGGGCAGATGATGGCGGGGCTCGGCTTGGCGGAGACGACGCCGGGGCCTTTGATCATGGTGTTGCAGTTTGTCGGGTTTGTGGCGGCGTGGCAGAATCCGGGAGAGTTGTCGCCGTGGGTCGCGGGCACGCTGGGGGCTTTGATCACGACGTGGGTGACGTTTTTGCCGGGATTTTTGTGCGTTTTCCTTGGGGGACCTTACGTCGAGGGTTTGCGCAGGCGACCGGGGATCGCTGCGGCGCTGACGGCGGTGACGGGAGCGGTGGTCGGGGTGATTCTCAATTTGGGAATCTGGTTCGCCGCGCATGCGCTGTGGCCGGAGAAGGGAGAATTCGACGCCTTTGTTGCTGTGCTCGCGGTGGGGGCTTGGGTGGCGATGGCGCGGTGTAAAATCGGCGTGATTCCCTGCTTGGCGGCATGTGCGGCGCTGGGTGTGGCGTGGCGGATGCTCGGCTAGTGGGCGGGCGTGGATTGTGCGTCAGGACCTCGTGAAAAATTTCATTCCGTGAAAGACATGGGCCCATTGATCAGTTAAACAGTCGTTAATGTCTGAGGACGAGGAGGAAAAAATCGAAGATCGTGAAGCGATTCTGGGGCAAGCGTATGCGAAGACCCGGAAGAGCTTGATTGCGCGATTGGACAATTGGGAAGACCAGCGGACGTGGGATGAGTTTTACCAAACCTATTGGCGGTTAATTTACTCCGTCGCGATCAAGGCGGGTTTGCGGCAGGACGAGGCTTTTGATTGTGTGCAGGAGACGATTTTATCGATCGCCAAGCAGAGCAAAAAAAAGCTGTATGATCCGGAGCAGGGGTCGTTCAAAACGTGGCTGATGAACATGACGCGCTGGCGGATCAATGATCAATTTCGCAAGCGGAAGAAAGACACGGCGATGATGGGCGGTGAGTGGGACAATGACCGGAAAACCGCGGTGATTGATCGTGTGGAGGACCCGAATGGCGATGTTTTGTCGCGTTTGTGGAACATCGAGTGGAAGAAGAATGTGGCGGATGCGGCCTTGGCGCGGGTGAAGGCGCAGGTCTCGCCGAAGCAGTATCAAATTTTCGATTGTTACGTGATCAAGCAGTGGGATGCCAAGCGGGTGCAGGATCAATTGAACGTCAGCATGGCGCAGGTGTATTTGGCGAAGCACCGGGTGGGCAGCGTGTTGAAGCGTGAGTTGGCAAAACTCGAAGAGGAAGACGATGCCGGTTAATTCGCGCCCAAGTCCTGCGATTCCTGACCACGAAGTTCTCCGGAAAATCGGGGGCGGCGCTTATGGTGAGGTGTGGCTGGCGCGGGGTGTGACGGGTGCGTTGCGTGGGGTGAAGGTGGTTTGGCGCGAGGACTTCGACGATGCGCGTGGCTTTGAGCGCGAGTTTGAGGGGATTTTGAAATTCGAGCCGATTTCTCGCGATCATCCGGCGTTGATGAACATTTTGCATGTGGGGAGGAGTCCGGATGGAGTTTCCTTTTACTACTATGTGATGGAGTTGGGCGACGATGTGACGGCGGGGCAGGACATCAACCCGATCGAGTATGAGCCGCGCACGCTGCGTGCGGACAATCACCAAGGCGCAGGTGTGCAATGGGATACGAATGTTTGCATCGATGTCGGCCTGCGTTTGGCGGAGGCCTTGGATCACTTGCATGAGCGTGGCTTGGCGCACCGGGACGTGAAGCCGTCGAATGTGATTTTCGTCAACGGGCGTGCGAAATTGGCGGACATTGGTCTGGTGGCGACGCGTGACCAGCGGACATTTGTGGGAACCGAGGGCTTTGTGCCGCCGGAGGGGCCGGGTTCGGCGCAGGCGGATGTGTACAGTCTGGGCAAGGTTTTGTATGAGATCGCCACGGGGAAGGATCGCTTGTCGTTCCCGGAATTGCCGGATGTGATGCCGGGCGGGGCGGATCGGAAGCGGTGGCTGGAGTTGAATAAAATCATCTGTGACATCTGCGAGCCGCGCGTTTCCAAGCGGAAGATCTCGACGGCCGCGGAGTTGGCAGACGCTTTGAGGCGTTTGCAGCGCGGCCAGCGTCGGCGGCAGAGTGGGGCGGCGGTGTGGATGACGAGCTTTGTTTTATTGGGGTTTGTTTCATGGGCGGCTTGGGAGTTGCTCCGTGAGAGCGAGTGGTTGCGCGCGCTGTCGCAGGAGGAGCGCGCACCTGAGGCGCAAGTGGGGATGCTGCGCGTGGTGAGTGCGCCGGAGGGCGCGGAGGTCATTGATGCGGATGGGCGTTCCTTGGGGATGACGAACACCGGATTGATCAAGGTGAGGGTGGGGGATTCGTATTATTTCACGATGAAAAAGCCGGGTTATCGGCCGTTCACCGTGCAGGGGACGGTGCCGGCGACCGTTGTGACGGAGCCTTTGGTGCTATCGGCGAGTTTGGAAAATTTTTCGCCGCCGCAAGAGGGGGAGCGTTGGCATGATCATTTGGGCAATAGCTATCAGCCCGTGGGACGAGAGCATTTGAGTTCCGGATTTCTGAATGCTGGGGTGTGGCAGCGTTTTGCGACGGCCACGGAGTTGCCAGCGGGGCGCGCGGAGTTTTTGAAATTTTCACAGAATGGCGCGCCGGTTGAGGTCGTGCTGTGCACGGAGGCAGATGCGGCGGCGTTTTGCCGGTGGTTCCGCGAGGGGGCCACGCTGGAGGGCTATTTGACGGAGGATCACGAAGTTTTATCGCAGCGCGAACTTTCGTTTGAGCATCCGGAGCGGAGTGAAAATGCGCGCAAAAACGGCTTGGTGCCATTGCGCCTGCAAGTGCGCCAAATCGTGTATGGTGAAATCACGCTCACGACCGACCCGCCGGGCGTGGAAGTGTATATGAATGCGGTTTCGGACCCGAACAATCAGGTTTCGGTCGGGTCCACGAGTGAACCGCTGTTGATTCCCAAGGTGCGGCCCAGTGTTTGGCAGCTCTATCTGGTGCGCGAGGGTTATAAGCCGTTGACCGTTGATATTGCGGTGGGCGAGGGGGAGCGCGTGGCGAAGACGGTGAAGCTGCAAAAAAGCCTCGGGGTGATTTTCGGGAAACCCTGGAAAAATGGTATCGGCATGCGGTTCGCGCCATTGGGACAGGATTTGATGGTGTCGATCTGGGAGACACGCGTGCGGGATTATGAGCTTTTTGTGCGTGAGGCGGACCGTGCCGTGCCGCGCTCGCCGGATTTTTCTCAATCGCCGGATCATCCAGTGGTCAACGTTTCGCGGGATGATGCGCAGGCGTTTTGCGCTTGGTTGACGGATCGCGAGCGACTCCGTGAGCGGATCGCGCAGACGCATCTTTACCGGTTGCCGACGGATCTTGAGTGGAGTCTGATGGCGGGGCTTGCCGAGGAGGAGGGGCTGAGTCCTGGCTGGCGCTACGCTCGCAAGCAGCGCGTGTATCCGTGGGGGATCGACTGGCTGGAAGATCAGGTGATGGGGAATTTCGCGGATCTTTCGGCGGCCGATACGCCGCGCGTTTCACGAGATCGGACGATTCCAGGCTACGATGATGGCCATGCCTATACCGCGCCGGTCGGCTCTTTTCCAGTCAGTGCGACGGGTCTTTACGACTTGAGCGGCAACGTCCAGGAGTGGGTGGAAGATGAATATTCGAAGCTGGGTCAAAACGCGCTGGGCGTCTTGCGCGGCGGCGGTTGGACGACCTATCAATCGGATGATTTATTCACGGGATCGCGGAATGCCGTGCCTCCGAATTTCCAGGATGACATCTACGGCTTCCGCGTGGTGTTGGCCAAGTCCCCGGCGAAGTCCGAGGAATCCGCGAGTCCTGAGGACGAGAAGTGAGGCTTCGGATGTGCCGTTGGGAGCCTGAAATTTGATTTCATTTCCCCAACGGCGTGATCGGAAGGAGAGAGGGGTTATTTCGCCGCAGGAGTGGGTGGTTTCACGCTCGCAGGATCGCCGGCCCAGTCAGTGTGGAAGGCGGCGGCGGGCAAGCCTTCGCGGTTTGAGAGGTTGGGTTCGGCCAATTGCGACCACGCGAACCGTGCGTTCTTCGGTTGGGGGACGGCGGGGCTGCTGAGCAGGATCGTCTTGGCGTCGGCGGAAATTTTCGCATCGGCCGGATGATAGACATGGTCGCTGCCTGCAATTTCAAACCAAGTGGGTGGCTTGCCGTCGCGAGTGGTGAGGCCAGTTCCAGTGTGGTCGAAGCGGAGAGCAATGCCATTTTGCATGACTTTCGCCTCAGCGAACAAGGGGCCGGATTTGACGAGGTCGGACTTGCCGTAGGTATCGGCCAAAGCCCAAAGCGCCAGGCGATTGCCGACTTCCGATTTGTTCGTGGGATGGATGTCTTTGGTATTGCCGATGTCGAGGGTGACGGCCATGCCGGTGTGCGGGATTTTCAGGGTTTCCTGCTGCGCTTGCCAGATGCCGGGGAGGTCGAATTTCCGGTTGTCGCCGTAGTTGTAGGGAGCGAGTTGGACGAAGAGGAAGGGTGCATTTTCCGCGCGGAACTGCTTGCGCCAGCCAGCGATGAGCGCCTGCTTTTTGGTGGTGTAAAGAAGGCCCTCGCCGTTGTTGGATTCGCCCTGATACCAGAGAAATCCGCGCAAAGCATAAGGAACGAGCGGGTGAATCATCGCTTGGTAGGTGCCGGTCTCCGCGTTGTGGCCAAGTTTGAGGAGGGCGGGGGCGGCGGGCATGGCAGGTGCTGGATTGCCGGCATCCAAGGCGGCGCTGACTTGGTCGGTCCAAGTGCGGACGGCGGCGACGTGTTGGCGGAAGGCGCTGTCGTAGGGTGCGAAGCCGGGGCTTTTCGCCAAGCGCTGCGTGCGTGTGGCGGCGAGGGCATCGATCCCTTCCAAGCCCTCTTCCGCCCACCATGGTTCAATGCGCGAGCCGCCCCATGAGCTGTGGATGATGCCGACGGGGATTTTCAAATCTTCCACCAGTTTTTTTCCAAAAAAGTAGCCGACGGCGGAGAATCCCTTGGCGGTTTCCGGGGTGGTGGCGGTCCACTTGGCGTTGAGAGTTTCGAGGCGGGTGTGGTTGAGTGCGCGGGGTGCTTGAAAAATCCGCAGCAGCGGCACTGGGCCGGCGGCGGCGACGGCTTTGTCCTCGGCACGGGATTGGGCGATCGCCCATTGCATGTTCGATTGGCCGCTGGCGAGCCACACCTCGCCGACGAGCAGGTCGGGGATTTCGATAGGCGGCAGGCCCGCCTCAGTCACGCTCAGGGTGCGGCCATCCGCGCTGGCTTGCATCGCTGGGAGCTCGGCGATCCAGCGTCCGTTCGCGTCTGCCGTGGTGGTTTGAGTTTGGCCGGCGAAGGAAATCGTCACCTGCTTGCCGGGGCTGGCCTTGCCCCAGACGGGGACGGGTTTTTCCCGCTGCAAGACAGCGCCCGCTTGGAAGAGGGGGGCCATCGTGATTTTCGCAAGGGCTGGCTGGCTGAGCAACAGAAGCGCGATCCAATGAATTCTGGGTTTCAACATGCTGCGTTTTACGTTGGAAAAACCACGGATGTAACACCAAATTTCAGAATTTTGTGACCGTATGGCGGACTCGATAATCCACGGAAATGCAGAAAAAATAGTTGCGTGTTCCGGGGTTTGCATTCACTTTTTCGGCGAAACCTCAT
>JBEGOB010000093.1:0-8651 GCA_041182265.1 Verrucomicrobiota bacterium | reverse complement strand
GGGCGGTGGTCGCGGAGATACTTGAGGCCGTCCTTGAAGAGTGGGGAAATATCGCCCGTGCAGGTGTAGATGTGGTTTTTCCGGTGGGAGTCTTGGGGTTGGATGAAAACGGTGGGGACGGGTTTTTCGATGTCTTCGAGGGTCGCAAGCCACGGGCTGAGTCGGCCGATTTTGTAGCGGGCGAGAGTTTCCTTGTTCTCGTTTTCGAGGCGGATGTTGATGCTTGTGTCGCCGAGGCCGAGGGCGGGCGGGTCGAGTTCGTCGATTTCTGCGAGGTCCTCGACACGCATTCCGAGCGTGAAATTGATGATATTCACGGCGGCACGCGGGTCCATGCGATCGGGCCATGGGGTGCTGGCCTGCCACCCTTCTGGAGAGAGGTGGAAATTTGCGGTCACGCCGTTGTTGCGGACTTGGATGTGTTTGACGTCGGCAGGCTTAAAGTCTGGGTAGAGCCGCTGGCCGACGGGTGTGGGGGCGGCGCCGAGGAGAGAGTCGAAATTCCCGCCTTGCCACTGCCAAGCGGCGAGGCCGCAGACGAGGGTGGCGAGGAGGGCGAGAACGAAGGTGAATCCGAGAGATCGCATGGCAGGTCAGGCGCGGCGCGAGGACCAGATGAAGGCTCCTGTGAGGATGAGAAAGGCGGGCAGGAAGAACAGATTCACGCGGTTGATGAATGAGACTTGGGCGTCGAGAATGGGGAGCTTGTAGGTTCCGAGTGAGCGTGGGCCGATGCCGGCGAGAGATTGGCGGTCCATGAGCCAGTTCACGGATGAGGCGAGGAAGTCGATATTTTCCGCGCGCTGTTGGCTGGGTTCGAGAAAGTCCGTGTTGGAAATGACGACCATGCGCGAAGTTTCAGCGGCGAAGCGGTCGTCGCTGGCGGCACCGCGCGTGACGCATGCGGCGAGGAAGAGCGGGGCTTTGTGGTCTTGGGTCTCGTCGAAACTGACGGATTTCTCACCAAATTTCGTTTCGCCCCAGAATCCCTCGGCGGCTTGGATGAGGCCGATGGGATTGATTTGGCGGTTCATGAGATCCTCGGCACCCTCGCGGACTTCGAGAGATGAGCTGGCGCCCTCGAAGACGGTGGTTTGGCCGGCGAGGTCTTTGGTGAAATCCACGCCATAGGTGAAGAGCCCGCGAGCGGTGCTGTCGATGCGCTTGTCGGCGAGCGCGATGACGCGGTCCTTGCGTGGGGTGATGCCATTCGCGCGGAGGAAAGTGCGGAGTTTTGGCGGAGTTTCACCTGCTTTGAGAATGACGAGCAGGGCGGCGCGCGGGCGGTTCCAGTAGGCTTCTAGGACGGCGAGTTCGGAGTCGCTGAGGTCGTATTTCGGGGCGATGAGAGCGACGCCTTCGGCATGCGCGGGAATTTCTGTGAGGCCGGAGAGATTGATGCCAGAGAGCTCGACGTTTTGGAAAAGCAGGGTTTTGTTGAGAGCGGCGAGAGGCGAGTTCTCGCCATCGGCCTCAAGGCGGCTTTTGTCTGAGAGGAAGACCATCTTGCGCGCGCGGCCTTCGATCGACTCGACAAGGCGTGCGGTGAGGACGTCCTCGCCTTGGAATCCGGTGATGCGGCGCTGGCCGTCGGTGGACGTGAAGACGGCCATGTCGTCGGCGACGATGACCTTGACGTTCGGGTTCAGGATGTTGTTGCCATCGGCATCGAGCGTTGAGACTGGGCCATCATCCGAGCGGGCGTCCATGATCAGCAGATCGCGGGTGAGCGGCAGGCCGTAGGCGGCGGTGAGCTCCTGGGTGCGGTCTGCGCTGCGGAGGGGATCGACGACTTCCAAGACAATTTTCCCGTTGGAGAGTCGGGCGTATTCCTCGGCGATGGCGCGGACGCGTTCGTAAAAAGGCGAGGTGCGGCGGAAAGCCATGATCCACTTCATTGAGCTGGGTCGGTCGCGGACGGCAGGGTCCTTCAGGTAGCGAGTGGTGGCGGGCGAGAGCGTGTAATTTCCCTCGCGGCTCAGGTCTGCGCGGAGAAAGTGATTTGCGGCAAGATAGTTGATTGCCAGCAGCAGAATCGCGAGGAATGCGGTTTGCAGGAAAGAAAGCGTGCCAAGCCCCCAGCGGTTGAGCGGGCGGCGGAATTTGGGTTTTGGCGGAGGAGACGGTTCGGTCATGAGGCAGTCGGAAAAAGTCGTTTAGCGGCGCCAGCGGCGGTAGTCCACAACTTGATAGGTGAGGAACAGAGTGAAGGCCGCGAGGCTGAGGAAATAAACTATGGGGCGCGTGTCGAAGAGCCCGCTGGCGAAGTAGTGCAAGTGCTGCTGTGAGGAAATGTAGTGGAAAAATGCTGCGCCGATGAACGACTCGCCCCAGATGATCGTGACGAACCCGAGGAAATACTGGATCACGAGCAGCCCGATGGTGAAGATGCCAGCGATGATTTGGCTGGATGTGAGGGAGGATGCCAAGCAGCCGATGGCGGTGAAGGCTGCGCCCATAAGCATCACCGCGGTGAATGCGCCGCCGAGAGCGCCGAGGCTCCATGCGGGCGGCAGGTCGGTCATCCATTCGAACATTTTGAATTGCACCAGCGCGGGAATCCACAGGATCGTGTAGAAAATCATCGCGGCGGTGTATTTGGAAAACACAAGTTGCCAGGTTTTGACTGGGGCGGTCAGGAGTGTTTCCAAAGTTCCCGAGCGTTCCTCTTCTGAAAAAAGCCGCATGGTGATGAGCGGGAAGATGAAGAGGAAATAAAACCAGAAGAGTGGGGTGTGGAAGGCCACGTAAACCAAGCTATCCTTCACTGGGGTATCACGGAACCCCTTCATGGCGGTGGAGAGAGAGACGCCTTGCATGACCGTCACGAATGCCAGCACCACCCATCCGAAAGGGTTGAGGAAATAGCCTTTCAGTTCTTTGAATGTCAGGATGCGGAACAATCTCATGTGGCGTGGGGAGATCTCGTACGCCATTCCCGTGACAAGGCAAAGGCAAAAGGCGATTGGTTTTTGCAGGCGCGCTCAGAAAAAATTTCCCATGGGGCGGGAATTGGCCAAACTTCCGTCATGAATTTCCGGAAAATGAAGGAAGTGTGTGCGGTGACTCCGCGTGCGTGCCGAGTGAGCGCATGGCTTGCTGTGAGCATGTTCTGCGGGGTTCGCGGTCTGGCAGCCGAGGTGCCTGTGACGGAGGGAGACGGTGAGTTCGCCCCCACGCAGGCGCATGCCACGCCGCCACCGAGTCCGGCACCGGCGGGGATGGTTTGGATTCCGGGAGGAGAATTTTCCATGGGCACCCAAGCGGAGTGCGAGGGCATGTGCGCCTTACCGGGCACTGCGCAAGATGCCTTGCCAGTGCACCGCGTCGAGGTGGACGGCTTCTGGATGGACGCCGCGGAGGTGACCAACGCCGAATTTCAAAAATTTGTCGAAGCGACGGGCTATGTCACCGTGGCCGAGCAAAAACCGACCGCCGAAGAGTTTCCCGGCGCGCCACCCGAGGCGCTCGTTGCAGGCTCGGTCGTGTTTGCGCCGGTGCCGCAGCCTGTGTCGCTCACGGGTCCGCACATCCAGTGGTGGAGTTTCGTGCATGGCGCAAATTGGAAACATCCGACAGGCCCGGACAGCGACTTGAAAGGCGCGGAGAATCATCCCGTCGTGCATGTGGCCTATGAAGACGCGGAGGCCTACGCAAAATGGGCGGGCAAGCGCCTGCCGACTGAGGCGGAGTGGGAGTTTGCGGCGCGCGGCGGTAAGGCTGGCTGGCTTTTCGCATGGGGCGACGAGTTGAAACCCGGCGGGAAATTTCAAGCGAACATTTATCAGGGGAAATTCCCGGTGGACGGCGCGGACACGGGCGAAGACGGCTTCAAAGGAATCGCTCCCGTGAAACAATACCCGGCAAACGCATACGGATTGCACGACGTTGCGGGCAACGTTTGGGAATGGGTGAGTGATTTCTATCGGGTGGACACCTACGCGCTGCGAGCCGCCTCAGGCAAAGTGGTGAAGAATCCAAAAGGGCCGAGTTCCTCGCACGATCCCGCCGAGCCCGGCATGGTGAAGCGGGGCCAACGCGGTGGCTCGTTTCTCTGCACGGATCAGTATTGCACCCGCTATGTTCTTGGCACGCGAGGCAAGGGGGAGGTCAGAACATCGACAAATCACGCGGGATTCCGCTGCGTGAAGCCGCTTGCTCCGGCTCAACCTTGAGCGCGAAAGGCCGGTGCTGTTCGTTTGGAAAACCGCGTGTGTGCGGGGCGGTTTCGCTTAGCGGACGACTTTGCCGCCGAGTGAGAGAATTCGGGCGTTGCCCTTGGCTGCCACGGCTTCCGGGATGTTGCCGTCACGGACATACATCTGTGAAAGGCCGGTCCAGGCGAGGAGATCGTTGGGGCTGAGAGTGACTGCTTGGAGCCCGCAACCGATCGCTTCTTTGATCTGGTCGGTTTTCAAAAGCGCCATTCCGAGCGCGTGCCAGCCATCGAAAAAATTTGGATCGAGCGCGACACAGCGGCGGTAGAACGCGATGGCTTCTTCGAGCTCGCCGAGGGCAAGGTGGCCGTTGGCTTCGTCGAACAGATCTTGGACAGAATCGGGGGCGGACATGTGGGTCGGGATGGTGGTATAAGTCCCTTCCCAGCATGCGCGTGGAGCCGGGTGGCGTTGAATCAACGTTGCTTGTAAAGTTGCTCAACTTGAGCGGCCTCGGTGCGGGCGGTGAGCCATGAAACGAAGGCGACCGTTTCATTCTCATTCGTGCGCGACGTGACCTCGCCATCGATGCGAGCGGCGAAATTTTCCTCTTTTACCAATTCGCGTTTCGCGACGTGGATGACGAAGGCGCGGTCGCTCTCGATGATGACCTCGGCGAGCGAGCCTGGAGTGACGGCGCGCGTTGCTTCGAAGAGATTTTGCGGCTCGTTTTCGCCATTCGGGCGATAGGTGCTGTTGATGGCGGAGAATTCCGTCACTTGAGTGATGCCAGCCTCTTTGGCGGCATCGGCGAAGGATTTTCCGGAAGAAACGAGGGTGTTGATCTTGGTGACCGCCTCATCGGCAGCGGCTTTGAGAGCCTCGCCGGCTTTCTCAGAAATGTATTGGGCGCGTGCGTCGGCGCGTGCCTCCTCGTAGGTCTTGGGACGGGATTTCTCCTCGGCATCCAAGCGTGCGACGATCCATTGATTTTCACCGATGGCGATGGCTTCGGAGATTTTTGAGAATGGATCCGAAGACTCAATGATGCGGAAAAGTTCGTCAGCCGCCTTGCCGCCACGGCTGGAAGAACGGAGTGTGATCGCGAGGTCTGCAGGGGGCTCTGCGAGAGTGAAAAGCTCCGAAGTTTTGACTTCCCAGCCGTTTGCCTTGGCCAGTTCCTCAAAGCCTGCGCCCTTTTGTTCTTCGAGTTGGAACAAGAAATCATCCACCAACTTGTCAGTCTCCAACTGCATTTTGCGGCGTGAGTCGGCGAGTTCCGCTGCACGTTTCGCGGCGCGCTCCTCTTTTTCCTTCGCGGCGGCCTTCTTGGCTTCCTCGCTGGCGGTCAAGTCCGAGATCGACTCGGCAGGCTCGGCGGCGGGTTCGACAGGAGGCTTGGGCGTCGCGATGATGTAAGTGAACTTGCGCTTGGTCTCCGTGGTGAAGGAATCGGAAATCGTTTCCCAGTAAGTTTTGATTTCCTCCTCGGTCGGCTCGATTTTCTCCTCGAAGGGAGCGATGTCGAGTTTCGCGATGGAGCCGGTGATTTGTTGGTTTTCTAGAGCGAGATTCTTCGCGATGGCGTCGCGGTCCACGCCGAGGCCGGAGCCGATGATCGCGTTGATTTTCTTCGAAGCGAGCACGTCTGAAGCGAGTTCGCGGAGGTCACGCTCAGTCATTCCAAGGCGGCCCATGCCCTTTTCGATGAAATTGCGGTAATTTTCCGGGCTGAATTTCCCTTCCGTATCCGCGAAAACGCGAAGAGTGCGGAGGTAAGCGGTGATTTCTTCCTCACCGGGGTGGACACCGAACTCCTTTTTCGCGTCGCGGATGAGCATGCGGCCGACAAAAAACTTCTCAGCGGCGTCCTCCTCGTTGGTGGCGCCGGTGGAGAGGCCCATCAGGAATTGGTAGAGATCGAAGTCGCCGGAGCGTGCGAGAGAGGATGTGAGGTCGAATGAGGCGCTACCGAGTTTGCGGAACTCCTTGTCGTTGTAGGTACGACCGGCGATTTTCAGGATGGGTTGTCCGCCAGCCATGTTTTGCATGGACTGGGAATCCATGAAGAAAAAGCTGATGAATAGGATCACGAAGACCACGATCATGAGGCCGGTGTATTTGCGAATGTTCTCGATCATGAATTGCTAGGGTTGGTCCCCGCTTGGAGGCGCGGCGAGTTAAGAGGCGGATCGAAGCGGCTTCAATCGTAATTCTCAAGGTTTATCCGTTGGGTGTGGGCAGGTGGCGGGCTGGGAAGGGATGATTTTTAAGAAATCCGTGCAAATTCAGGGCAAAACGGGATTTCGTGGAGGGATCTTGAGTGGCGTGCAGGTCAGAAAAAACTGCGATGGGGCGGAGGAGGAGAGGGGATTTCAGTCGATATCTGGGCAGTGATGGGCGGTGGCTTGGGGGAGTTTGTTGAAATTCAGTCGAGAAACTGGCTTGCCCCTTTTGGCAAATCCGCGTTCCTTGGGTGCTTCATGAATTTTCGCTGGTTAAACGCACTTCTTTGGGGGAACTCGGTGGCCTTGTCGTGGATGTGGGGATTGGGGCTGTTTTTCAGCGTTCAGATGACCTTCATGTTCGGCTTGCAGGGGCTGTTGATGTTCGCGATTCCCAACGCGCTGGGCTTGATGCTGTTCGGCTTTCTCACGCAGATCGTCGCCAAGGGGCACTCGGGCGGGCAGGAGTCGCTGGCGATTTATTTTGATAAGTTTTCCAAGCCGTTTCGGCTGATTTTTTATATTTACCAGATTGTCGCCCTGTCGTTGACGGTTTTCGCGTTGGTGAACTACCTCTTCGTTCCCTTACAATCTGCGACGGGCGCTTTGTATGGATTGTATCTGTGCTTGATCGTGTTTGTTGTTTTGGCGGCGGGTTGCTTGTTTGGCGAGGAATTCGGGATTCAGAAGATCAAAGTGAGTCACGGCATGCTGGGCGTTTTGTTGCTCGGCTGCGTGGCGGTTATTTTGTGGGGGCTTGAGCCGTTCAAGCCCGTGAGTTTCCAGTGGACCGCGCCGTTTCCAGATCAATGGAAGGGGCCAAGCTTCTTTGGGTATGCGATTCCGCTGGTGATTGGTCTGCTCGTCGGACCGTGGCTTGATTTGCAGCATTGGCAGCGCGCCATTCAGAGTCACCGTGAGAAAACCTCGATCCGGACCAGCTACTTTTTCGGGGGTTCGATCTTTTTCCTCATGCTGTTGTTCCATGGCTGCCTCGCGCTGTGGGTGATGTCCAAGGAAGGTCGTCCACTGGCGGCGACGGTTGGCTTGGATGGCTTCAAATACGCGCATGAACTCATCACTGAGTATTTCAGCCGGAATTACGAAAGCATCGGGAGTGTGATGCCGCTTGCCTATTTTTCCTTTCTTGCGATTTGTGCATTGACCACCTTGGACAGCGGTTATGTCGCGTTGAAGTGGTTCCTCGGGAAGAATGTTGAGAAGAGCGAAAATATGCTGATCTCGCTGATTCCCAAGCAGATTCTGGGATCTCCGATTCCGACATTCTTGTTAGTCGGGCTCATCACCTTGCTGGGTCTGTTGGCGAAGCTTCAATTGGAGTATTTCATGGTGTTCTACGCCTCCTTCTTCGTGGGATATGCTGCTTTGGCGATTGCGCGGTGTTTCATTCCGAATTCGCAGCAGGCGCTGCCGCAAATTCGGATGTTTTCGATGGCGAGCATGTCCTTGGTGATCTTTGCGTTCGGTTATTTGAACAGCCAGACCTCCTTGTTGTTATTGGGATCCGTGTTGCCGTTGGCCTATGTGCTTTGGTTGGTTTTCAATGCCGACTTGCTGCGTGTTGTCACCGAGCGGGCGGGGGAGGTCATTGAGGCTGCGTCCGAGATCCCAGCGATCAAGGCGATTACGAAAACGGCGATTGTGGCTTCGGGTTCCGAGGTGACAGCGCCGCAGGATGGGCATGCCTTGGGAGGGCATTTCGAGGACAAGTGGTTCGTTTATTCGACGATTGCCAGTTATTCCGACACCAACTCGGTGGGTAATGTTTACTTCGGGATGTATGCGATGTTCGTTGGGAAAACTCGCGAGTTATTTTTCAATCGGGCCATGCCGGATTTCGATCTAAAAACGACGAAGTTCTACATTCTAACGCGCTCGTTCGAGCACAAGTTCGTGCGTGAGGCGCGCGAGTTCGATACAATCACGGTGAAAATCCGGGTGGCGGATTTCAATCGAAAATTCTGCACGCTGGAGCACCAGATCTTCGGGTCCGATAACCAATTGCTAGGCAAGGGCAAGCAGAGCCTGTTGTTTGTGTCCTCGAAGGACTACAGTCTTTTGGATATTCCGTCGGAGGTTTACACCGCCTTCATGAAATATCTCTGATGGGCGGGCTCAGGCGTCGATGAGGTCTTGCTTGGCGACGCCGCGGAGTTCGAACAATTTAAACAGAGTTTCTTCGATGAGATTGTTCGGGCAGGATGCGCCTGCGGTGATGCCAATCATCACGGCGCGGTCAGGTGAGAAA
>JBEGOB010000092.1:0-6397 GCA_041182265.1 Verrucomicrobiota bacterium | reverse complement strand
ATGATGGGAGTGGTGGCCGCAATGTTGTCAAAGACACCGTAAGTCGGCGGGGTCAGCGTAGGATTGGCGGCCTTATACAGATCGACCGCCTCCGAGACGGTGACGACTTGAATTCCCTCTTCCTTCAGAATTTTGAGAAGGTTTTCAAAGATCACTGCACCTTTTTCTTTCCAGTCAGTCCGAGTGCTGAAATCGAACTCCTCGATTTCCTGTTGGATCACGAGCGGCACGATCTTGTTGTATTTTGTTTGTTTTTTATACTCGTTGAGTTCAGCCCTCCAGAACGAGTCATCCTCCGATGTAGCGACGCCTAAGTCTTGGGCATCGTTCGGATCAAACGTGAAGGTGGATTGCTGCGCGGTGCGGAAAACTAGGTTCAAGTCGTTCGACAACCATGGCACGCTGATCACTCCGCCGTTGCCCGTATTGGGAACCTTGAAGCAATCGGGCTTGGCGTAGTAAAATCCAAACGGAGATCCGCGGTCCGTGATGCCATCCGTGGCGGATTGCTCGTAACAACGGCCCCACACCGAATCCACGCCGTTCTGCTCGAAAAAGCCCACCCATGGTGCGCCATAACGCATGTGCCCGGCAGACCGGATTTTCTGCCCGGGTAGAAAGGCACGGATTTTTTTCAATCTATCACCGGCCGTGGCCAGCGATTCACCATCGGAGAGCCATCCCACCTCGTCACCATGGGTTCGATGCCATTCTTCAAGGTCTGCCTTGCAGGCTTCAATAGTTGAAGATTTGAGATAATAGGTTCCCCTAAACCCATACTTGTGAAGCAAGCCCGTCAGTCCTTTCAAGCCGTTTTCTGATCCGGATGAATGCTTGTAATCTCCCTTCGAAGCGAAACATACCACCAACCTGCCCTTGGCATCCTGGCTGGCTGGTGTTTGAGCATCGGTAGGCGCGATCTCCGCCGCTTGCGTGCAAGATGGGGCGGCAAGCGCTAGAGAAAGAAGAAGTGTTGAGCAGCGATTCATGGTTGGGGATCTTGGTGTGCTTTTGGTGCCTTGGAATACCGGGAATCTTGAGTCCTTTTTTCTTCTTTGCTAGGGCTGGCCGTGCAATTCGTGTGAGTATCCGTGCATTTGGGAAGGTGCCGTGCAGGGAAGGCGCGAAACTCCTCCGTTTCCTCTGTTTGCTGCTGTGAAATTCTTCTCTTTAAGATTTTGAACAGGAGCAAACAGAGGGGGACAAATGGAGGGATCTGACTTCTTTGAGAAGCGGGGCGAGGCCTTGCCACGGGAGGACGGTGACGTTGTCGCGGTGTTGGGCAGATTCACCGCCATAGGTCACTTAGGAACGGGAGGTTTTGCCGGGTGAGAGTTTCGGTCGCCGGAAGTCGAGCGCTTTGAAGGCATCGGATGGAATGGTCTGGCCGAATTTCGCCTCGATGGAGTGAAGAACGTTGCCGCTCTCGACGATGGCATCGATTGCATGACCTTCCTTATCACGAAGGAAGCTGATAGAGTGTATACGTTCGGCATGGGCCGCCACTTTTGCGAGTTCGGTCATCAACCAATTTTCGAAGATGGTTCTGCGCAGCGTATGGGTGCGAAGGTGCTCGGTGGTGTGAATGCCGATGAGCCAAGTGGCAAGGCCGAGGTCGGTGAAGTCGATTTTGGGAGCCTTGATGAGGCTTTTCTAAACCTTGGTGAAATGGGGACGGGCGAGAAAAACGATGAAGCCGGCCTGTAGAACGGACAACCACGCCTCGGCAGGGGCGCAGCTGATACCAGTGTCCGAGGCGAGCGAGGAGAAATTCACCAATTGGCCGATGCGCCCCGCGCACAAATGGAGGAAGCGCTGGAAGCTGGCCAGATCCTTAACATTGATTGACATGCGGACATCTCGTTCCAGATTGGTGGCGACGTAGCTTTAGAGCTAGGCGTCCGAGTCCACGGAGCGGTCGTGGATTGTGGATTGTGGATTTTTGAGGAGACCGGAGACCTGTCAATTGTCCCCCATCCAATCACATATCAGCACTAAACACTCAACAATCGTCAATTTTTCCCTCAAGTCATTCGCTCTTTGGTGCGGGGAAGATGATTTTGCACGGGAAAGTGGGTTTGTTGCACGCCGAACCCTTGAATACATCTCCAGTCAATGCATGATCAAGTCTTAATCGTCGATAACCTATCGACCAGTCTCCCCGCCTGATGCAATCAACAATTCCTGTTCCACAAAAACCATGAAAACCAAAAACCGTCTCCTGTTCTCATCCATCATCAGCGTCGCCTTCGCCTCGGGTATCGCCTCTGCGCAGACCACTTGGACCAAGGCCGACAACACCACCGCACTGACCACGTCTGGCAGCTGGACGGTTGCTGGCGTGCCTGCGGCCTCGGGCGACTCGCTCTTGTTCGATAACACATTGACCGCTTACAGGGCGGCGGGCATCGGATCGGGTCTGAATGTCGTGGGCATTGAGCAAACGAATACCTTAAACCATGAATTTGAAATTACCGCTAACGGCAGCAATACCCTGAGCATCGGCACGGGAGGCATCTCGGTCACGACAGGCGCGAGGCTATCGTTTGGTGCTCCGGTGGTGCTCACCGGGAGTCAGTCATGGAGCCTGACGACCGGTCGGATCAACGTGAAAAACACGTTGACCACGGGGGGCAATACCCTGGACGTCTCTGCCAGTAGCGGCAATGCAGGCATTCTGAGCTTTACGGGCACCAACACGCTTGGGTCCGAAGTCACGATTGGAACGATGGATCGGGTTTACGTCCAGTCTGGCACGGTGACCTTCAATGGCACCAACAACACCAATACAGGCTTTTTGATGTTTGGCGGCACGGCGGATATCGCCTCCATCGGAAATCTGACATTCGCCAGCAGCATCGGTAAAGGTAGCGCCTACGTTCAGTCAGGGGCGACGCTGAACTACACGGGAAACACGTTCTCGAGCGACAAGGGATTCACTCGCGATTCCAACGGAACCTCCACGATCAAAGTGGCCACAGCCGGCCAAACGCTCAGCATGAGCGGCAATCTTACCACTGGCACTGTCACGACTACGGGTGGTTGGGCCTTCGGCGGGGCAGGCAATCTGACTCTCACCGGTAACATCACCAACGCCGCCAGCACCACGGTGACCAAAAACGACGCGGGAACCGTGACTCTCTCCGGCGCGAACACTTACACCGGCACCACCTCTGTCACGGCCGGAACCCTCGCGCTCGTCGGTGGCAGCCAGACCTCGCCCATCACCGTCAGCAGCGGCGCGGCTCTCGGCTTTACCTTGGGCTCCCCCACCATCTCCACCAGCACGGTCACCTTCAGCGGCGCGGCCCCCAAGGTGACGGTGAGCGGAACGCCTGTCGCAGCCACACTGATGACGGCGTCGGGCGTGATTGGCATCCCCGTGTTGACTCCGGCGATACCCGGCTTTTCCCTAGCAGTGACGGCCACCGGATTGGACCTTGTGACCACCGCGGCTCAAGGCATCAAGGCCGACAACGGCGACGGATTGAATCTTACCACGAGTTGGGTCGGCGGCATCAAGCCAACGTCAGGGACTTACCTGATCGTGGACAATACCCTGACTGCAAACCAGGCAGCTGCGATTGGTGACGACCTATCTGTCCTAGGCATCACCGCCAGTTCTGCTAAAAACCTTACGATCAACAACACCGCCGGCAAAACCCTCAGCATCGGGACGAGCGGGATCATTTCGTCGGGGGCCGGGACATTGGCCTTCAACAATGCAACGAGCCTGGGCGGCAATATCACCATGGCGAGCACCTCCACGGGCTCGATTTCGTTCGGCGCTCTTACTCTGACCGCTAATCAGACCTGGGCCTTGGGAGGCACTTCAAGCAATAACCGCATCAATGTGACTGGCGCCTTAACCACGGGCGGCAATACCCTGAACATCTCTTCCTCCAGCGCCTCTCAAGGCATCATCAATTTTGCTGCCAGCAACACGCTTGGCAGCGAAGTGTCCATCGGGACCATTGGAAGTATGTATGTGCAAGGAGGCGGCGTCACGGTCGCGCTCACTGGCACCAACAACACCAAGACGGGCTTCAGCATTTTTAACGGCGGCACGGCGAACATCGCTTCCATGGGCAATTTGACTGGAGCCAGCAGTATTGGCAAAGGAAACGCCTTCGTGGCTGCGGGAACAACGCTGAACTACACGGGAAACACCTTCTCTAGCGACAAGGGGCTCAGTGGTAGCGGTGCCACCACCAGCACGATCAACGTGACGACGGCGGGTCAAACGCTCAGCATGAGCGGCGCTATCTCCGCCACCACTGCCGGCGCGGGAGGCTGGACTTTCGGCGGCGCGGGCAACCTGAATCTTTCGGGTGTCATCAATAACAACGCCGGCACCACGGTGACCAAAAACGGCGCGGGCACCTTGACGCTTTCCGGAGCGAACGCCTACGCCGGCGCTACCACGGTCACGGCGGGAACCCTCGCGCTGGGAGCGAACGACGTCCTCCCTGATCTCTCGGACGTGTCAATCGGAGCCGCCACCCTCGATGCGGCCACCTTCGACGACACCGCGGGCACTCTCGACGTCACAGCCGCCGCCACCATCCGCCTCGGCGCGGGAGCGAATCTTGTCTTCGCCAACAGCAGCGGGAAGACCTGGGCCGGCACGCTGGACATCACCGGCACCTTCGTTTCCGGTTCTTCGCTCAATTTCGGAGCGGGTGGTTTGACGGCAGGCCAACTCCTGCAAATCTCGGCAACCGGTTTCAGCAACTTCGCTTTGAACGGCAGCGGCTTCCTCACCGCCACGGCGACGGCTGGCTATTCCTCTTGGGCCTCCCTAAACGGCGCGGGCGCGAACCTCTCCGACGACCACGACAACGACGGTGTCTCCAACGGTGTGGAGTATTTCATTGGCGGCACCACCGGCAATACCACCGGCTTCACCCCGCTGCCAAGTGTCACCACCGTCGCCGGCGTCCGCAGCGTCACTTGGGTCAAGGGCCCCGGCTACACCGGTGTTTACCCCACCGATTTCGTAGTGGAAACCTCCACCACCCTAGCGACCGGAAGCTGGACGACCGAAACCCTCGGCGACAATGTCATCATCAGCGGCAGCAACGTGACCTACACCTTCCCCGCAGGTCCCGCGAAGACATTCGCCCGCCTCAAGGTGACCGGCCCATAAGCGAAGTCCCAAATTCACGCGGCGTGGCAAGGTCTTCTTGCCGCGCCGCCATTCCTCCCTGAAAATCAGCCTCCTGAATTTTGCACGCCAAAGCTATTTTTTTGCACGCCACCGCATGGACATAGCCACCCATCTCAGATCTTAGTAAGCACCGTTGGCTGGTAAATCCTCACTTACCGCAGCCCAATCGCGCGCCTGCCTAATTCCCGCAATTTTAACCTACCCCCACCTGTGAAATACAAAAAGCAGATCCTATTCTCATCCCTCATCACCGTCGCCTTCGCCTCGCTTGCGAACAACGCCTCCGCTGATGTCACCAAGATCAACAACAACACCGCTCTAAACCTTGATGGAAGTTATTTAGGCGGGGTCGCGCCCACCGGGAGTGATCTCCTGCTCATCGATAGCACGAATATGTCGGGAGCCACAACTCCCAGTCTTGGAGACAACGTGTCGATCCTGGGCATTTCTGCCAGTTCAACCAATAACCTGACGGTCGGCAACACCGCCGGCAAAACTCTGACCATCGGGGCGAGCGGCATCACTAAATCCGCAGCCGGGCAATTGGTCTTCAACAACGCCACTAGTCTGGGCGGTAATATCACCATGGCGACGGGCACAGGCCCGATCACGTTCGGCGGCGGACTCACCTTGGCCGCCAATCAGACTTGGGCCTTGGGCAACGGACGTATCTTTCTCACCAGCGCTTTGACCACCGGCGGAAATACCTTGGGCATCTCCGGCACCAGCGGCAGCATCGTGGATTTACGCAATGTGACAATCGGCAGCGAAGTGACCATCGGAACGCTAGGCCTTGTTTACGTGAATGCAGGAACGGTTACGATCAATGGCACCAACAACACGAATGCAGAATTCAAAATATTCAGCGGCACGGCGAATATCGCCTCCATGGGAAATGTGGGAGGAGCCAGCAGTATCGGCACAAGCAACACGGCGAGTGGCGGTGTGAATGGCGCCTATGTTCAGTCAGGGAACACGCTGAATTACACAGGAAACACCTTTTCGAGCAACAAGGGTTTCTCTCGTGGCAATAACGGCACTTCTACGATCGGAGTCACCACATCTGGCCAAACGCTCAGCATGAGTGGCAATTTAACCACCACCGCGGTTACGGGCGGTTGGTCTCTTGGCGGAGCAGGCACCCGAACTCTGTCGGGTCACATCGCCAATGGCACCTGCACCACAGTGGCCAAAACCGGCCTTGGCACGCTGACGCGCTCCGGCGCT
>JBEGOB010000091.1:0-4646 GCA_041182265.1 Verrucomicrobiota bacterium | reverse complement strand
CTTTTGATTTTAGCATCCGGGGCTGGCACGGCTCAGGTGCCAAGGGCGGTGGCCGTTGATCCTGCACTGACGGCGGATGCTGCGAATGATTTTTTCCAACGGGGGAAGAATGTCTATGATTCGGCCCAGGCGAGTGCTGCCTTCGAGGCGCGGCAAGCGTATTTTCAGCGGGCAGCGCAGATTTTTTCTGAGTATCTCACGGCCTTTCCGGATCATCCGAATGCGGAAATGGCGTGGTGGTATTTGGGGAATAGTTTTTATCAATCGGGTCAGATTGATGATGGGAAGCGTTGTTTCAGCACCTTGTTGAATCGGTTTGGCAGTGGCAAGTGGGCGGCAGCGGCGGCATACACCTTGGCGGTGGATCATTACAACAAGGCGGAATATGCGTTTGCGGCCCCCTTGTTCGAGCGTTATGCGCTCAATGCATCCAAGCCTGAAGAGCGTCCGCGTGGTGATTATATGGCAGGGAGTTCTTATCGTCTTCTGGGGCGGGATCGTGAGGCCGTTGCGGCATTTCGAAGAGTGATCGCGGACCCGGCTGGAGGCTTGTTTGCTGCCCAATCAAAAATTTCGCTCGGCCATTTATCGCTCAACGCGGGTGAGCTTGATGCAGCACTCAAGCAATTTGAAGAGGTGGTTGGCGCGCCTTATGCGACGAAATACCGGGGGGAAGCGGCGCTGCATGCTGCGCTCACGGCCACAAAACTGGCGCAGACTGAGCTCGCGGCGAAGTATCTCGCGATGATTCTTGGGACGCCGGGAATGGAGGAATTCCGCCCGGACGCGCAGACGGCTTTGATGGCGAATCATTTTGCGAAAAAAGAATACCGCGAGGTGATTGATATTTTCCGCAGTAGCAGTGTGAAGAGTGCTGGCGAAAAAGAGGCGGGGCGCTTGATGATTGCCGGACGGGCCTATATGCGGCTCAAGCAACCGGTTGAGGCTCTGCAAGTTCTGCGTGAGGTGGAGCGTCTTGCGAAGCCGGAGTCTGATACGGCATTCAGTGCGGCTTACTATCGGCTTCTGTGTTTTTTCCAAATCGAGGGGCGGCACGTGCCTGATCAAGTGGACGCATTTCTTCAACTTTACCGAAAGTCGCGCCCGGAAGATCCTCGCATTCATACGGCCTTGTTGATGAAGGCGGAGACTTTGTTTTCGCAAAAGGAGTTGGCAGCGGCCGCCAAGGTTTACAGCGAGATCAATGCGGGCATCGTCAGCGAGAAAAATCGTCCGGGCTTGCTTTATCAGCGTGGTTGGTGTTTTTCCGAAGCGGGTGATATGCAAGGAGCTGTGCGTTCTCTGACCGAGTTTATCACGAAGTATCCGGATGATGAGCGCGTTCCGTCTGCTTTGGCGAAACGTGCGAAAGCATATTCCGAGAGTGCTGAGTCCGCGAAGGCGATTGCGGATTACGACCGGCTGACGGCAGAGGGTATGCCAGGAGACCTCGCATCCTTCGCTTGGTTGGAATCCGCCCGTCTCCGGCGCAGTGAGAGTAATATTCCGGACATGATCGTCCGTTATAGAGGTCTTCTTTCGGAGATCAAGCATCTGAGTGAGAACCTTGATGCGGAGGCAAACTATTGGATCGGTTGGGGTTTGGTTAAAACGAACGCCGCCAAGGAGGCCGTCATTCATCTTGAGCGTGCCCGGAGCTTGCGCCCGGATGCTTATCAAAAACATGCGGGATTGCTTCTTGCGCTTGGATACTTCGCCTCCCAAGAGTCGGCAAAATTGGCAAGCGAAATTAATTTGGCGATCCAGCATCAGTATGAGGGGGATCTCCCGGATCAGGCGATTCAATGGTCCGGCATGCAATCTTACAATTCCGGTGACTACGCCTCGGCGGCGAAGTCGCTCGCGCTTGTTTCGAATCCTGATGAGCCGCGTGAGACGCTCAAGGAAGTTTGGCGCTATCTCGCCAAGGCTCGCTTGGAAACAGGGGATGCCGAGGGTGCGCTCATCGCTGTCGATCATTTGTTGGCGGTTGAGGAGAATCCGGGGTGGAAGGCGGACGGGCATTTGGACCGCGGTCGTGCCCTTTTCGCTTTGAAGCGCATGGATGAAGCTCGACAAGCCGCCGAAGAGGCCTTGGTTCTGCGTCCGCAAGGGCACACCAGCGCGCGTCTCAATATTTTGATGGGTGACCTTCTTCTTGCTGCGGGCGACGCGAAGACTTCGGCAGGTAAATACCTGATTGTCATTGAGTTGCATGATGACAAAGAGCTTCGTCCACTGGCACTTTGGAAATTGATTCAAGCGCTTGAAAAGCAGTCTGACAGCGCGGAGGCGGAGAAATACCGCCAGCAGCTTCAGGCCGAGTTTCCGGCATGGAAAAGCCCTGAGTCGTAGTTGCCCGTTTTTTCCAACAAACCGTTCGTCATTTTCGATTTCCTCCCTAGATTCCGCCGCGCCGCCTTCCTTTGTCCACCATCTGACTTCCCTTCATGACACCTCGTTCTTCCGCCGCCGCTCCCGCGAAGCCCGCCAAGAAACAAGCCGATAACAACTCGTGGACTCCGGAGAAATCCGCCGAGCTCTATGGGGTGGAGACTTGGGGGCATCACTTCTTCGGGGTGAATCAACAAGGGCATGTCACCGTGCGTTTGGAAGATGATGAGGCGCAGGCAGAAGTTTCACTTTTTGAGGTGATTGACGGGCTGCGCGATCGTGGCACTCATTTGCCGGTTTTGCTGCGTTTCCGGGATTTGCTCCACTCGCGGATTGCTGAAATCAACGAGTCATTTCGTCGGGCCATTAAGGATTCAAAATACCGTGGTGAATACCGGGGTGTCTATCCGATCAAGGTCAATCAGCAGCGTCAGGTGATTGAGGAAATTTCCGAGTTTGGGAAAAAGTATCATTACGGTTTGGAGGCAGGTTCCAAGCCAGAACTCATTGCTGCTCTGGCGCACATGCACGACCCGGAGGCCTACATCGTTTGCAATGGATACAAGGATGAGGAGTTCATTGACCTCGCTTTGCATGCGCAAAAAATGGGTCTGAAGATCATGCTCGTTTTGGAAATGCCAAGTGAGCTGAACCTTATTTTAGAGCGTTCGCGCAAAATCGGCGTCTTGCCAAACTTGGGAGTGCGAGTTCGTTTGTCCACCAAGGGGTCTGGCCACTGGCAGGACAGCGCCGGTGATAAGTCGGTGTTTGGTCTCAACGCATCGCAAGTCATCGCGGTGGTCGATCATCTGAAAGAGTCCGGCTACATTGGTTGCTTGAAAATGCTTCATTACCACCAAGGTTCACAGATTCCAAACATTGCGGCCATTCGTGAAGGAGCGACTGAGGCGGTCCGCATGTATTGTGATCTCGTGAAAGAGGGGGCACCCATGGGCGTGCTCGACATCGGAGGTGGGATGGCCGTGGATTATGACGGATCGCACACGAATTTCCATTCGTCCTGCAACTATTCCGTTGCCGAGTATTGCACCGACATTGTGGAAGTGGTTTCTCAAATTTGTGATAAGGCGGGGGTCGCTCACCCTAATCTCATCTCAGAATCCGGTCGTGCGGTCGTTGCTTACTACTCCGTGCTCGTTTTCAACGTTCTCGATGTGACCAGCGCGCAAACCAGCGAAGCCGCGCCGCCGATCCCTGAAAATGCGCCTCAAAACCTCATGAACATCATTGAGGTGAATAAGGTCATTCATAAAAAGAATCTCCAAGAGTGCTTCAACGACGCCATTTACTATCGGGATCAAATGCGCGCCCAATTCTTCTATGGTGCGGCGACACTCCGTGAGCGTGGGCTTGCCGAAGCGTGGTTCTGGCACATTTTGACACGCATTTCCAACCTGATTGCCGAGTTGGATGATATCCCCGAGGACCTCCGTGAGCTATCTTCCACCTTGGTCGATTTCTACTACGGGAATTTCAGCCTTTTCCAATCGCTTCCAGATTCCTGGGCGATTGATCAAGTTTTCCCGGTCATGCCCATTCACCGGCTTGATGAGAAACCGCGCCATCGTGCCGTTTTGGCCGACATCACGTGCGACTGCGACGGGAAAATCGACCGATTCATTGATAAAGAGGATGTTGCGAAAATTCTTCCGCTGCATGACTTCAAGCAGGGTGAGCCCTATTACCTCGCGGTTTTCCTGGTGGGTGCCTATCAGGAAACTTTGGGCGATCTTCACAATCTACTTGGAGACACCAACGTCGTTGGCGTGCACTTGGAAAAAGGAAAGCCCGTTTACACGCACGAGGTTGAGGGTGACACCGTGGCGGACGTCTTGAGCTACGTCGAGTTCGACCCGAAGGAATTGGTCACGCGGTTCCGAAATTTTGCTGAAAAAGCGGTTACCGAAGGGCGGATCTCGCCCAAAGAGCGGCGCGAAATCCTTGACCTCTTCCGTGAGGGCTTGGCGGGCTACACGTACTTTGAAAGCTAAAGGCAGCCCGGCTCAAAGGTGGGAAAACTGACCCGAACGAACGGTGGACCTCGCCGATCCAAGCATTTTTCGGGGTGTTTCGCGCCTTGCAGTCGTGATTTCCCTTGCCAAGGCTGAGTGGTTTCCGTAAATCCCGCGCCCCTTTTAGCCGTTCAATCACCAACGAAAACCCGAGGGGACTCGCAATGCGGCAGGTTTTCAAGAATCGCCCGTCCTGAATCAAGGCGGGAAAAACAGACA
>JBEGOB010000090.1:0-11586 GCA_041182265.1 Verrucomicrobiota bacterium | reverse complement strand
GGAGGCGCATTGAGCTTTCGGTCACCGATCTAGGCCCCACTTCTCATCGGATTTTCCGATAGGGAGTGTGTGGTGCGGGAGCGCTTGTTCGCAGTTTTGCGGATCGAAATGTGCCCTTCCTTGGGGGGGAGGAGGGTCAAGTTTCGATAGGCTGCCGGAAGACAGGATTCTGTCGGCAGAATACCTGAGAGAAGGGTGTGGAATCCGAGGTCCACTCGCGCGGCTAGGCGCTCAGCGGCGCTTTTTACCGCCGCCTGTTTTTTTACGACGGACAGGCTTGATCGGCGAGTCGTCGAGAAGAGCGGTGTAAATGTAGTCGAAGTTTTCTAACTTCCGACGTGGAATTGGCTTATCGATGAAGATTTCCACGGACTTTGCGTAGTCGAGTTCATCAGCGGTGAGAATGGTGAATGCGTCTCCTTCTGCGGAGGCGCGTCCGGTGCGGCCGATGCGGTGGACGTAATCTTCGGCGTTTTCGGGGACGCGGTAATTGATGACGTGCGAGACGCCAGAAATGTCGATTCCGCGTGCGGCGACGTCGGTGGCGACAAGGATTTCGTAGTCACCTGCTTTGAAGCCGGCGAGTGCTTTCATGCGGTCCACTTGGTTGATGTCCGAGTGCATGGCTGCAACTTTTGGCTGGCCGGTGGATTTGATGAGCGCGGTGAGTTGATCCGCCTCTTTGCGGGTGCGGGTGAAAATCATCACCGAGTGGTAGTCGGTTTGTTTGAGGAGCTCGAGGAGGAGTTCGTCGCGTTGGTCCATGGCGACGGGGTAAAAAGCGTGGGTGACGCTGGTCGGGATGGATGTGCGTGCGATTTCGATGCTCTCCGGGTTGGTGAGGCACCATTGGGCGAAGGTTTGGATCGCTGGAGGCATGGTTGCGGAAAAGAGCAGCGTTTGGCGGCCTTCCCATGGGCAAAGATTGACGATTTTTCGGACTTGCGGGAGGAATCCCATGTCGAGCATGCGGTCCACCTCGTCGAGGATGAGCACCTTGATTTCTCCGAAGCGCATGGTGGTGCGGTAGAAATGGTCGACGAGACGTCCCGGGGTGGCGACGACGATGTCTGCTCCGGCGGCAAGTTGTTCGGTTTGGACGCCGGTGCCGACGCCGCCGTAAAGGAGGGCGACTTTGAGGCCGGTGTGTTTGCCGTATTTTTCGAATTGTTCGGCGACTTGTTGGGCAAGTTCGCGCGTGGGTTCGAGGACGAGAATTTGGGGTTTGCCAAGTTTTTCGATTTTCGAGAGCGAGGGCAGGGCGAAAGCGGCGGTCTTGCCGGTGCCTGTCTGAGATGCGCCGATGAGGTCGCGCCCTTCGAGGATCAGCGGAATCGCTTGTGCCTGAATTGGCGTTGGAGTGTTGTAACCGGACTCCTCAATGGCTTCCAGAACGGCTGCGGAGAGCCCAAGTGTGTCAAATCCCATACGCGAGCGGTGTTAAATGGCGCAAGCGCCGGGGTCAAGGTGCGATTGCAGTGTGATTTTGTGGGGGATTTTCAGGAAATTGGGTGAGATTGCGTGTCGTGGCCTTGGACAAATCTTGCGGATGGGCGTGCGGAGACTCTAAGTTGGTGCATGGCCATTGAGACATTTGCAGGGATTTCACCGACGATTCATGAAACTTCGTTTGTGGCTGCGAGCGCGGATCTGATTGGGCGGGTGACTTTGCATGAAGAGTCAAGTGTTTGGTATCAAGCGACTTTGCGCGGTGATATCCATGAAATCGTGATTGGTCCGCGTTCGAATGTGCAGGACAATGCAGTGATCCACTTATCCGACGACTTTGGTTGTTACATCGGGGAGTGGGTGACGGTCGGGCACTCGGCGATTTTGCATGCATGCACGGTGAAGGATGAAGTTTTAATCGGGATGGGTGCGATTATTTTAGATGGAGCGGTGATCGGAGAGCGTTCGATCGTGGGGGCCGGGGCTTTGGTGACGGGAGGAACCGTCATTCCGCCAGGGTCGCTGGTGCTTGGTTCGCCGGCGAAAGTGGTGCGGAGTTTGTCGCTTGCTGAGCAGGCGAAAGTGAAGACCTGGGCGGAGAAGTATGTGCGGGGATCGCGCGAGTATCTGCGGCGCTGAGTGTCAGGTGCCGATCTTGCAGAGGAAAGGATTGCTGTGACGTTCCTCGGCGAGGGTGGTCGCAGGTCCGTGGCCAGGCAGTAGGATGGTGTTAGGCGACAGGTGGGCGAGGACTTCGTGCAGGCGCTCGATCGCATGGCGATAGAGGGTGGGAGTGGCGCAAGAGCCGATCGAGCCAGCGAAGAGTGCGTCGCCAGTGACGAGGACAGCTTTTTCCAGACCGGTGATGTGGTAGCCGAGTGCCGGGGTGGCGTGACCTGACAAGTCGCAGGCACGGATGCTGAGTGGGCCGCAGGTGAGGGTCTCTCCGGGAATCATGGGGCGTGCGCCGGGGATGTTGGCACCGTGAGCGGGGATGCCCATGGCAAGCAGGGAGGCGAGTCCGCCGATGTGGTCGCGATGGGCGTGGGTGATGAAAAGGTGGGCCGGGCGAGGCGGGCTGAGTTTCTCCGCACATGATCCGGGTGTGAATCCGGTGTCGAAAAGAATCGAAATTTCCCCGGCGGTGATTTGCCATGCGTTCACTTGTTCGTGGTCGAAGGGCAGGTTGAGTCGGCGGATTTGCGAAATTTCGAGGGGTTTTGGAAGGTAATTCGGGTGATCGGCGAGGGCGTCCGCTTGCAGGCCGAGGGCATTTGCAAGCTGGCGTGCGGATTTTTCTGAAAACTCACCGGCAAGGAAGGCTTGGACTTCCGCGAGGGTGAGACCGGCGAGATTGGCGGCGGCGGAAGGGCTGAGGGCGTGCCCGCGAAGGGCCTTGGCGGTGACGTAGGTGAAGTCGTCTTCGAGCGTTTCCATCAGCGGAGGCGGTAGTAGCCGTCTGGATTGTAGAGGAAATAGACGTCTTGAGGATCGAGGCGTGGGAGCCAAGCGAAGGGCTTGCCGTTGCTGTCCACTTCTTCTTGGAGGGCGGCGGCGGGGGTGCTCGTGGCTGGGCGGCTTGGCTCGGTGCTGTCGGGATCTTTGGTGACCGAGGTTTCGTCAATGCCTTGGACGATATGGTTCACCCATTTCAGGTCTTTCGCCTGCTCAGCAAATTCGCTCCAATCGCCGCTGGATGAGCGGGCATACATTTTTTTGATGAGTTCGTCGGTGGTGACACCCATTTTATTGGCGATGGGCGTGCCGAGGCGGATCCACCAGCGTTGGCTTTCCTCGTGGAATTCTCGTTGCTGGGTAAGATTGAGCTGACCCATGACCATGGAGCTGATTTGGTGATGGAGGAGGACGGCGTTCGGGTAGGCGTAGGACTCTTCTGCGAGGGTGGTGATGGCGGCGGCCATGGATGCTGCGAATGATTTCACGACGACGTGGATGGGTGCGTCGCTGGATTCCATGGATTTTAAGATCCGGTAGCCGGCCATGACGGAGCCGCCAGGGCTGGAGTCGATGACGATAAAGATGGGGAGTTCGCGGTCTTTGTTGTTCCAGTATTGGATGCGACTGGTGACGAAATCCGCGGTGCTCGCGGTGATGAGGCCGTTGAGTGGGATGCGGCGGTCCGAGATGACGACGATGCCGTTGTCTTTGAGGGGTTCTTTGAGGAAGACAGGCTTGGAGTCGGCGAATTGGGCACGTTTTTCCGAGGTTTCGATGCGGGCGATGTCGTTTTGGAGACGGGTGATTTCTAGGGCTGCCTCGGTTTGTAGGCTTTTGAGGTCGTTGGTGAGCTTTTCAGTGCGGATGCGCGTGAGTTCGCTTTCTTGGGTGAGTTTCAATTTCTCGGACTCCATGGAGGCGATTTCCAGTTGAAAGGCGGCCTTTTGTTTGGCGGAGTCGAGGGCGAGTTTTTCGGTCAGGAGTTCGCGTTCCAGCTTGATGCGGCTGATTTCCGCGCGAAGGGCGTTGGTTGTGTGGGTGAGGCGCTCGGCTTCGAGTTTGTTGTCGGCGGCGAGGGCTTCCTGTTCACTGCGCTTGGCCTTGAGTGCGGGGTCCAAGGGTTCCTCTGCGGCTTGTTCACTCGGTGGTGTGGGGGGCGAAGTGGGCGCGACTTCGGCAGATTTTGCAGGGAGGAGCGTCGCCATGGCTAGGCCGATCAGCGCGGATTTGTGCAGAATTGGATTCATGGGTGCCTTTAGAACGCTTGGGTTGCGGGTGATTGTTTCGGAGAAGTCAGGGAATCTGGGATTTTCGGGATTTTGAGCGAATTCCGATGAAGACGATGATGCCTGCGAAGCTAAGGAAGACGGCAGCGGCGATTCCAAATGTTTTGAAAAGACGGCCACTTGCGGAATCCACTTGTTGGTCAGTGATGGTGCCGACTGCGGTTTCTCCGGGGGTGCGTGAAAAGACGAGCTTGCCATCGGTCACGGCGACGCGGGTGATCCGCGCCATGGCTGGGCCGAGGATGGGATCGGTGATGTAGCGCTCGGCGATGCGATAGGGGGACATTTGGCCGATGAACTCGCTGGGGACTTGGGCGCCGGGGACGTCAATTGCGTCGATGGCAATGACGATTTCCTTGCTGTGGAGTTCGGGGCGGGCGGTGAGGGTTGCGTTGAGGAATCGCGAGTCGGAAGTGATCCAGCCGGGTTCGTCGTCGCGGGAGAGGCGTGGCCGTCCGTTGAGTGGGAAGGAAATGGCGATTTTGAAGCGTCCGGATTCGCTTCCGATGATGCGGAAGGTTCCGCGGAGTTCTTTGAAAGAGTCAAAGGCAGCGATCGCGAGGTTGAGATCCTCGGGGGTGAGCGCGAGCGAGCAGGGTGCGTCGTCTTGAAGTTGCTGGCGGAAGGTTTCGAGGCGCTCTGAGAGTGCGTTGAGCTCAGCTTCCTGGTCTTCGAGGGTGGATACTTGAATTTTGATGGGTTTTTCCGCAGTGAATTTGGCGATTTCGTTGAATTGGCGGAAGAGCGTGAGCGTGGAAAACCCGATGAGGAAGACCATCACGAGCACGGCGGTGATGAGGATGGCGCAGCCTGCGAGAGGCGAGCGGGTGCTGGGGTCCTGAGTGGCCTGCGTTGGATTCATGGATGAGGGAAATTTCAGGAGTCTTACGAGTTCGGGCGGGACGGAGGCTCAGGCTCGATGCTTGGGAGCTCGTCGCTGACCGGGAGCGCATGATGTGCGGGGTCGTCGTGCCATCCATCATCACCCGTTTCGTGGGGGTGAGAATGCCAGCCGTCTTCATCGGGGTCGATGCTGGTGTCGGCGGTGGCAGAATTTTCCTGTTGGCGGAGGATGCGCTCCATGCGTTCGCGTGCTTCTTGTTCCTCGCGGATGCGATTTTTTTTGCGATCGAGGAAGGCGAGCCAGATGCACATTTCGTAGAGGACAATCATGGGTGATGCCATGAGCAGCATGGTGAAAATATCGGGTGTTGGGGTGAGGATTGCGGCGGCAACAAAGATGGCGAGGATGGCGTAAGAGCGGGTTTTCGACATCGTTTCGTAGCTGAGGAGGCCGAGTTTCACGAACACCATGACCACCACGGGAAGTTCGAAGGAAAGTCCGAAAAGAAGCGTGAACTGGGTGGCGAATGAAATGTATTCGCCGATGCGCCAGTCGTTGGAAATCCCCATATTTCCGCTCCATTCATAGAAGAAGAGCAGCGCGCGCGGGAGGACTAAATAGTAAGCGAAGCAGGCGCCCATGAGAAAGAGTCCGAAGCCGACGGCCAAGGCTGGCCAAAGCACGCGCTTTTCCTGGCTGTGGAGGCCGGGGAGGACAAATTGGAGGATGAATAGGAGCAGGAGCGGGAATGAGATGACGATCCCAGCCACAAACGACAGTTTCATGGAAAGCATGAACCCCTCGGTCGGCTTGAGGGCGGACATCATGTTGAGGTTGCCGTGAGACTGGGTTTCGGTCGTCGGCTTGGTTTTAATCAGCGAGCTGACCTGTTGGACGAGTTCTGGGGATTCTTTGAGCGATTTCAGGAAATCCGCTTGGCGATCCTCAGGCAAGTTGAGGGCAGCGCGAAGCAGGCTGACCGACTGTGCGTGAAACTTGAGATTCTCGTCGTTGAGCAGGCGGAAGTAAACTTCGCGTTGTTCGGGGTTGAGGCCCATGGCGGATTGCTCGACCAGGCGCGCTTCCTTCCAGACTTCGGTGGTGATGGGTCGCGGGGCGTCGTTGGGGAGTGTGGCTTGCAGCTGCTTGAGCATCACCGCATCCACGGGCTGCCGGAAAAAGTCCATCAGCTTGTTGTTGTAGGCGAAGCAAAGCACCATGGCGATGAGCAGCGTGATGACGATCCGCGTGATCATGATTCGCAAATCCTCCAAGTGCTCGAGGAAGGGCTTTTCGTGGTCGGGATGCGTTTGCTCGCGGAGCTGGATGACTTTTTTCAGCAGATACATGCGATGAGTGTGAGGGCAGGATTCAAGCGCCGCATCTTGGGTATCGCAAGGGCAGATGCTGGTTGCCGCGTTTTCATGGGTGAGAGTGAATGAATCTTGGCCGATTTCAGACTTCTCAAGCAGAGTTCAGATCGCAAGAATCGGGGCGATGAATGAATTGAGCAGTGCGCCCGCCTTGATTTTACTAGGATTGTTGTTCGTTCTGCTGTTTGCGGTCTTGATTTACGTGGTGCAGATTGCAGCAAGGCTTCGGCGGATTGAAAATCTCATCCTTGTGGAATCCGATCGTCCACTTTCCAGAGAAACGGTGCCAAGTCCGGCGGAAACTTCAGCGGGAGGAGCCTTTGAGATGTTTCTTGATGAAGAGCCCGCGCGGCGCATGCTGAGCAAGAGCGAGCAATTCGCTGCTTACCGTCAATGGAGGCAGGAAAAAGGCATGAATTGGTCGAACTCCTGACGTCTTTGCACCCGTGCTGGGGCTTGGATGCTTCGCTATTACAAAATATCGCGTCTTTTCGTTTTTCGCATTGCAAGCGTGCCCCCGGTTTGCATGCTCCGCCCATCCGGATATCCTTTCAAGATTTTCGGGAAACTGCTTGTGAAATTTTTCACAAGCTCTCATCTTCCGAGCACTGCAACGCCCTTCTCATGGCAAATATTTTCCCTCGCTGGTCCAATTTACTGCCTCTCAAAATCGCCATCTGCGCTGGAACCGCAGCGGCGGGAGTGGCGCTTGCGTTTGCCTACTACGCAACTCCGAAGGCATTGGTGCAAGGTTACCAGCCATCACAACCCATTCCGTTTTCCCATAAAATTCACGTGGATCAGTTGGGGTTGGACTGCCGCTATTGCCACTCGTTTGTGGATGTTGCTGGTCATTCCAACGTTCCAACCGGGAATACCTGCTGGAACTGCCACCAGCACGTCCAGCGTGACAGCCCGAAATTGGCGCCGCTTCACAAGTCAATGGATGCGAATTATCCAGGCTACGATGGCAAGCCGATCGAATGGGTGCGCGTGCACAAGTTGCCGGATTACGTGTATTTCGACCACTCGGCCCACGTGAGTCGGGGTATTTCCTGCCAAAGCTGTCACGGTGATGTGAATAAAATGGAGGTGGTTTATCAAGTGAACAGCTTGTCGATGGGTTGGTGTCTTGACTGTCACCGTGCGCCGGAGAAGAACCTCCGCCCGCTCGAGGAAGTTTACAATTTCGACTATGATGCTGCATCCTACGTTTCCAACAACCCGCATCTTGGAGTGAAGACCACTGAAGATTTGGGCTTGAAGTTGAAAGAGCAGTTCAAGGTGAATCCAAAGGCGAGTTGTGCGACCTGCCACCATTGATTCCAACCGCCCGTATTTTTAAATTTTTAAATTTTCTGCAGTCCACCATGAGCAAGCGTATTTTGCATCACCCCGAAGTTCCAGCCGATGAGACAACCGTTTCATGGCGCAGCCCGGGCCAGCTTGAAGACACCGCGGAATTCCGGCAATGGCTTGACCGTGAGTTCCCACAAGGAGCTGCGGAGATGGCGAATGAGGAGGATGCTGAGAATTCGCGACGTTCATTTCTCAAGTTGATGGGTGCGTCCACGGCGCTCGCCGGTCTTGGCATGGCTGCCTGCCGCCGCCCTGAGTCTTACATCGTCCCTTACACCAAGGCTCCCGAGTGGGTGGTGCCTGGCAAGGCGACCTATTACGCTTCGAGCATGCCGCGCGCACAGGGTGCCACACCGCTCGTTGTCACTTCTTTCGAAGGACGGCCGACCAAGCTAGCTCCCAATGCGCTTCACCCGGATGCCGAGGGCACGGATTTGTTCGCGCAAGCCTCGATTCTTGATCTCTACTCGCCGTCTCGCTCCACCAAAGTCTTGAAAGGTGGACTGCCGTCGAGCCGAGCTGCTTTCGATGCGGTCTTGGCGACTCTGGCCAAGGATTCCTACTCTAAAGTGGGTTTCCTCTTCGGAGCGGATGATTCGCCGACGCGTGCTCGATTGATTCGTGAAATTGCCGCTAAATTCAGTGCTGCGAAGTTTTACCGTTACGAAGCGCTGGCCGATGAGAATTCCAACGCAGTTCTCGGAAATGGCGTGAAATTGGTCACGGATTTCGCACTCGCAGATCGTATTTTGTCTTTGGACTGCGATTTTGTGCAGTCGGACCCACAAGGGCCTGTCACACCGTTCTTTGACCGTCGGAAGCCAGAAGGAAAATCCTATACTGAGAAGGCTGATGCGTCGAAAATGAACCGTCTGTATGCGGTGGAAGCTGCATTCACGCTCACCGGCGGCATGGCAGATCACCGCTTGCGTGTCGCTCCCAGCCAAGTCAACGCCGTCGCTGCACAAATCGCGCGGGCACTCGGCGTAAAAAGTAGTGCTGCGATTGTAGCTCCTGAACTCACTGACGAAAAGCAAGTTGCATGGGTCAAAGCGTTGGTTGATGACCTCAAGGCCAATGCCGGAAAATCGGCGGTGCTTGCGGGTTCGCGTCAATCCTTGTCGGTCCATCTTCTCGCACACGCCATTAACGTGGCGCTCGGCAACATCGGCGAGGGTAAGCCAATCGTGGCCGTCCAAACCGAGACTGCGGAACTCGGCAATCTGGTCGCTCTCAAGACGGATATCGACAATAGCGTGATTGATACGCTCATCGTACTCACTCCGTCGAATCCGATTTACGATGCTCCTGCGGATCTGGAATTTGCAGAAGCCTTCGCGAAACTCAAGACCACCATCCAGCTTGGCACACGGACTCATGCCACTGCGCATGCGGCGACATGGCACGTGCCAGCCTGTCACTATTTAGAATCTTGGTCGGATGCTCGGAGTGCACGCGGTGTTTATACGATGGTGCAACCGATGATTCTGCCGCTCTATAGCGACTGTGTTTCAGAGCTTGAGCTGCTGCTCACTTTCCTCTCGGAGGACGGCAAGCTTAGCAGTGGTGCTGGTGAGAAAGATGCGCCAACTCCTGCCTATGCGGCAGTTCGCAAGACTTTTGCCGCTCTTGGCGGGGAAGGGGACGCTGCATGGAAGGTGCTGCTGCGGGACGGTTTCCTTGCAGGTTCCACTTACCCGCTCGTCAATCCTGCTCCGAAAAACGAAATGGCGGCACCTCTTGTTGGCACCCAGCCGTCGACAGGTTCTTTGGAAGTCGTATTTTCAACCGATCTATCAGTTCTAGATGGACGTTGGATTGACAATGCTTGGCTGCAAGAAGCCCCCGATCCAGTTTCTAAAGTGACCTGGGACAATGCGGCGCTCATCGCTCCGAAGACGGCCAAGGAACTTGGGATTTATGATGAAATCATCAGCCCGGAGCCTGTCAGCACGGTGCTTGGACTGGAAAGCACCTACGCCAAAGTGGGTCCGGATGGCGAAGGTGAACATCGGAAATCACCTGTGATTTCGATCGAGGTGAATGGTAAGACACTGGAAATCCCAGTTCTGATTTCGTTTGGCCAAGCGGAAAACACGATCGTTATTCCGCTCGGCTATGGACAAGGGTTCAATAAGCACGACGAATTTGGCCGCGAGACAACTCACCAAAACCACGTCGGCTTGGTCGGCGTGAACACAGGTTTCAACGCCTATCCGCTTCGCACTTCGGGTTCTTCCTACTTTGCGACGGGAGCCAAGGTGACCAAGACTGGAAAACGTTACTCGATGGCTCTCACGCAAGAGCATAGCGCGATGTATGGTCGTGCGATTGCCCGCGAGATTTCCACGATGGAAGACGAGGTGAAGGGAGACTTCCGCGCTCAACTTGCGAATGTTCCGAAGCAGGGGAATGATTCCCACGCGCCGCCAAACGTCTCGCTCTACAAGCCTGAAACGTCGAAAAACTGGGCACCGGGTGCAGACGGCAAGGCCGCTCCACTTCTGAGCGATCCGCTCCATCAGTGGGCGATGTCGATCGATCTTTCTTCCTGCATGGGTTGCAATTCCTGCCTCGTCGCGTGCCAGGCGGAGAACAACATCCCGGTCGTCGGTAAGGAACAAATCGCTCGTGGTCGTGAAATGCACTGGATCCGGATGGACCGCTACTTCGCCACCCAGAAGGACAACACGTTTGACGACGCCAATCCCGAACTCATTCCACAACCTGTGGCATGTATGCACTGCGAAATGGCTCCCTGCGAGACGGTTTGCCCAGTGAATGCCACGGTTCATACGGAGGATGGCCTCAACGCGATGGCTTATAACCGTTGCATTGGCACTCGTTATTGTGCGAATAACTGCCCCTACAAGGTCCGGAAATTCAATTATTTCGATTACAACAAGCGCAATCCGCTCATCGAGAAGAACCTTTACAAGGGACCTTTTGGCGAGAAGCAAACGGGCGAGGCTCCGCACCTTCAAAAGAACCCGAATGTCACCGTTCGGATGCGGGGAGTCATGGAAAAATGCACCTATTGCGTGCAGCGTCTGAAGGATTCGGTGATTCGTCAGAAACGTGGTCAAAAGCAAGAAGCGCTCGTCGCTGGTAAGCCTTCCACCGAGATGCTCGTGACGGAAAAGACTCTCCGCATCCCTGCAGATACCGTCAAGACCGCCTGCCAAGAGGCATGCCCGGCGCACGCAATCAGTTTCGGAAATCTTTTGGACCGCGAAAAATCCGAGATGTTCCGCAGCAAACATATTGACCGGAACTACGATCTTCTCAACTACCTCAACACACGTCCACGCACGAGTTATCTGGCACGCGTCAAGAATCCGAATCCGGCCATGCCTGACGCCAAGTTTATCGGCAAGGCAACTGTCCACATGGTCTAATCGAATTTTCCTCTGAGTTTCCAATTTTCATCCAACATGGCATCCACCACTCAAACCGCACCGGAAAAGTCTCATTCCGGAGTCAAGCTACCGGTGCTTGAGCGCGAAAAGCTCATTCTCAGCGGCCGCTCATATCACTGGATCACCGAGCGCATCTGCGGCGTGGTTGAGAATAAACAACCCTTTCTCTGGTGGTTGTTGTTCATCCCATCTGCATTGATCGCATTGATCGGCGTGGGGGGTGGTCTGACTTACTTGGTTTCTACAGGTGTTGGCGTTTGGGGCATGTCGAACCGCGTTTTCTGGGGTTTTGACATCACCAACTTCGTTGTGTGGATTGGTATTGGGCACGCTGGAAGTTTGTTTTCCGCCGTTCTTTTCCTCACTCGGCAATGTTGGCGAACCTCGATCAACCGAGC
>JBEGOB010000089.1:0-3589 GCA_041182265.1 Verrucomicrobiota bacterium | reverse complement strand
TGATAGAGAGCGGCGACTCAGCTTGTAAAAAACTCGAATGGATATCCTCATCGTTGACGACGAAAAGTCGATCCGCCTAACGACCTCGCTCGCCCTAGAAGCCGAGGGCCACTATGTGGAGACTGCCGAGGACGGCTCCCTTGCGCTCCGCCGCATCAAGGAGGAAAATTTTGATTTGGTGTTCCTGGACCTCCGCCTGGGTGATGAGGACGGCTTGGACATTCTCCAAAAAATCGTCGCTCTCAAGCCCCAGCAATTGGTGACTATTTTCACCGCGCATGCATCGATTTCCAATGCGGTCCGCGCCACGCAGCTCGGCGCGTTCGACTACCTAGAGAAGCCCTTCACCCCGGACCAGCTTCGCGCCATCCTCATCAAAGCGCAAAAAGCCCTTAAAACCCAAGGCGAGGTCATCCAACTGAAGGAAACCGTCCAAGAGCTCAAAACCGAGGTCCGCCACGCCTCACCACCACTCCGATTTTCCTCCGAGGACGAAAAAACTCGCGAGGAATTCGACATTTTATTCCGCGCGGCTGCCACCTCCGCCTCCATCCTGATCCTCGGCGAGAGTGGCACCGGAAAAAGTGTGATCGCTCGGGAAATTCACGACCGCAGCCACCTCCGCGACAAGCCATTCGTCACAGTCAGCTGCCCCAGCCTCTCCAAGGAACTGCTGGAAAGCGTCCTTTTCGGTCACATGAAGGGTTCATTCACCGGTGCCATCAAGGACACTTGGGGAAAAATTCATGCCGCAGACGGCGGCACGCTTTTCCTCGATGAAATCGGCGAGCTGCCCATGGAAATCCAACCGAAACTGCTCCGCCTCCTCCAAGAACGCGAATACGAACGCCTTGGCGAGAACAAGGTGCGCGAGGCGAATGTCCGCGTCATTGCCGCCACCAACCGCGACCTGAAAGCCAGCATTCACAACGGACATTTCCGCGAGGACCTCTACTACCGGCTCAACGTCATCAGCGTCACCGTCCCTCCTCTCCGCGACCGCCCGGCAGACCTCGCCCGCTTCGCCAAGGACTACCTCGACTTTTTCGCCGGTCAGCTCGGACGCAAGCTGGACGGCTACAGCGCGAGCGGCCGCAGCGCCCTGATGCGCCACCCATGGCCTGGAAATCTGCGAGAACTCCGCAACGCCATTGAGCGCGCAACCATCCTCGCCCGTGGCTCATCCGTGGAGGCCGAGGACATGCCCCGCCCCGCTCCTCATCCTCCCGCGGGAAACCCCGCAGAGCCCGGAAATCTCGGCATCGGCGGCGAACACAGCTTGGACGAAATTGAACAAGCTCACCTCACCAAAGTTCTCGACTGGGCTCCCTCGCTCCATGATGCCGCATCCGTTCTCGGCATCGACAAGGCGACTTTATACCGAAAACGGAAACGCTTCGGCATCGACTGAATTCCAGCCCCTCAACGCCTTCTCAACTCCATGCTCCGCGCCCGCCTCTTTTACGGTCTCCTCACGATCATTCTGTTACTCTGGAGCGTCGGCGCCGCCGCGCTCCTCCTCATGCGTGACTCAATGCTCCGTTCCGACTCCCGCCTGCGCACCGACTACCGCGCAGTCCAAGCCGCCCAAGCCATTCGCACCGCCGCGACGACTCTCAACACGCACTATTTACCCAGCCTCGCAAACGACCCCACGGAACAAGCGCTCGACCGGGCGATGTTTGACCATCTCAAACCCCAACTTCTCAATCATCTGCAAACCATCCACCTTGAGGCGCGGGTCGATCAAGTCCTCCTCAACATGATTTCCCGACTTGATCAAGCGGTGAAAAACTACTTCGAAGGCTACGAATTGCTTTTCACCAGCAAGACCTCGAACCGCAGCGAACGTGCACAACTCCTCCAGTTCCTCAGCAGTCAAAGCCAACGCCTCACCGACCTAGCGGAAAATGTAAGCACTCTCGCCGAGGAAAAGCTATTTTCGGGAGCCAGCAAACTCGGCACTGAATCTTTCAAAAACACTCTTTTCGTCGCCACACTCGTCGTTCTCGGAACCACCATCGCCGCCTTAGTTTACTTTCAACTCGTCCGTCATTTGGTCGATCCTGTCGCATCCCTACACCGCTCGATCGACGAGATCCGACGCGGCAATTTTGAACTCTCACTGCCAGAACCCATCCAGAGCAGCGAGTTTTCCAAGGTCATCACCGCTTTCAACGACATGGCCTCCGAGCTAAAAATCCGCCGCGGCCTCAACGATGAAAACCTCATGCGCGCCAATATGGTGAACCGCGCCATCCTCGAGTCCATCCCCTCTCCCGTCTTCGTCCTCGGCGACGACACCGGCATCTTGCAAATCAACCCTGCGGCCGAGACTCTCACAGAAAAACTCGGCGTCAGCGGCCGACTCCCCCTGAAAATTCAACACATCCTCGACGAGTGCCGGAAATCCCAAACCCATTTCTTACCCGACGACCCACGCGAGGCCCTACTCTTCCGCATCGACGAGGAGGAATACTATTACCTCCCACGCATTTTCCGCTTCGACTCCAAAGACGCCTCGCAATCCGGCTGGGCCATCCTCCTCTACAACGTCAGTCGCATCCGCTGGCTGGACGACATGAAAACCAATCTCCTCTCAACCGTCAGCCACGAAATCAAAACCCCACTCACCGGCATCCGCATGGTCTTGCACCTGCTGCTGGAGGAAAAATCGTCACAACTCGATGATATTCAAAAAATCATGGTTTCCTCTGCCAACGAGGATTGTGAGCGCCTCCTCGCCACTCTGAACACGCTGCTCGATCTCTCCCGAGCGGAAAATGGCGCCACCCACCTCGCGCGCGTTCCTCTCCCACCCGCAGAAAGCGTCTCGCGCACCGCCCACCTCTACGCCTCCGCCGCCGCTGACAAGGATGTCCAAATCACCGTGGAAGATGGCGATGCCGATTTCCCGGAAATTCTCGCCGACCCCATCCGCCTCGACGAGGTCCTCAACAACCTCGTCTCCAACGCCATCAAACACAGCCCAAGCGGCGGTCAAATCCGCATCCAACTCTCAGAACCGGACCCCACCCACGTCCGAATTTCTGTCATCGACGAGGGTCCAGGCGTTCCGGAGAACTGCCAAAGTCGCATCTTCGAGCGCTTCTACCGCGCTCCCGGCCAAAAAGCCGAAGGCGTCGGACTCGGACTCTTCATCTCACGGGAAATCATTCGCGCACACGAGGGACGCATCGGCCTGCGCGAACGAACCGAAAATCTCACGGAATTTTACATCGATGTCCCCGTGGCCTGATCCAACAGATCCCAACGCCCATCCATCGCCGTGGCGGATCCTCGTCGTCGATGATGAACCCACAATCCGCCTCGGATTTGCCTACGCGCTCAGGGATTCAGCCACCGCTGTCGAGACGGCTGCCAGCGGCCAGGAAGCCATCGACCGGCTCGCCGCTGACCGCTTCGACCTGATGATTCTCGACCTCCGCATGCCCGAACTCGACGGAATCAGCGTGATCCGAGCTCTGCGCGATCTCGAAATTTCTGTGCCCACCATCCTCTGCAGCGCCGCCCTGCATCCCAACGCGGCCATCCAAGCGATCCGCCTCGGCGTGGTGGATTTCCTCCT
>JBEGOB010000088.1:0-9293 GCA_041182265.1 Verrucomicrobiota bacterium | reverse complement strand
CACACGCTTGGAACTGTTGGCGAATTCCTCGATGCTTTTCACCTTGGAAACGTCGATTTCCAAACGGGCTGGCGCAGTTTCCGCGATCATCACATCGCCAGATGGCTGGACGACACGCGCTGGCTTCATGCCCGGCAGGCGTTCTTCCACCCGCACTTCGAGATCGCCTGAGTAGCGGTTGAGTAAAAGTGCCGCCGGGATGTCGCCGACGGCCAAACGTTGCTCAACGAGAAAACGTGCTGGCAGCGGAATCGCAAAGGGCGCGTTCGCCAGCATGGCCACGACGTCCGGAGAATTTTCGTAATTCACCGGCTCCGCGACGACATGCGCGGCGGGTGCCTCGACTTCCACACCGACTTCTTCACGCGCCGCAGCGATCCATTTCTCGATGTTCGCAAACGCAGGCGCACGTTTCGCGATCTTGAGCATCGAGTTCGCACGCGTCAGCTCCGCCGTCAAATTCTCGGCATTCGCCTTCGCCAGCGACTCGACATCAAAAAATCCAGCAGCTTCCAACAGCTCAAGCGACGAGGCCCCGATCCCGGGAATGGAGCTGAGTTTCGTCATGAGATTCTGCGCACGTCGTGAGTTTATGGATGAAACGCCTATTGGCAAGCGGTCATGCCAGCGCAGCCAGCATATCGCCGATCTGCACCAACTTGGTCTTCCATTCCTCAAGACGCGCCTTTTCCTGCTCCACCACCTCCGGCGGCGCACGATCGACAAAGCTGGCGTTGCCCAACTTGCCCTCGCATTTCTTCACCTCAATCTGGATATTGGAAATCTCCTTGGTGAGCCGAACTCGCTCAGCCTCAACATCGATCAGGCCTTCGAGCGGCATATAAATTTCGCCAATCGGAGTCACCGCCGCAGGGGTGCCCTTAGGCGCATCGAAGGCAGAATCCAAGGTGATCTCCGCCGCTCCAACGAGCAGCGCCAGGACCTTGGTCTCGGCGGCAAGCCACGAGGGCGCGGCCTTGATGACGAGGCGGATGTCCTTGCGTGAGCCGACTTTATACTCGGCCTTGAGGTTCCGGATGCGCCCGGCGGATTCGTAGATTTCCGAGGAAATTTGCTGCGCGGATGCAATTTTCGCCGCCTCCATGCCCACAAGCAATGGCTGACTGGGCAAGAGCTTCTGCATCAGGAACTCGCCGACCGGCATGTAACCCATGCGCGCGGAGAGCTCTTCGGCCACGTGCGGCATGTAAGGGCTGAGCAGTTGCAAGTAGCGGCTCATGATCGCGTCAAAAACACCAAGCGTGGCGTCTCGCGCTTCCGGCGTGGCAGCTTCGCGGAGATCGAGCTTCACGGCTTCCAAGAACTTGTCACAGCAGTCGTTCCACAAAAATTCATACAAGCGCTGGGCAATCTCGCCGAAGCGGTAGTCGGCGTAGCTTTCTTCGAGATCGAGCAAGAGTTGGTCGAGCTTCGCCATCACATGGATGTGATACGGGCGGAGCTGCTCCAGCGGGCTGAGCGGCTGGAACTCGGTGCCGCTCATCTGGCGGAGGCGGCAGGCATTGTAGAGCTTGTTCGCGAAGTTTCTCCCCTCTTCCACGGAAACTTCGTCAAAGCGTAAGTCGCTGCCCACAGGCGCGATCCGCATCAGACCGAAGCGCAGGCCGTCCGCCCCATATTTTTCCATGAGCTCGACGGGATCCGGCGAATTCCCGAGCGACTTCGACATTTTGCGCCCCTTGAGATCGCGGATGATCGAGGTGAAATAGACGTTTTTAAACGGCAGCTCGCCGGTGAATTCGTAGCTGGCCATGATCATCCGGGCGACCCAGAAGAAGATGATGTCGGGACCGGTCACGAGGTCGTCGGTTGGATAGAATTTCTTCAAAGTCGGGCTTGATTCGCCGACCTTCGCCATGGTGGCAAACGGCCATAGCCACGAGGAAAACCAAGTATCCATGACGTCCTCGTCACGCGTCCAGTTCTCAGCATCGGCCGGTGCATCCACGCCGACGTGGATGTCGCCAGCGGAAAAGTCCGTCATGCCGAGCGCCTCGGCGTTTTTCAAATCATCCAGCTTGTCCTTGCGATACCAAACCGGGATTTGGTGGCCCCACCAGAGTTGGCGACTGATGCACCAATCCTGAAGATTTTCCATCCAATGCGCATACGTTTTTGCCCAGCGTTCCGGGCGGAACTTGATGTCGCCCGTGGCCACAGCGGCCGCGGCTTCCTGGACGCAAGGGTATTTCAAGAACCACTGCATCGAGATGCGCGGCTCGATCGGCACGTTGCCACGCTCGGAATAGCCGACGTTGTTGTCGTATTCCTCGATTTTGAGGAGCAGGCCCATTTCCTCCAGTTTCGCGGCGGCTTTCCGGCGCGCCACGAAGCGGTCCAAGCCGTCCAGATCCGGACATGCCGGGCAATGAATGTGGCCATCCGGCGTCAGCACATCGATGATTTCCAAGCCGTGGCGAATGCCGATTTCGAAGTCCGCCTTGTCATGCGCTGGGGTGATTTTCAAAGCGCCGGTGCCGAACTCAATGTCCACGTGATCATCCGCGATGACCGGGATTTCCGCATGCGGGAAGGGCCGGTTCACGGTGCGGCCGATGTATTGCGAGAAGCGCGGGTCCTTGGGATTCACCGCCACCGCCACGTCACCCATCAAGGTTTCCGGGCGCGTGGTGGAAATTTCGAGAAACTCGCCGGGCGCGTCGGTGAGCTCATATTTCATGAAATACAGCTTCGAGCGCTGCGGCGTCATGATCACCTCCTCGTCCGAGAGCGCGGTGAGCGAGACCGGGCACCAGTTGACCATCCGCTTGCCACGGTAGATCAAACCTTTTTTGAAAAGCTCCACAAAAACGTGGCTAACCCACTCGGTGTAAGACTCATCCATCGTGAAACGCTCACGGCTCCAGTCGCACGAGCAACCGAGACGCTTGAGCTGATTGATGATGATGTCGCCGTGCTTGTTCTTAAAATCCCAGACGCGCTTGAGGAATTCTTCACGCCCAAGATCGCGGCGGCCAACGCCTTCTTTCTCGCGCACCTCGCGCTCAACCTTCGCTTGAGTGGCGATGCCAGCGTGGTCCGTTCCCGGCAGCCACAGCACTTCTTTGCCCTTCTGCCGCGCACGACGCGCCAAAATATCCTGCAAGGCATTGTTCAAAACGTGCCCCAAATGCAAAATCCCCGTCACGTTCGGCGGCGGAATCACGATGGAGTATCCCTCCTTCACCGAGCTGGGATCGGCTTCAAAACATTTTCCATCGATCCAAGCGGCATACCATTTGGCTTCGACGTCTTGGGGTTCATAGGCTTTCGGCAACTCGGACATGGGGGCGGATGGATGCCAGAGCAAACGGCGTTTGTCCAGCATCGGAGAAAAATCAGGCTCGCGCCGAAGTCCAGACTCGCAAGCACGCCGCCGCCACGCTTCGATCCGCTCGCCAATGGCTCACGCATTTTCATTCGACTCACTCAATCAGGCCCAACGCGAAGCGGTGGGCGCACTCGACGGCCCCGTCATGCTTCTCGCCGGAGCTGGCACCGGGAAAACACGCACCGTCACCTGCCGGATCGCCCACATGCTTGAGAAAAAAATCGATCCCGCCGAGATTCTCGCCGTCACATTCACCAACAAGGCGGCCTCGGAAATGCGCGAGCGGATCGGCGGCATGGTCTCGAAAAAAGCGGCCGAAGCCATGACGGTTTGCACCTTCCACTCCCTCTGCGTCCGCATCCTCCGCGGCGGCATCGACAAACTTGGATACAAGAAAAATTTCTCAATCTGCTCACACGGCGACCAAGTCGGCATGATGAAACAACTCCTCGTCCGCAAGGGCGGCTCGGATGAAAAGGTCAAGCCGGACGCCGTGCTTTCAGAAATTTCCAAGGCGAAAAACAAGGGAATCGCCCCGCAGGACATGCAGGACGAGTATTTCGCCATGCTCGCCGTGGCATACAACAACGAACTCCGCGCGCAAAATGCCGTGGATTTTGATGACCTCCTGCTCCTCGCAGAACAAATCCTCCGCGAACACGCGGACGTTCGGGAAACTTTCCGCCAACGCTTCACGCGCGTCACCGTGGACGAGTTCCAAGACACGAACGCCCTCCAAATGCAGCTCCTCCAACAGCTCGTCGGCGGCCCGAACTACCACGTCTGCGTCGTCGGCGATGACGACCAATCGATCTACGGATGGCGCGGCGCGGAGGTCGCAAATATCCTCCAATTCGAAAAATTTTTCCCGAACCCGAAGATCATCCGCCTCGAGGAAAATTACCGCTCCACGCACGCCGTCCTCCACACCGCGAACAGCCTGATCAAGCACAACATCGGCCGCCGCGAGAAAATCCTCCGCTCGACACGTCCCGGCGGCGACCCAGTGCGCATCGTCGCCATGCCCGGCGACGACCAAGAAGCGGAGTTCATCGCAGAGGAAATCCTCTCGGAAAAAGGCGCGGTCGGCCGCGAATGGGAGGACTTCGCCATCCTTTTCCGCACCAACGGCCAAAGCCGGAAACTCGAACTCGCCATGCGCGAGCGGAAAATCCCCTACCGCATGGTCGGCGCCCAAAGCTTTTATGACCGCCGGGAAGTCCGCGATGTCCTCGCATACGCCCAACTCCTCGCCTCGCCGGATGCCGACGTCCCACTCCTCCGCGTCCTCAACGCGCCTAACCGCGGGATCGGCCAATCCACCGCCGTCCTCGCCACGGACTGGAGCCGCGAGCACCACGAATCCGTCTGGCAAGCGCTCTGTGACCCGAATTTCACCGACCAACTCGGCACCAAGGCCGCCAACTCCGTCCAAGAGTTTGTCGCAACCATCGCCGGCGCGAAAAACCGCATCGACGTCGCCAAGGAAAATGCCGCAGACGTCCTCAATGAGCTCATCAAGCAAATTGAATACATCCCGTGGATCGAGCGCGCCTGCAAAAGTGACAGCGAGCGCCAAGCCCGCGGTGAAGGCATCAACAGCGTGATCGACAGCCTCCGCAAGCACACGGAAAAGGGCAAAAGTTTGCAAAAATTCCTCGATGCCAGCGCACTCGCCTCCGAGCGCGAGGATGACGATCTTGAGAAGAAACAAGGGGCTACGCTCATCACACTCCACGCCTCCAAGGGTCTGGAATTTCCCATCGTTTTCCTCGTCGGACTTGAAGAGGGATTTCTCCCACACACGCGCAGCATCGCGGAGGGCACCAAGGACGAGGAACGCCGCCTCCTCTACGTCGGCATCACGCGCGCCCAAGACCAACTCACCATGACCTACTGCGCGACACGCATCAAGTGGGGGCAAGAAACCGGCTGCCAACCGAGCAGTTTCATCGGCGAGCTGGACGACGAGCACCTGAATCACACAACCTACGACGAAATTCTCGGCGCGGAACCTAGCACCGACGAGCTCGACAGCTTTTTCGGCGGACTCAAGGACTTGCTCAACAATTAAAATCTGCGGTTTTCCTCCTTTGACTCGCGCGGTGATTGGTTCAGAAAATCCGCATGCCGATTTTTGAAAAAGTCCGGGAACTCGCAATCATCCAGTCCTCCGCAGCCGTCATCGGCTGGGATCAGGAAACCTACTTGCCACCCGCCGCCGCCCGCCACCGCGCGGACCAACTCGCCTGGCTCTCCTCGCGCGCCCATGAATTGGCCACCTCCCCCGCCTGGCGCGAGGCCTTAGAAGCCGCCGAAGCCGCGGACGACAGCACGGACCTGAAACACCACGCCAACCTGCGCGAACTCCGCCGCGAATTCGACCGCGCCACGAAACTCCCCGTCGCCCTCGTCGCACGCGACTCCACCGCCAGCTCGCTCGCCAAGCACGCCTGGGCCGATGCACGCGAGCGCTCGGACTTTTCCTCCTTCGCCCCACACCTGGAAACCTTGCTGGAAATCGCCCGTGAAAAGGCGGATCTCTGGGGCCACTCGGGGGAGCCTTACGATGCGCTGCTCGAGGGCTACGAGCGTGGCACCAGCACCGCCGCCGTCGCAGCTTTGTTCGACACCATGCGCCCCGCCGTCCGCGAGATCGCTGCGCGCGCCGTGGAAATTTCCGCCCAACACACGCCCAGCCTCCCCGCCGGCCCCTACCCGGCCAGCGACCAACAACGCCTCAACGCGCGCATCGCCGAGTCCATCGGCTTCGACTTCCAAGCTGGCAGAATCGACACCACCACCCACCCGTTTTGCACGACTCTCGGCCCGCGCGACGTCCGCCTCACGACGCGTTACGACGAGGCAGACTTCACCTCCTCGCTCTTCGGCGTGCTGCACGAGGCCGGCCACGGACTCTACGAACAAGGCCTGCCCACCGCAGACTTCGGCCTCCCCTCCGGCAGCGCCGTCTCACTCGGCATCCACGAATCCCAGTCCCGCCTCTGGGAAAATCACGTCGGCCGCTCCCAAGGATTTTGGGAAAAATGGTTCCCTGTCGCCCAAGAAATTTTCCCGCAATTGCTCGGTTTCCCCTTGGAGAAATTCCTCCGCTACCTCTGGCGCGCCGAGTTTTCACCCATCCGCGTGGAGGCGGACGAGGCGACTTACGACTTGCACATTCTCCTCCGCTTCGACCTCGAGCGCCGCATGCTCAATGGCAGCCTCCGCGTCGCCGACGTGCCCGCCGCATGGAATGAAGGCTTCCGCGACTTGTTCGGCTTCGCCCCGGCCGATGACCGCCACGGCTGCCTGCAAGACATCCATTGGTCGATGGGCGGCCTCGGCTACTTCGCGACCTACACCCTCGGAAATATCAACTCCGCCCAACTCTTCGCCGCCGCAAGACGTGACGCATCCGTCGCCCACGCCATCGACTCCGGCGACTATTTACCCCTGCTCAGCTGGCTCCAAAAATCCGTGCACGCACACGGTGCCACCCTCGACCCCGCCGCCCTCATCGCCCACGCCAGCGGCAGCGCGCCCTCACCAGACGCCTATCTCAAGCACCTCAAATCCCGCTACCTTTAAATCATGTCCAAAGGCATCTTCATCGTCATCGAAGGCATCGACGGCACCGGAAAATCCACTCAAGCGCGCCGCCTCGCCGAGTGGTTCACACGCCACGGCCGGGAAGTCGTCCTCAGCCGCGAACCCACGGACGGCCCCTGGGGGAAGCAACTCCGCGAGTCCGCCGCCAGTGGCCGACTCTCTCCAGATGACGAGTTGCAATTTTTTCTCAACGACCGCCGCCAGCACGTCGAGGAGTGCATCGCGCCCGCCCTCGCCGCCGGAAAAGTCGTGATTTTAGACCGCTACTATTTCTCCAGCATGGCCTATCAAGGATCACGCGGCTTCGACGTCGCAGAAATCCGCAGCAAGAACGAGGCCTTCGCCCCAGTGCCGGACTTGCTCTTGATCCTCGATTTGGATGTGGATGCCGCGCACGAGCGCATCGGCGTCCGCGGCGACTCCGCCAATGAGTTTGAAAAACGCGAAAACCTCGTCCGATGCCGCGAAATTTTCCTCTCGCTCAAAAACGAAAGTTTCACCCGCGTCATCCCATCCACCGGCACGCTTGACGAGGTCACGGAAAAAATCCGCCAAACCGTCGTCACCGCATTTCCACAACCACCAAGCGAAGGCGTGACGACTGCCGAATAAACGGATCGCCACGCCCCCGAATCCAACGCAACACCTCACATCAAGCGTGAGCCGCCGCCTCGTTCACACCCGAGCGGAACATCCCACCCGTCGCAATCTTGGTAATCAAAGCATCCGCCGCGCCCTCCTCTTTGAGAGTGCGGTCAAGAATGTCCGCGTCATCGCTGAAGCCCAAACTGCCCGCAAAAGCCTTCGCAGCACCATAACCGGCGATTTCATAATGCTCGATGCGGTTGCCGGACGCGATCAACACCGCATCGCGCACATCACCCGCGACAGTGTTGCTCAGGTGCCTTGTCGCCTCTTCCAAGAGACCTTTCATCGCCTCGCATGTCACCGCCTCACGGGAAATTCCATGCTTGTCCGTGATCTCATTCAGCCGCCTAACATGATCATTGGTTTCCCGAAGGTGATCGCTAAACGCCTCGCGCAACTCGGTATTGTTCGCATGCGCCACCATCTGTGGCAACACCGTCAACAACTGAGTCTCCGCACTGTATAAATCGCGGATTTGGTCATAGTAGAGCTCTTCAAGGTTCGTGATCATAATGGTATCGATTGCAGTTCTAAATTCGTCTCACCAGGATGGTGGGCGACTCGGAAAATCGCAGCAATCGTGCCACCCCCCCTGACCCCTCAGCACCAAAGACTCAGCTCCGAGAACGGGAAACTCACACCGTGCATCCTGCAAGCTCATCAACGACCATGCATGGTCGCCTCAGCCTAGATTCTGAAATGCATTTGCACAGGGCCCTCACCGCGTCATTTCTCATCTCGGGGAACGTCTCCCTTTGCTCAAGCTAGATCCGGATGAGTGGACAGGTCCCGACGGAAGTGAAAAAGGCATAGGTCGTAACCGGTGACGTGATCCACCGGGCAGCCGTTCTTGAGAAGATAGCGCATCACCACATCACTGCTGCGGTGCATGGCAAGACTGCTGAGCGCTCTTACCGCTTCGTCCTTTTCCTGCCAGGCCCGTTCCCACAAAACCTGCGTCATGCTCAGATTCGGAGCCAACAGTGTGGACTCGAATGCCGAAGTGTGCTTGCCTTCTGGGCGGAGAGATGGCTTTCCCTCGTCCATCCATTCCAGGACTTCGAACAGCATGCCATGCGCGACCATCGTTCGGAATTCCCCCCATTCCGGAGGCGTGCAACGCTGAATATCTGCCTTAGCGATCATGGAAAATCCCTCTCAGTTCAAAGATCGACGATACTGGTTAACTGCCTGCTTGCACGCATCAAGCGGAGTGGTGAACTCTTCCGCGAGTTCTTGGCGCTCGGATAGAAGGTCCTCCAGATGCTTTGTGGATCGTGGATCTCGCGCGTCTGCCTCAGTGGCATTGACGAAGCAATGGGCAGCTTCCACGTATCGCTTCTGCCCCCACAGCGAAAGCCCAAGATTCTTGTGAGCATTGGGAAGTTTCTGGTCGAGTTCGATCGCCTCCTGGCAGAGAATTTCTCCCTCCTCGAACTTGCCGAGTTGATTGAGCGAGAAGCCGAGATTATTCCTCGCGTAGTATTGTTTCTCGTGAGTGCTGGGTCCTTCGAGCAGGGCGTATCTGTAAAATTTCACTGCGGCACCAAATCTGTCGAGCGTCTCCATGATGACCCCAATCATCATGGCATAATCAGCCCTTTTGTTGGGATCAGACGATTTCTTCAGAGCTTCGAAATATCGCCTGGCCGTTGCCGGAAGTTGATCACGCCGTTGCAAG
>JBEGOB010000087.1:0-4384 GCA_041182265.1 Verrucomicrobiota bacterium | reverse complement strand
GAAACAGCTCGAAGAGCAGCGCTTCCACCTCATTTCCAGGCTCAGCTGTCGCGTACGGAGAAGGAATCATGGTCGTCGCCACGGTCCTTGAAAGTCAGCTGACGGATGTCGACCGTGCACTTCAAACGCTCCGCGAGTCCTTCCACGAGTCCAATCACCATGGGTGCAAGTCCTGAGCGCTTCGAGAAGTAGTGAAGCGTTAGCGACTTCCCTTCGACATCTGTGCAACTGAACTGAGGCGGCTGCATGCCTTGCCCGGGCTTCACCGCGCCATACATCGGGAAAATAGTGCCGAGGCGAAAGTGCATCTCATCAAGGTTCGAGAGCACTTCGGTGAGGTTGTCGCCCGCTTCATCGAGCAGCGGGCCATAACCCTCGTTTCCGGTAAACCGCACCCAGAACAAACCGAAATCCCGCAGCAAATCGGGCACCGATTTACCGAGGATCTCGCTGGCGGCACCAACGAGAGAGTACGTCATCGAGTCGGGGTAGGTTTCCATGCGGACGAACATTTCGACGTCCACGTTGGCCTTCCGCTGAATGGCGCGCCAAGTCTCTTGGCCGTGATAGGCCAAGACCATGTCCTCAAGCGCGCGGTTGATCATTCCGTACATGAAACGTCCTTGGGGGTCAGCGGAGCGTCAGCCATAATAGGATATCGGCATAACATCCCCAATCATGAAACAGATGGGCCACGATTGAACCTGCAGAGCCTCCACCCCGCCGACATCGATCTCAGCCGTTGTACGGTGCTCGTGGTCGATGACTCCCCAGACAACGTGGCGCTTTTGACAACTTTGTTGCAGAGGCACTACCAAGTCAAGGTCAGCACATCCGGCGCCGAGGCACTGCGCATCGCCATGTCACACGAGCCACCGGACCTCATCCTGCTCGATGTGATGATGCCGGATCTTGATGGTTACGAGGTTTGCCGGCGACTACGGGAGGACGAGGCGACCTCCGGGATCCCGATTATTTTCCTTACGGGTCTCATCAGCTCCGCTGATGAAAAGCGCGGTCTTGAGTTAGGCGCGATGGATTACCTCACCAAGCCCATCAGCCCGCCGCTTGTGCTCGCTCGCACGCGCAATCACCTATTGATGAAGGCGTTGCGCGACCGCGATCACCGCCGCATGGAGATGTTGGATCGCGAGAAACAGCTGCTCGAGATCGAACAACTCAAGACCGAGCGATTGCTGCTGAACATCCTGCCCTCGCGCATCGCTGATCGCCTCAAGCGCGGCGAAAAGGACATCGCAGCGAACTATCCTGACGCGAGTATTCTGTTCAGTGACATTACGGGCTTCACTGAACTCGCTGCGCGGATGCCGGCGACGCGTGTGGTACAGGCGCTGAACGGGTTGTTCACGCGGTTTGACCAGCGTGCCGATCGGCTCGGTATCGAGAAGATCAAGACGATCGGCGATTCATGGATGGCCGCTGCCGGACTGCCCATTCCGCGCCCTGACCACGCCGAACTGTGTGCCGAAATGGCGCTCGGAATGTTCGAAGATTTGCGCGCCTTCAATCGTGACGAGCGTCTGGATTTGCAGATCCGCATCGGGATCAGCACGGGTCCCGTGGCGAGTGGGGTCATCGGCTACACCAAGTTTGCGTATGACGTCTGGGGTCATACGGTCAACACCGCAAGCCGAATGGAGTCCACGTCGGAACCTGGCCGAATTCAACTGTCGGCCTCGACGGCCGACGCCATAAAAAAAGCCTACCGTTTAGAGCCGCACGGCGAAGTCGACTGCAAGGGCATCGGGCCCGTGTCGACGTTCTGGCTGCTCGGCCGACGCTAATCAGGTTCCCGGCAAGCCCTCGAGCACGGTCACGAAAAACGTACCCTTGCCCTCACGGAGTTTTTTCGCTGCGGCGTACTCGGCCGAATTCCAGAATCCCCAGGCGGCTTCCTTCGACGGGAAGCGTGCGAGCAAAATACTTTCCTGTCTCGGTTCGCCCTCCGCGACTTCCACTTTCTGCGCCGGAGTAACGGTCAGGTAATACCCACCCCATTTTTTGTACAGCGGCGGCAGCGCAGCGTTATAAGGCTTGAAGCCCTCGATATCCGTGACCTTGCCTTGCACCAGCAAATAGCCGGGAGGCGTTGCGGGGGTGTCGCTCATTTGATCAGGCCCTCCGCCTTCATGGCCGCTTGCACCGCGGGTCGTGCGGCGATCCGTCCGTGGTAGGCCTTGAGCTGCTGCCACTGACCGAGATCCATCCCCACGTAACCGAGCCATCCGAGGACGGTGAAGAGGTAGGCGTCGGCCACCGAAAAACTCTCGCCCAGCAGATAGCTGTTTGTGCCCATCTCGGCTTCGATGAACCCCAGTCGACGCGAGAGGTTTGCCTTGGCAGCGGCCTTCTGCTCGTCAGTGGTGCCCGGCGTGAAGAAGGGACTGAAATTCTTGTGGACTTCGGAATTGATGTAGCCGAGCCACTCGTGCATGCGATATCGCGCCATCGTGCCGGGCGCGGGCGCAAGCCCGAGTGCGGGATTCAGGTCGCCGATATACGGCAGGATCGCGGTGCCCTCCGTCAGCACCGAGCCGTCGTCGAGTTTGAGCGCCGGAACATAACCCTTGGCAGTGATGCGCAAGTAGTCCTCGCCGCCGGCTGTCTTTTGGCCACGGCCCTCGACCTTGATCGCCTCGAAATTCATCCCGGCTTCATGCAGTGCAATGTGCGAGGCGAGCGAGCAGGCGCCGGGCGAAAAATACAGTTTCATGCTGCGAGTTCCTTAGGAAAGTGGCGGACGGTTGATCGGCTGCTGCGAATGATGCCCGCTGCCCGCAGCGAACGGGGGCTGGCGTTGGTAAACTGTCCGCCCGGCGGGCCCGTAGCACAGCGGTTAGTGCAGGGGACTCATAATCCCTTGGTCCTTGGTTCGAATCCAAGCGGGCCCAGTCCGAATCTGCCAAGCCAACCCACACGCTGCTCGATTGCGGCGATTGGCTGATAGAACAGTGCCGCCACCGTGCCGCCAAGGTGCCGCACTGTGAAGCCGGTTGCTCTCGCTGCCACACCGATCTTTTCCACAGTGGAGCCGCAACCCCGCCAAGGCCTCAGCCTCGACAGCCTCAAGCCTGCTCCGCCCACCGTCATACATCTACGCGATGGCGAGGTGGTTCTCTATAGGAGAGCCGGAAGTCCCGATTGGCAGGTCCGCTACAAACTGCGAACCGGAGCGTGGGTGAGAGAAAGCACCGCCCAAGCCGCTATAGAAAATGCCATACCCACCGCCTGCGAACTGTATGACGAAGCCAGGTTTCGCCAAAAACTGGGATTAGCACACAAGGGCAGAACCTTTACAGAACTCGCACACGAAACACTCAACCACTTACGGCTGGAAATGGATGCAGGGCGGGGCAGAGTGATCTACTCCTCATACATCAGTGTGATCGAGCGGTATTTCTTGCCCTACTTTGGCGACAGAGCGGTGGAGACACTGACGCGAACGGATATGGCTCAGTTCGAAGCGTGGCGAAATCGCCAGATGCAGCGGATCCCCAAAGCCTCCACGCTGAACACCTTCGCAGCCGCGTGGGCCAAACTGATTGATACCGGTGTCACAAAGGGATGGATTAGTGAGCGAGCCGCCATTCCCAAGCCCAGCACTCGCGGTGAACGCAGCACACCCCGACCTGCGTTCAGCAAAGATGAAGTAGAAGAACTACTCACCTACCTCGAAACTTGGAGCACCGGTGGCATCAAGCCAGCAGGCAAGGAGATGCGGCTACTACTACGCGACTATATTGAGATACTGCTGCTGACTGGCATCCGACACGGCACAGAAGCCATGGGACTCTGCTGGAACCATCTCGAATGGCATGAACACGAGCGTAAAAAATATCTACGCTTGTGGGTCGCGGGCAAAACTGGCGGCAGGTGGTTGATCGCCAAGCATCGTGCGGTTGCGGTGTTTGAGCGACTGGCGGCAAGGCAGAGGGATCTCGAAGGAAAGAGGTTTGAAACCCTTCTCGAAAGCAGGAAAAAACAGCCAGTCTTTAGGTTCAGCAACGGCTATCAGCCCCACAGTTTCAATGCCGCCTTTACGCGGCTGATGAAGGACTGTGGCTTATTGAAGAGTCCCGATGGACAGAACCGTACTCTCTATTCTTTGCGTCATACCTACGCGACGATGGAGTTGTTAGCGGGTACGGACATACACACACTCGCCAAGCAGTTAGGGAACTCCGCCCAAATGATCGAGCAGTACTACAGCAAGTTGACGGCGACTTTGGCGGCGGAGAGGTTGTGACCTGCCGGCTTTCTTCGGACCACGGGTTACTGGGAAATAGCTTCCATGGGGCTTTGTGTTGATAACCGTTGTTTGAACTCACAGGGCGTCAGATTGCCGAGACTCGAATGCGGACGA
>JBEGOB010000086.1:0-3680 GCA_041182265.1 Verrucomicrobiota bacterium | reverse complement strand
GGAGAAGTTGTTGCGGGCCTTCAGCCCGTTGGAATTGGGGGGCAGCAGACCCAGACCGCTGGCCTGGGCTGACGTGTTGCCGGACCTTTGGTCCTGAAGAGAGGATGGCTGGATGGCTGTTGGAATCTGCAAGTTCGTGTTCATAGCAGGCTGCGGCCTTTGGAGGTGAGGCGGTATTTCTGAAGGCGGCTGTTGGGCTTTTCGGGGATGGTGCGTTCGATGAATTGTTCTTCCAAAGCTGGCATGAGGTAGGATTTTCGGAAGTTTTCGCGATCGACGAGGCCGAGTCGTCCTTGAAGTTCCTCGCGGGAGTGTTCGCCATCGATGGCGCTGAGCAGTGCCATGACTTGCGGGGTGACTTGCGGGGTGACTTGCGGGGTGACTTGTTTCGACTCTACCCCTGACTCGGACTGGGGTTCCTGTCTGGGAAATTCTGTGATGAAGATGTCGGCGATTTGGGAGAAGCGGACGTTGGGGGCTTTTTCGAGAATGAGGGGGATGCCACGGCCCCAAGCTTCGATGAGCTGGATGCGGCGGAGGAGATCAGCGATGAGGGGATTGCGGCGACGTGATACTTTGGCGGTTTTAAGCGTTTTCAGGGAGACGCCTTCCATCAGAGTTCCCGGATTGCGGACTTCGACACGATCCGGGAAAATGGCGATGCGCACTTCGTCGGGGTCGCGATAGTCGCGGTGGCAGAAGGCATTGATGATTGCTTCGCGGAAAGCATCGCGATCGATCTCGGGGACATTTACACGAACGAGGCCGTCGAGTCTCATGCCGATGCGGATGTTCTTGAGGACGTATTTTTCGGCTTCTTCGATGAGCGTGAGAATGTCGCCGGTGAAGTCGTGCTGGTCGATGATGGTCGAGGTAGAGGGGGTGGCGAAGACAGCGCAGCGAAGGGTAAGAGCGGGAGGTTTTGCGAAGAAGACGCGGGTTGCATTCAGGTAATGCCCGTCCGTGTAAAGCCCGAGACTTTCGAGAGCGCTTTGCGAGTTGGCCCAGGGGAGACCGGCCTTGCGGAGGAATGCGCGGATTTTTGCTGAATCGAGTTTTAGTGCTGCGTTGGTGATGGGCTCCGAATCCCAGCCACGATGGCTGCGGTTCTTGCGGAGGATTATGGATTCGATTTCTTTAGCGGATAGCTGGCGATCTTCATCGGCGACTCGCATGTAGGCACGGCCGTGCGAGTAGTAAGGTTTTTCGCTGCCAGAGAAGGCGACGCGGATGCAAGACTTGCCCTCAAGAAGCACGGTAGAGACTTCCGGGTAGATTTTCGGCTCGATGTGGGCGGCGATGGACTGGGAAACTTTCCTCAATGTGGTTTCGGTGACATCCATTCCCACAGGAGTTCCGTCGTTTTTGATGCCAAACCAGAGTTCACCTGTTCCGTGCTTGTTGAGAATCGCCGCCATGGAGTTGAGTCCATCGCTGAGTTCAGCGAGGCTTTTCTTGAACTCAATGGTTTCGGATTCCTTCATTTCAGCATCCCCTCCAAATCCGCAATGTCCTTGAGCACTTCCTGACCGAGCTTGTTCATGCGCTTGAGGAGGGTCTTGGGTGGTTCGTAGGTGGATTCCTCATGCTGGGTGACTTTGTAACGAGTGAGCGAGAGGTCGTATTTGTTGGTGCGAATTTCGTCGGCTGGGACGGTAAAGCATTTGCCCGTGCGCCCGGAGCTTGAACTCGGAAGATTGCCGGGTGGGATGAGGCAGTTCGCGTCCTTGAGGTAGCGGCCGAGCGGGTGCTGCTGGAGATTGGTCCGCATGAAGGGAAAAAACTCGTCGCGGACGATGGTGAGCATGCGGTCGCCACCTTCGTTACGGAAGTGGGACCAGCGGATGTGCTGCTTGTCTTCCGGGAAGAGGCGCTTGAAGTCCTTCTTCAGGCGGCCGGCGCGCTTCTCATTGCGGGACTCGGTGATGTCCAGCAAGCGGGCGAACATCAGGTAGGAAATCTGTTCGATGACGGTGATGGGATTGGTGATTCCACCGGAGTGGAAGTCCAACCAGAGGGCGTCGATTTTATTGCGGTAGGCGGTGGCGAGGGTCATGGGAAAGATGGTGAAGAAGTCAAAGGTCAGGAGTCAGACGAAGGGCGACGGAGATGTGGATGTTGATGGAGGATGAAGTTTTCGTATTTGCGGATTGGTGCCCGTTGGGATAAGCTCCGGGGCGATGATTCTGACCGTGAACATACCTGATGATTTGGCGGCGGAGCTTGGGGCCGGGTTCCAGAACCTCGGTCGCGCGGCTCTTGAGGCTTTAGCGGCGGAGGCGTATGCCAAAGAAGTGTTATCGCTGGAACAAGTCCGGAGGATGCTTGAACTGGAATCGCGTTGGGAGGCGCAAGCGGTGCTGTCGAAGCATGGCGCGTGGCCCGGGCACTCGGCAGAGGAGATCCTGGCGGATGCCCGCACTTCATTCGACTTCCGGCATGCCGTCCCGTGATCGTCGTCAGCGATAATTCCGTGCTGTCCTGCTTGGCTGAGATCGGCGAGTTGGATTTGCTCCGCAGGCTTTACGGCAAGATCACAATCACGGAGACCATTCGGGCTGAAGCAAGCCATCCCTGTGCACCGGAGGCCCTGAGGCGTTTGTTTTCGACGTTGCCGGATTGGATCACTGTGGTGCCTGACCGATCGCCGTTTCTTGAGGAAACAGGAGCTCTGGATGCCGGGGAAGCCTCCGCGATCACACTGGCGTGGCAACACCGGAATTCCAGCCTGCTGATTCTCGATGAAAAACGCGGTCGCAAAGTTGCGAGCGCACTCGGTTTGCGAATCACCGGCACGGCGGGTCTTTTGACCGATGCCGCAGCGGCCGGTTTGATCGATTTCGAAGATGCTTTCCTCAGATTGGCTCAGACGGAATTTCGCCTGAGCGCCCAAGTGGTGGAGACTTTGCGGCAAGATCTCCACAAGCGAATTCCACCGGCGTAGTGCCGCCGGAATCCACGGGCAATGCTGCGACCATTCGTGGATGCATGCGGCGGGAATCACAGGTCGGACTGCGGGTTGGCGTTTTCCACGACCTTCCAACGGTTGCGGGAGGATCCCTGCCAGCCTTCGGCGGTAAGGGTCTTCAGTCATCGTTGCGGGCGATTTCTTTGAAATGAGGGCGCATCCATGCCGGAACCAGATGGATGTCCTGGATGAGTTGTTTGCGGGCGGAGGCCGGAAGGTGATCGCGCACGCGGCGGAGATGATCGGGCGTGACCTTGTCTTTTCCCACATCGCGCAGGGCCTGGGCCACAAGTCCGCTGGAACGACCGGCGAGCGCCAGCATGCGGCCGGTGTTCCGCCGCAGATCGATCTGGAGATTTCCCAGCATCATTCGGGTTGGAGCGCCATCGGTATGATAAACCAGTTGGGCTGGAACCTGGGTGCTTAGCCCGAGTTGATTGGCTGCGGTGGCGGTGGAAGGAAGGAGCCTCAGATTCCGCTTTCTGCCGATGGCATCGACGACGGCGTCCGTGCCGGCACCCACTTTTCCAAGAAGAGGGTGGCTGTGCGGCGTGTCGTAGAGACCGTGGCCGATTCGCCGGATATGGTCGCTGCGCATCAAACGGGTCAGCGCCATGCCGATGGAGCGGGGATCGCCCAAATCGGCAAAATCATGAGGGGTGAACGCCCAGCCCGGCCCCTTCGCCTTGATCCGGCGGAGGATTTGCTGTGG
>JBEGOB010000085.1:0-6273 GCA_041182265.1 Verrucomicrobiota bacterium | reverse complement strand
ACTGATGTCACCAGACACCCCGACACTCGCCTTGGTTACCGGCTGCATTGCTGTGCTGCAAGCGATCGCCTTCACCTGCGCATGGGCCCTGAACCGGAACGCCCCGGGACTCCGCTTCTGGACGCTTTCCAGCCTGCTCACCGGCTGCTCACTGCTGCTAGTCCTTGGGCGTCAGAGCATCGATTCCACACTGCTCACACGCTGGATTCCCACTTTGTTCACATGGGCTGCGGTGCTCCTGCTGAATATTGGCACGACGGTATTCCGTGGGCAAAAGCCCGCCCTCAAGTGGCCACTGCTGTGCTGCATTCCTTCGCTGGCCGGCTACCTCTGGTTTGGATGGGCCACCGACCAACAATGGCTACGACCCATTTTTTACTCGGCTCCTATCGTGCTCTTCCTCGCACTCACCGCGCGCGAGTGGTTCTCCGAGCAGAGAGTCGGCCTTCGTCTAGCCGCCTACTTTGGCGGCGTCACTGCGGTGCTTTATGCACTCTCATTTGTGTTTCGCGCTGGGACCATCGCCACCCATCGTGGCGCACCGGAACCTTTTGGCGAAGGCACCGCTCAAGTGCTGCTTTTTTCCAATACAATCCTCTGGCTGCTCTGCTGGACTTACAACGCCCTCCTGCTGGTCAACCAATGGAACAACCTGCAAAAAGTTCACCTGTATGATGCCCAACTGCTAGCCCAACAAAGTTTAGCCAAAGCCGAAAGCCAGCTCGCACTCCGCGAACGAGAATTGCTCAGCGAGCGCGCCCAACGCCAAAGAGAACTGCTGCTGCGTGACCTCCATGACGGGATCGGCGGCATGACGGCCAATCTCGTGCTGCTGGCCTCAATGGGCCAAGGCAAGGATGAATCTTCCGAGCGACACGAACTCATGCACCACATCGAACATCTCGCCATCGATTGCAACCGTGAGGTGCGATTGCTCATGGACGTGCTCGAAAAAGGCCCGGTTGATTGGCATCAATTCCTGCAAGAAGTCCACCAACATGCCGCACACTTGGCCGCCGGACACGGGTTTTCCCTGAGTTGGAAAGTCACTGGCACACCGCCTGAACAAGCCCTCAACGACGCTGCGGCACGGCTCTCGCTGCTGCGCTGCCTGAAGGAGGCCATCAGTAACCTCGCACGCCACTCCCAAGCCCGCCGGGCAAGCATCCGTGTGCGTTTCTTTAAAAATTATTTTTGTATCACCGTCCGCGACGACGGCATCGGCCTTCAGAACGAGCCCATGGTGGATTACGGCGGCCGCGGATTGCCAAACATGCGCCGCCGCTGTGAGGAACTCTTGGGGCGCGTCACACTGCGCTGCAACTCCGGAACCGCGCTTCGGTTCATCATTCCAGTTCCGGTCAGCCTCCACCCTATCGCCAAAAAACCCCTTTTTTCCAATCTTGCCAATGAGGATGGAGAGTTTCAAATGACTCGATGATTCGCCTCGTAGTGGTTGAAGACGATCCGCAAATGCTGATGACCCTCAGCAGGCTGTTTGCGTCTGCGGACGGCATTTTACTTGTCGGCGCCTACGAGACGGCAGAAGAAGCCCTAACCCAAACAGCTTGGCATGAGGTGGACGTCCTGCTCACCGATCTGGATCTCCCGCTCTTGTCCGGGGCCCAGTTGATCGCCGTGGCCCGTGGCCATGCTCCCACTTTACTCGCAGTGGCACACACCATTCACGAACAACGCGCCAGTCTCTTCGAGGCCCTGCGCGCAGGCGCTTGTGGCTATCTCGTCAAGGGCGTCGCCGCTGCCGAGTTGGTGGAGTCCATCCACGCAATCTTCGGTGGGAAAACACCCATCAGCCCGATCGTTGCAGGACACCTAATCACCCAATTTCGCGAGACCGATCCCGCTTCAAAAAGCCAACCTGAAGAAGAGGACTTAACAAGCCGAGAATTGGAAGTGCTGCGAAGTTTTACCCGGGGGAACACTTACGATGAGATTGCCCAATCCATGGGCATCAGCAGCCACACGGTTCACAGCCATATCCGCAACATCTACTCAAAACTGCATGTAAACAGCCGCAAGCAAGCTCTCCGCAAAGCACTCAATCGCGGGTATTTGTGATGGAGTGAATCTCGCTCGCCCAAGGCACCGCGCTTCAAGTCAGCCCCCCGTCAAACAGGGTCATTCAATCGGGCGCGAGCCAACCGCTCCATCCTTCTTCTTGTCCGAAAACTTTTGAACGAAAACATAGCAGACGGGGATCAGGAACAAGCCGATGATGGTGGAAATCGTCATGCCGAAGACCACGCCGGTGCCCATTGTGCTGCGCGATGCCGCTCCGGAGCCGGTGGCTAACATCAACGGCACACAACCGAGAATGAAGGCGAACGAAGTCATCAAAATCGGACGCAAGCGGAGTTTAGCACCTTCAAGCGCAGCTTGGAGCGTGGGCATGCCTTCGTCGCGCTTCATTTTAGCGAACTCGATGATGAGAATTGCATTTTTCGCGGCCAGACCGATGAGCATGACCAGCCCGACCTGGGCATAGACGTTCATTTCGAAATTGCGCAGCAGCAGGCCAACCAGCGTACCAAGAATGACGGTAGGCACGGAAAGCAAGACCGCGAAAGGCAGCGACCAACTTTCATATTGCGCAGCCAACAGCAGGAACACGAAGAGGATGGCCATGCCGAAAATGAGCGGCGCTTGGCCTTCGGATTTCTTTTCCTGAAGGGTGAGGCCGGACCATTCATAACCAACGTTAGACGGCATTTCCGCCATCACCTCTTCCATCGCCTTGAGTGCCTGCGCCGAGCTGTATCCAGGTGCGGGAGCCCCCATCATTTCAGCTGATAGATAGAGATTGAAGCGCGTGGCGAAATTGGGGCCAGACATCGTGGACACCTTGACCAAGGTGCTCAAGGGGACCATGCCACCATCATTGTTGCGCACCCAGAATTTCCCAATGTCGTCCGGCTTGCTGGTGAACTCTGGCTCAGCTTGCAGGAACACCTTGTAAACGCGGCCAAACTTCACGAAATCGTTCACATAAAGGCCGCTGAGGTAAGCTTGCAGAGTTTGAAAAACGCTGTCCACCGGCACCCCGAGCGTGCGGGCCTTCTCACGGTCCAGCTCGACTCTCACCTGCGGAGTCGCGGGATTGAACGTGGTGCTCACGCGGCCGATTTCCGGGCGCTTTGCAGCAGCGGCTTGGACTTGCGCGACCATCGCCGCAAGTTGCTCAACGCTGCCGCCCGAGCGGTCTTGAAGTTGCATGGTGAAGCCAGAAACATTGCCATAACCCGGCAGCGCCGGCGGCCCGAATGCAAAGACACGAGCACCGGGAATGGCGAAGAATTTCTTATTCAATTCCTTCGCAATCGCCTTGGCATGAAGCTCCGGAGCCTCTCGCTCTTCCCAATCGTCAAGACCAATGAACATCATCGCCGCATTCGGGACGTTCAAATTGTTCAAAATGTTAATCCCACTGAGAGCCAGCGCCGAGCGGACTCCATCGGTGTTATTGACGATTTCCTCCACCTGCTTCAGCACAGCGTCGGAGCGCTGCAGTGAGGCTCCCTCCGGCAGCTCGATGGCCACAAACATATAGCCCTTATCCTCGTCTGGAATGAAGCCACTAGGCACGACTCTACCAAGCCCCCAAATACCACCGCAAACGACGACGAGAATCAGCATTGAAAACGTCGCTTTGCGCGTTAGACCACCGACGATCCTGCCATAACGCTCAATGACCCAGTCGAAGAACGCATTGAACTTCTTGAAAAACCAAGCAACTGGACCGCGGCCAGGAGTCGGCTTGCGCAGCAACAACGCGGAGAGCGCCGGGCTCAGCGTAAGAGCATTGATCGCTGAGAAAATAACCGCCACCGCAATGGTGATCGCAAACTGTTGATAGAGAAGGCCAGTCACGCCACCCATGAAGGCGATGGGCACAAACACCGCACACAGGATCAGCGCAATGGCGACGACCGGCCCCGAGACTTCCTGCATCGCCTTGCGCGTGGCATCAACAGGAGAAAGCCCATGCTCAATGTGGTGCTGCACGGCCTCAACGACGACGATTGCATCATCCACCACAATGCCAATGGCGAGCACGAGACCGAACATCGTTAGGGTATTGACGCTGAAACCAAGCATCGGAAATGCAATGAACACACCCAACAAAGAAACGGGAACCGTGAGCATCGGGATAATCGTGGCGCGGAAACTTTGCAAAAAGATATACACCACAATGAGCACGAGAATGATGGCCTCGAACAACGTGTGCGCGATGGCCTCCATCGACGCTTTGATCGGCAAGGTCGAGTCGAGCGTAATCTCGTAGGCCATGTCCGGAGGGAAGCGGAGTTTCGCCTCCTCCAGGATCTTTTTCACGTTCTCCGCAGTTTGCAGAGCGTTGGCACCCGGGGCCAGATAGATGCCGAGCGCACCAGCGGGAGCCTTGTTCATGCGGGCGCGCAGGTCGTAAGTTTGTGCCCCCATTTCAACGCGGGCAACATCTTTGATTTTCACCTGCTGACCGTCCCTGCTCGACCGGACAATGATATCTTCGAACTCCTCGGGATCTTTGAGTAAGCCAAGCGCGCGGACGTTGAACTGGCTTTGCTGGCCCGGCGGCGCAGGCTCGGCACCTATCCGCCCCGCTGGAGACTGAGCGTTCTGCTCTTTGATCGCGTTAGAAATATCAGTGGGCGTAACGCCGAGGGACGCAAGCTTGTCCGGCTTCAGCCAGATGCGCATTGAGTAATCTTGGGCGGTGAAATTCTTCACATCCCCCACCCCGCTGACCCGCTTGATCTGATCCACGAGATTGATGTCGGCGTAATTTCCTAGAAAAACACCATCGTAGGTGCCCTTGGGTGAGGATAGGCCAACCGCTAACAAAATATCAGGACTGGAACGCTTGGTGACAACGCCCTCGCGCTTCACCGCATCCGGCAGTTGAGCCTCCGCCTGGCCCACGCGGTTCTGCGTATTGACCTGCATGATGTCCACATCCGTGCCGACATCGAAGGTGACGTTAAGCACCATTTTTCCGTCGTTAGAATTGTAGGACTGAATGTAGAGCAGCTTGTCCGCGCCATTGATCTTGGACTCGATGGGCGTCGCCACGGATTCCATCACCGCCTCTGCGGCGGCACCTCGATAGGTCGAGGTGACTTGGATCAAGGTCGGGCTGACATTCGGATACTCCGAAATCGGCAGGCGGGAGAGTGAAATGAGGCCGACGATGCAGGTGACGATCGAGATGACCATCGCCACGATGGGCCGGCGGATGAAGAATTCAGCCATGATCGATTAGTGCTTGATGGGCTGGATCCCGCCGGCGTGAGCGGACTTCATGGCAGCAAGTTGAGCGGCAGTCAGAGCGTTCACGAGAGCTCCCTCGCGGGCTTTCTGAATGCCTTCGAGGATCACTCGCTCGCCGACCTCAAGCCCCTCGTTGATTAGGAAATTCGCGCCCACCTGCTCGCCAATGCTGACCGCGCGCTGGCTTGCGATATTGTCCTTGGAGACGACCCACACGAAATTTTTCCCCTGCATGCTGATCACCGCGCGTTGAGGCAGAGCGATGCAATCTTTGCGAGTCCCAAGATCCACATGGACCCGCGCAAACATGCCTGGGCGCAGCAGTTTGTCCTTATTCGGAAATTCCGCCCGAATGCGCAGAGTGCCGGTTTTCGCATCCACCGCCCGGTCAATGAAGACAAAGCGACCCTGATCCGGGTGTTCCTGAGTGTCTGAAAAAATCAGGGTGAGAGGAAGTTTGGCGATGTCCCTGCCGAGCCGACGACTTTTTTCCTCAGCCTTGATATAGTCAACTTCACTAACATTGCAGTAAAACCAGATAGGATCGAGAGTGGATATGGTGGCCAAGTGTGTCGGCTCGCCCTTGCCCACGAGCGCGCCGATCGAAACCTGCTTGGCTCCGATCAAGCCAGTGATAGGAGCCAATACATCGCAATATCCAAGATCGATTTGTGCGGATTCGACACGCGCTTGAGCCGTCTCGATGGCAGCCTTGCCCACTTCGACAGAAGCATTTGCGTTGTCGAGATCCTGCTGGGGAATCGCGCGCTTTTCCGCAAGGGGAATAAGCCGAGCAACATCCTTCTCGTATTTGTTTAAAGCGGCATGGGATTCCGCAAGCGCACCTTTGGCAGCGGCGAGTTTCTCAAGAAATGGCTTTTTATCGAGTTCGAACAACACGTCGCCGGCTTTCACCTCGACGCCCTCCGTGAATGGCATCTTGTCCACAATAGCCTCGACACGCGCTCGCACCTCGACCGTTTG